>NZ_JARWPM010000001.1 GCF_029869215.1 Nocardia carnea
GAACTGGGTCGCCGAGACCTGGGGTGAGATCGCGATCCATACCTCGGATTCCAATGCCGCGGCCGCGGAGGACGTCCGCGACGGTCTCGCGGACGCGGCGGTCTCCACCGCCCAGGCGGGGGGGCGGCGGGGGGGGGGGCCCCCGGGGGGCCCGGGGCGCTCCCGCCTCGGGGCCTCCCGCGCCCTGGCTGTTTGTGTGGCGCGGGCGCGCGGGCCCTGCGTGGTAACGCTGCGCTACCGCCTCCGGGCCTGACGCGCTCAGGCGGCGACGGTGGCCAGGGCTTTGATGCGATCCGGCCGGAAACCGGACCAGTGCTCGTCACCGGAGACGACCACGGGGGCCTGCAGGTAGCCGAGGGCCATCACGTAGTCGCGGGCATCGGCGTTCTCGGAGATATCGACGACCTGGTATTCCACCCCGGCCTTGTCGAGGGCCTTGTAGGTGGCGTTGCACTGGACGCAAGCGGGCTTGGTGTACACGGTGATCATTCGAGTCCCTCTCTCCTGTGCCAATGTGCGGTGTCTCGCGGTCTTCGTATGTCCGACCACTGCCTCCGGGCCGAGCCCTCCGCGTACTGCTCCGCAACCGGTGATCCGTTTACGGGGCGCGGCGCCGGCACGATCGGATGATCCTGCGCAAACTCCGAGGACCAGCCCTGAAACGCCACGTCCGGGCCGATTCCACCCGCCGCCGGCCGGTCCGTTGAACCACCGCCTTCGGGTACCGATGACACTACACCTAGTGGGCGACAGAAAGAAACGACACGAGATGTTGCGAACCACAACGATGTGATTTCACGGCTGTAAGCCGCAGGACAGCGTAGCGACACGCCGAATTCACCGTGGCCCAGATCACAATCGGGTGGGTCCAGTTCTTTTTCAGCAAACGCATCAGCACCGTCTGTCACACCAGTCGCCATTACCCCCAGCAGGACCTTCCGCCCCGATCAGGACAGCCCGAAACGCCCGAGGGGCGCCCCCGCGCCAACCGGGGGGGCCCCCCCGAAGGGCGGGGGGAGACGGCGGGGGCCCCGGAGCGCGCCCCCGGGGGCCCCGCCCGCCGCGCCCCGGGGG
>NZ_JARWPM010000002.1 GCF_029869215.1 Nocardia carnea
TTCGGTGCTGGCCGAATGGGCGGTGACCAAGTCGGGTGCGGCGTTCCTGCCGATCGACCCGACCTACCCCAAGGATCGCATCGCGCATATGCTCACCGATTCCGGTGCGCCGGTGGGTATCACGGTGTCGTCGGTACGCGACGAATTGCCGGATACCGTGTGTTGGCTGGTACTCGACGAATTGATCCTGGACGGGTATTCGGCCGAGCAGATCACCGATACGGATCGAGTGCGGTCGCTGACGCCGGCGAATTCGGCCTATGTCATCTACACCTCCGGTTCCACCGGTGTGCCGAAGGGCGTGGTGGTCACGCATGCGGGTCTGGCGAACTTCAGTGCGGAGCAGGTCGAACGCTATGGGTTGACCCCGGATTCCCGGGCGCTGGCGTTCGCGTCGCCGTCGTTCGATGCTTCGATGCTGGAATTCCTCCTGGCGGTGGGTTCGGCGGGGGCGCTGGTGGTGGTGCCGACCGGGAACTACGGCGGTGCCGAACTGGGTGAACTGATCGCCCGCGAAGGCGTCACCGTCGGGTTCCTCACGCCGTCGGTGCTGGCCTCGCTGGACCCGGCCGACCTCGCCGGTGTGCGGGTGATCATCGCCGGCGGTGAAGCCCTGTCGTCGGACCTGGTGGACAAATGGTCCAACCGGTCCGAAAAAGCGGTCGAACAGGCCGTGGGTACGGCCCAGCACGGTCCGGGCTACGGCGAGCGCCGGTTCCACAATGCGTACGGCCCGACCGAGGCGACCATCGCCACGAATATCAGTGGCCGGTTGGGTCCGGGTGATCCGGTGACCATCGGTGGGCCGGTCCGCGGTATGCGTGCACTGGTGCTCGACGACCGGCTGCACCCGGTACCCGAAGGTGCCGCCGGAGAACTGTATGTCGGTGGTATCCAGTTGGCGCGTGGCTATCACGCCCGGTTCGGACTGACGGCGGGTCGGTTCGTCGCCGACCCCTATGGTGAGCCGGGCGCCCGGTTGTATCGCACGGGTGATGTGGTGCGGTGGCGGCGTGATGCCGCTGGTGATCCGGTGGTGGAGTATGTGGGCCGCAACGATTTCCAGGTGAAGGTGCGCGGGTTCCGCATCGAACTCGGCGAAATAGATGCGGTCCTCACCGCCGCCGATTCGGTCGATTTCTCGATCACCTACGGGCATGAGCGGGCCGCGGGCGCGGTGGCTTTGGTGTCGTATGTGGTGCCTGCACCGGGGCGTTCGATCGATGCGGCCGAGTTGCGGGAGCACGTGGCACAGCGGTTGCCGTCGTATATGGTGCCGTCGTCGATCATGGTGCTGGACGCGATTCCGCTGACTCCGGCGGGGAAGCTGGATCATCGGGCACTGCCGGAACCGGTATTCGCCGGCGACGCGGAATTCCGGGCGCCACGCAGC
>NZ_JARWPM010000003.1 GCF_029869215.1 Nocardia carnea
GGTCATTTCGATGGTTTGGTGCAGTGGGTGTTTCATCAGGCCGTTGAGCCCGTAGAAGCGGGTGACGCTGTGGTGCACGGCGTGGAACCGCCACAGGATCCCGATCTTGTGGCTGGCGTAGTGGGCCAGGGTGATCCCGAGATCGGCGACCAGAACCGCGAGCGACACCTGCACCAGGAACGGCCAGCCGTGCGGCCAGATCCCGTTTCCGGGGATGAGCGCGGCCAAGGCGGGGATGGCGGCGACGCTGGCGAGGATGAGGGTTTCGTTGACGAAGGTGTGGACGGTGTCGCGGCCGGTGTCGCCATGGGAGGTGTTCCAGGAGTCTTGATACGGCAGGAGTCGTTCGGCGGTGAACGACACCGCGACCGCGACGGCGAGCAGGACGATCAGCCAAGTTTTGTTGGCGCCGGTGGCGGCCAGGGCGATGCCGGCGCCGTTGACGGCGAGCAGCATGAAAGGTGCGTAGCCGTAGCGGATGAGTGGTCGGGCGAGCGTGGACATGGATTCAGCCTCGCGTCCGCGCAGTGGTGTGGGCTTGAAGAAATCAGCCGACTCTTTCCCTGCCGGTGGCGGCTCATCGATCTGGCGGGTGGCCCGGGTGTCGCACCAAAGTATGGCTACACCCTGGCTACAGTCTCAAGTAACACTTCATTCTTTGGGGTGGCTGTGGCTGGTGTGATCGGTGGTGCTGGTTCAGTCGATGATCCGGACCCGTCATCGCGGTTTCTACCGAAGTAGGAGTACTGGTGCCGAACTACGCCCGCAAACGAACCTATGTACTTCCCCTGGTCGCGGTCGCTGTGGTCGCGGCGCCGGTCGCGGCCGGTTTCCTCGCTGGTGACGGACAGTTCCGGTTCTCCAACGACAGTGAAGCCGATGTGCTCCGGCCTACTGGGACGACCCAGGTCGGGTTGGCGGGGGCGCCGAGGGTGGTGTTGCCGTTGCGCGAGCTGGCCGGCATGCCGTTGCCAGACCTGAAGGTCGCGGATCTGCGGCTGGTGCCCGGCGCCCCGCCGCTGCCGGAGGGTTCCCGGGTCGGGCCGATCGGGTTGGTTACCGCTGCGGGGGCGCCGCGCGCGTTGCGCGCCGCGCCGGGGGGGGGGGGCGGGGCGGGGGGGGGGGGGGGGGCGCCCCCCCGCCCCGGGGGTTGGGGCGCCCGCCCCCCGGGGGGCCCTTGGGGGCCGGGCCGGGCCGATGCCGGGGAGATCGCGGACCTGCCGGACGG
>NZ_JARWPM010000004.1 GCF_029869215.1 Nocardia carnea
TCTCCCCGGGCCACCCGGCTGGGGCCCCGGTTATCGCCCGGGCTCTGGGGGGGGCTGTTTTTGGCACCCCCCGGGGGGGGTTGGGGGGCGGTCTAACTCCGCCCCCGGCCCGCCCCGGGGGGGGGGCCCGCCTTACCCCCCCCCAAACAAACCCGCCCCCCCCCCGGGCGGGGGGGGACCCCCGGCGCCCGGAAACCGCACCCCTGACCACTGCGACAATCCGTTTGCCCTCGGCCCAGAAGCCCAGAGGCCCAGACATCGACCTCCACTCCTTCGCTGGCGCCGACGCTCGTGGTTTGGGAGGACCCGGGCTCATGGTCCCGGCTTGTGTACGGCGGCCGGGACCAGCACGTTATGGGCAAACGGACAGGCCTTGCTGCGCGGCGTTCAAGAACGCGTCCCATATGTTTGGGCCGAACACAAGAACGGACCCGGATCGATTCTTACTGTCACGGACTCCGACGTTGCCACCCACAAGATGAGCAATCTCGACGCATTCTCGGTCCGGACCACTGTGCGAGCTCTTGAACCACCGGGCGTCTGCTGGAATATCGGTCACCGCTGGTACTCCTTCGCGATACGCGCGACCAGATCCCTGGTCTCCTGCTCATCCAAAGCTACCCGCGCGATACTTTTCATGGCTTCCGTGTATTGCGAGACTTCGGCTGCACGCTCGAGGTAGAGGTCCCCGGTGTAGCCCTCGACATAGGCAACCGCCGGCTCCGTGATCCTGGTGTTCGACGGCACCGGGAACTCGAGGAAGACGAAGGAACGTACAACCAGTCCGATAGGGCTTCGTGCGTCGTACGGTACGACACGCAACGAAACGTTCTGCCACGTACTCGCTTCCACCAGATGCAGTAATTGGTCCGCCATCACGCCGGGTCCGCCCACATGATGCCGGAGCGCGGCTTCGGAAAGAAACACATCCAACTGAAAAGCGCTGTCCTGGAACTTTTCCCGTCGATGTCCGGCAAGTTCGAGACGCCGCTCCACATCCGCAGTCGGCCAGTCCGGATGTGCCGCCCAAATTATCGCGCGCCGATACTCCGGCGTTTGCAGTAGCCCGGGCAAGAGTGTTATCTGCCAACTGGTCATTCGACAGGCTGCCGCCTCCAAACCCAGATAGTGGTTGAAATCCCTCGGGATCTCGTCTGCGTATGCGCGCCACCACCCTCCTCCGGACAGTTTCATCGCCCGCAGTTCCTGTACCAGGTCCAAGGCGAAGCGGCGTTCTTCATCCGAGGCACCGTACTGGTCGCACAGTCCGTTGATCTGCAGCATTGTGGGCCGGGAGGCGTGCCCGTCTTCCAGCCGGCCGATCGTCTGGGGGCTCACCTCGATCGCGCGGGCGGCGGCGGCCTGGCTGGTTCCGCTGCGTTCCCGCAAGCGGCGGAGTTCGCGGCCGAGGGCTCGTTTCGGGAGTGTGGATCCACCCGTCATTTCTTGACCTTCCCTAATTATCGCAAGGCAATTCGGAATGCTCCGGCCCGGAACCCAATACCAGGAGCCGCCCGGCACGGACGCCGGACTCGGCGGGCCGGTTTTCCGCCGGAGGCGGTTCCACACTCTGCACAGTTCCGGTCTACTGATTTCGCGCCCGGCGCAGGAAATCCCCCGAAAACCATTGGGGCACATCGGTGCCGAGACCTGGAGTGTCGCGACACCGGTGGTCCGATCACCGCCGCCACAGCTGATCGGACCCTGCGCCGGGCTGCATCCCATCGCCTCTCACGAAAGGCGGAAACCCTTGCCCGTCGCCATCGTATACCTGAACAAAAAGCTTTGTGGCACAAGAAGAGAACTACTCGAAACGGAATGCCGCTGTTTCGCCGGTGCGCACGGTTTCCGTATCGCGCGAGTAGTTGTGGAATGCGAGATCGATGTACTCGCATGGACATTGCAGAAATCGAAATTGCTGCGATGTGACGCAATGGTGACGCCCACCGTCGAGCACATCGGCTTCCGCGCACCGGTGGTACTCGATCATCTCGAGCTGATGGTGGTGCACCCGTACGGCCGGTACCGCCGCGGTGAACTGGACCGGTGGATACCGGCGGCGGAGGTGCACCGGTGAACGGCCACGCACCCGGCTCGCATACGGCCGTCGGGCTGGACGATCTGCGGAATCAGCCGACGGCCATCGGCTACCTGCGCACCGACCTGTGCGGACACACCGGTTTCGTCACCGCCCGCCTGCGGCTGGCCGCCATCGCCCACGGCTACCGGCTCCGCCGGCTGGTCGAGCTCCCGGCCTACCCGGACCCGGACCATCTCACGATCCTGCGCACAACCCTGGCCCGGACCAGCGCCCCCCCGCGGGGGGAAACGGACGGCGGGCCCCCACCCCCCCCGCGGGAGACCCCGCGGCGGGGGGGGAAACCCCGGGAGAGTGGGCCCCCCCCGCGCCCCCGAAAAAGCCGGGGTGGCGCGCGGCCGG
>NZ_JARWPM010000005.1 GCF_029869215.1 Nocardia carnea
GATCTCGCCGACGGTGAACAGCACCCCTGCGTACATGACACCGAAATGGTTACCGTTGCCCTCGACGGGCACCGTGGCCACCGCATGGCCGCGCCGCACCTCCTCGGCGTGCACACCCATCCGGTGGGCCATAACATCCCCCCCCCGGGGTCCGCGATGTCGGCCCCGGAACTCTGCGCCGAGCCGATAGCGATTGATACGCGGATGATTGCCGATCAATTGCTGTTTGGGCGATTTGTGCCCGTTGCACTACTCTTCCGGATGCGGAAATTGTGCACGAACTGTCGTTCCCCATTGCGCTCGAGCGTAACCACCGATATGCCCTAAGGGTTTGTGGCTCAGTGCGTCTCCGGCTGTCCGCCCGACCCCGGCCGTAGCGGTATGCGTTCGGCAGGACGAAAGGACATCGGTGTCAGTGACCACCCTGCGGCGCGACCATTCGGTCCGGCTCGCCGCGGCAGCTGCCGTTTTCGTCGCGGTGGCCGGCTGTTCATCCGGGGAGGCCGTATCCACGGACGGCTCCACCGGAAGCCGGACTCCGTCCCCGGTCGCACCCCCGCCGGAGCATATGGCGAACCTGCTGCCGGGAATGCCGCCGCCACCGCGGCCCGACGATATCTACGCCGCCAACCGGGAGTTGAGTCCGGCGGTCGCCGGTCATCGCGAACTGGTGTATGTGCCGAACAGTCAATCGCACGATGTCTCGGTGATCGACCCCGCGACCTTCCAGGTGATCGATACCTTCCCGGCCGGGGGCGTGGAACCGCAGCACGTCGTCCCGTCCTACGATTTGCAAACCCTGTACGTCACCAACGATCTGCCGATCGGCGGTGGCAGCCTGCTGCCGATCGATCCGCGGACCGGTAAACCCGGCGCGAGCTTCCCGGTGCGAGATCCGTACAACATGTACTACACCCCGGACGGCAAATACGCTCTGGTCGTCGCCGAAGCGGATAAATCGCTCGATTTCTACGACCCCCGTACCTGGGAGAAGAAACATGCCGTGGCAGTCCCGGACTGCGCCGGAGTCGACCATATGGACTTCACCGCCGACGGCCGGTTCGCCCTGGCCAGTTGTGAATTCGCCGGGCGAATGGCAGTGATCGATATCGCCGCCCGCGCCCTGGTACGGATCATCGATCTGCCCCACGCACCGTCCGGTATGCCGCAGGACGTCAAATTGTCCCCGGACGGCCGCACCTTCTTCGTCGCCGATATGCACGCCGGCGGTCTCTACACCTTCGACGCGCTGACCTTCGGCAACACCGGGTTCATCCCGACCGGCGCCGGCACCCACGGCCTGTACGTGACCCGCGATTCGAAACAGCTGCTCATCACGAACCGGGACGAAGGCAGTATCTCGGTCTGGGATTTCGCGGCCGGTGGTCTGGTGCACAAATGGTTCCTGCCCGGCGGCGGCAGCCCCGATATGGGCAATCTGTCCGCCGACGGCCGGACATTCTGGGTCTCCGGGCGCAAGCACGGCGAGGTCTACGTGATCGATATCGCCGAATGGAAACTGCTGGCCCGGATTCCGGTCGGCCAGGGCCCGCACGGTCTCACCGTCTGGCCGCAACCGGGCCGCTACTCCACCGGGCACACCGGGGTCATGCGTTAGCCGAAGTGGGCGGCATCGCCGTCGCGGTGATTGCGATCGGCACTGTCGCCGGTGCGGCGCAAGCGAGTGCTGGCACCGTCCTGCCGCTGCAACCGGCAACCGAGGTGACCGCACCGTCCGCCGATGCGATCGGCCTGTCGATCGCGCCGGGCTCATCGGCCGGCGAGGCCCAGCCAATACAGCAGCTCGCCCAGATCCTGTCGGCGATGTCCGCTGCCTGACCTCGGCAGTTGCTACCCGGCCCGGCTGTCCCTCCGGCTCCCACCGGAACGGCAGCCGGGCCGTTCGCATGTTCCGGCCCGGCATTGCGACCCGCGTGGCATCGGCGGACACTGGAGGAATGGTTGACAGAGAGCAGCGCACACCGTTCTACGGGGTGGTGTTGATTCTCGCGGCGCTCGGTGCGGCGATGGCGGTCAGCTACTACGGCCCGACGTGGTTCCGCGTCACCGTCTATATCCTCGCGATCATGGTCTTCCTGGTGGGCGGCGTGATGACCTTCCGGGACTATTCGCGCTGACGTCGTGCACGCCGATACCCGCCGCCCCGCTCGCCGGGGCGACGCGCAACGATGCGCTGGTGGCGCCGCGCCGATACCGGAGTGTCGATCTCCGTACTGCCGGTCTGGGGGCGACTCGCTCGGCCGTCGGGTCCGACAGCGCCGTGATCGCCGATCATGGGGGCCGATCCGGACCGGTCGGAGGCGGCCGATGCCGCCATGCAACGGCGCCGAACTCGAGCGGTGCGGCTGCCCGGACACAGCCGAAACGGCCAGGCACATCTCTCGAACATACGTTCTAAGATGGGGTAGGCTCCGCAGGGTGAACACACATTCGACTGCACTGGCACCGCAGGCGCCCGCACGGAGATGGTCGGACCTGGCCGATGTCGATTTGCTGCGCACTCTCGTCGAAACAGAGCGTCAGCGGCGGCGGCTGGGTGCCGCGATGGTCGCCGCGGTCGCCGAGGCCGAACGCCGTGGCCTCGCTGCCGATACCGGTTACCGGGACACCGCGGAGCTGTTGAGTGACCTGCTGCGGATAAGTACCACCGAGGCGCGCCGGCGAATCGAATGCGCCGCACCCCGGGCCCGATCACGTTCCAGAAAACCGTGGCGGGCATTGGCGGCGGCGAGCTGAGGCCGAGGCAGGGTCGTAGCAGGGCGACACCGGGGGCCGGAATTACGCGCCGCTCACCGCGCAGCCCGGCCGATTCGCCTGCGGCGGCAGGGAATCCGGGGCGGTTACGGCGAGCCGAATTCGGCCGCACCGCGAATGCTGTGCCCTCGGCGGGCACATCGAAGAGGTGAACGCGGATGTCCTGGGGCCTGCGCTGGTCGACTTGTGGTCGAAGCGGGTTTCGCCTTGGGCGGAGCCGAGGCGCGGTGTTCAGCGCGTGCCCCCCGCTGTGGTTATCCGAGTTGACCTCGCGCATCATGCGGGACCAGGAAGTGCCGTGCGCTCGGCCGGTACCACCGTGCGCGAAATGTCAGGTGCGGAACACCTCGGCTAGCGCTGTGCCGGGTCTCCTGCGCGTCCCGCACGACCGGCGAGATAGGTGAATGCATCCCGGAGTTGCTGCGGACCGACGACCTCTATCTCGGTGTCGAAGCGCGCCAGTGTCGAGGCGAGTGCGGCCCAAGACCAGGAACCGGTGTGCAGTCTCGTTCGCGTCGGACCGAGTTCCTCGGCGACACCGTCGCCGGCGAACGGCTCCACCTGCGTGATGGGGAGGTCGAGGATCACCTCGCCGCGGCACGGCCAGGTGTTCGCACTGTCGGAGCCTTTGAACCGGGCGGCGAGGAACGCGGCGATATCGTCACCCGGTAGCTGCCGGCGTGTGAAGCGGGGGCCGTTGGGGACCCGGAGCGTCATCCGGTCGGCACGGTAGACCCGCCAGTCCGCACGGTCGGGTGCCCATCCGATGAGATACCAGCGGCCACTCCGGGCCACGAGGTGGTGGGGCTGTATCCGGCGTGGTGGCGGCGCGGCGGTGCCGGCCTGCTGCGCCGGCGACCGATAGTCGAACCGCACTTCCTCCCGGGATCGGATTGCGGCGCTCAGGGCGAGCAGGACCTGGGTATCGGCCTGGGAATCGCGTCCGGCCGGCTCGACCGCGGTGATCTCGAAGGCATCGACGCGCTGCCGCAGCCGGGACGGCAGCACCTGGCGTACGGTCGCGAGGGCCCGCGCGGCGGCCTCTGCGATACCGGCGCCCGTCCCGGCGGCATTGCGCAAGGCTACGGTCAGCGCGACCGCTTGTTCGTCGTCGAACAGCAGTGGCGGTAGTTCGCTGCCGGCTCCGAGCCGGTAGCCACCGTCGGGTCCCTTGACCGCCGTGACGGGGTAGCCCAGTTCGCGCAGGCGATCGACGTCGCGGCGCACCGTGCGTTCACTGACACCCAGCCGCTGGGCGAGCAGCCCGCCCGGCCAGTCCCGGCGGACCTGCAGCAGAGACAGCAGCGAGAGCAGGCGGCGGGAGGTTCCCGTCGATGAGGCGGTCGGCATATGTTCAGACTGCCAGAAGTAGCGGACGTTCCCTGTCCTGTACCGGTGGCAGGGTGGCTTTCGCCGCCGGGGAACCCCGGCGCGGAAACCACTTCCGAAGGACGGATCACGATGTCGGTAAACGCTGTTGCCCACTTGAACTTCCACGGTCAGGCCGGCGCGGCCCTGGAGTTCTATCGGTCGGTGTTCGGTGGGCAGGCCACCATCGTCACCTACCGGGATTTCGGGATGCCCGCCGAGCTGCCCGACGCCCCCAAGGTCGCGTTCGGCCAGGTCGTCGCCGACAACGGCTTCCGGGTTATGGCCTACGACGTGCCCGGCGCAGAAGCTCCGGAGGCCCAGGGTGCGCCCACCACCCGCCGCGAGAACGGCACCACCCTCACCGAGGAGCCGTTCTTCCTCTCCGTCCGCGGCGAGACCGTCGAAGAGGTCGGCGCGCTGTGGAAACGCCTCGCCGACGGCGCCATCGTCATCGAGGAATACGGCCCGGCCCAGTGGGCGCCCGCCTTCGGGATGCTGACCGATCGCTTCGGTATCACCTGGGTCCTCGACGTCGCGGCCGAGTACGCCCAGGCCTGACGCCCGCCCGCACTCCGCCGGGGTGCGGGCGGAGCCCCCCCCCCCCCCGCCGGCGAGGCGATTCGAACATAACACGAGCCCCCCCAAGCGCACTCGCCCA
>NZ_JARWPM010000006.1 GCF_029869215.1 Nocardia carnea
GGACAGCACCACCGCGATCACCACCAGTTGTTCTCGGCCGGCAAGGAGGTAGCAGATCAGGGCTATCGCCGCAGCGGCGCCGGGGGCGGGCGGCCCCCCCCCCCGGGGCGGGGGCGGGCCCCCGCCGGGGCCCCGCCCCCCCCCCCCCCCCCCCCCGGGGGGCCGCCCCCCCCCCCCCCCCCCCCCCCCCCCCACGACAATCACTGCACCCCGTCACCGGGGGCGGTTGCTCAGTCCGGCTTTCCGCCGGTCTCGCGTTCGCCCGCGTCGGCTTCGGACCCGGTGGACCCCAGCAACTGCTCGAGGGCCGGGCGGCCGATCCGGCGGAAGGCACGGCGGGGACGGGCCCGCTCCAGGGTGGCGACCTCGAGCGAACCGAAGCCCAGGGTCCGTTTCTCCTTGTCCGTGCCCTCGGTCGCCTGCAGGGCCTCCACCGCGATCCGGATGGCTCCCGTGAGGTCCAGACCCGGCCGATAGGACTCCTTCAGCGCCGCGACGATCGGTTCGGTCGTGCCGCCCATCACCACGAATTCGCGCTCGTCGACGATCGAACCGTCGAAGGTGATCCGGTAGAGCACCGACTCCGGTTCCTGCTCCGGATAGCTCACCTCGGCGACGCAGATCTCCACCTCGTAGGGTTTGAGCTGGTCGGTGAAGATGGAGCCGAGTGCCTGCGCGTAGGCGTTGGCCAGGGCGCGGCCGCTGACATCGCGGCGGTCGTACTGGTAGCCCCGCAGATCGGCCTGCAGGATTCCGGCGCGGCGCAGGCTTTCGAATTCGTTGTACTTGCCGACCGCGGCGAAACCGGTGCGGTCGTACAGCTCGCTCACCTTGTGCAGTGTGGCCGACGGGTTCTCCGCGACGAAGACGACACCCTCATCGTAGGCGAGTACGACAACACTGCGGCCGCGGCCGATACCTTTGCGCGCAAGTTCGGTCTTGTCGCGCATGATCTGTTCGGCGGACGCATACAGCGGCAGGGTCATGCCCGTGCGCTCCCTTCCTCGGCGGCCTCGCGGTCGGCGGCGATACCGCGGGCGATCTCTTCCAGCCGGGATTCGGCCACCTCGACCGCGCCGTCGGCATCGATGAGGATCGCCGTGGGATAGATCCCGCGCAGCAGATCGGGCCCGCCGGTGGCGGTGTCGTCGTCGGAGGCGTCCACCAGGGATTCGATCGCGATCCGCAACGCCCGGTCGGCGTCGATTCCCTTGCTGTACAGCTTCTTCAGCGAGGTGCGGGCGAACATGGAACCGGAGCCGACGGCGGTGAAACCGAAGCGCTCCTCGCTGCGCCCGCCGACCACGTCGTAGGAGACGATGCGCCCGGCGCGGTCGGGATCCGTGGCCTGCTGATCGAAACCGACCAGCAGCGGCACCACGGCCAGCCCCTGCATGGCGGCCGGCAGATTGTCGCGCACCATCTTCGAGAGCTTGTTGGCCTTACCGTCGAAGGTGAGCGACACACCCTCGATCTTCTCGTAGTGCTCGAGCTCCACCGCGAACAAGCGCACCAGTTCGATGGCCATGCCCACGGTCCCGGCGATACCGGTCGCCGAGTAGGTATCGGTGATATGGACCTTCTCCACATCGCGGCCCGCCAGCAGGTTGCCCTGGGTGGAGCGCCGGTCGCCGGCGATCAGGACCCCGCCGCGATAGGACACCGCGACCACGGTCGTCCCGTGCGGCGCGATATCCCCCGCGGCACCCGGGGGGGGGGGGGGGGGGGGGGGGGGGGGGGGGGGGGGGGGGGGGGGTGTTGTGTGGGGAGCGGGGGGGGGGGGGG
>NZ_JARWPM010000007.1 GCF_029869215.1 Nocardia carnea
AGATCGCCGGCCCGGCGGAGTTTGTGCTGCGCGAGGGCCTCGGTGGCATTGCGGGTGACGGTCTCGGCGAGGGCCTTCTTGTCGCCGCGCTGCGGCACCCGCACCCGCAACATCGAGCACGCCGCCCGTCCCCTTTCAGCCGCGGCCCCCGGTGGCGTAGCCTCCTGTGCCCGCCGCCCGCGTTGCGACGGCCGCATGGGTGACGGGGCTTCGGTGACTCTGCTCCGTCAGGCGAGCCGGATCAGCCCGTAATCGAACGCGTGGCGCCGGTACACCACCGACGGGCGATCGGTTTCCTTGTCCTGGAACAAGAAGAAATCGTGGCCCACCAGCTCCATCTGATAGAGCGCGTCGTCGACCGTCATCGGCACGGCCGGGTGCACCTTGGTGCGCACGATATGGCCGGGGCCCTCGTATTCGGGGTAATCGGCGGCGAAATCCGCCCGTTTCGCGGTGTGCGGGGAATGATCGTGAGCGGCCCCGGGCAGATCGCCGGGCAGGGCGTCCTCGGCCAGATCGGCGGTGGCGTCGTGCACCGAAACCGGGGTTTTCTCGCCGTAGTGCACCCGGCGGCGGTCCTTGGTGCGGCGCAGCCGGCTTTCCAGTTTGGCCGTCACCGCCTCGAAAGCAGCGTAGAAACTATCCGCGCAGGCCTCGGCACGGACCACCGGGCCCTTACCGCGGGCGGTGATCTCGATCCGCTGGCAGTTCTTGCGTTGACGACGGTTGCGTTCGTGGAAGAGTTCCACATCGAACAGGAAGATCGAGGGATCGAAACGTTCCAGCCGGGACAACTTGTCCGACACATAGATTCGATAATGGTCGGGGACCTCGACATTGCGGCCCTTCACCACAATATCCGCGCGGGTTTCTCGTGGCCGGTCGAGCTCGTCCAGCTGCGGCTGGGCTGTGTCCTGAACTGAAGGTCGTGAAGATGTCGTCACGCGTACCTCCCGGATCTGGCCGCACACTTCCGACGCGTGCGGCGGGATGAAACGTTGCCGGCCGCGTCCCATCAGTCGGCCGGCATTCGGGTCGCAGGCCCACCTCCAAACTCCCGGAACGGGGTGTGTGAACGCGACGGTAGTACGCCGCCGCAACGTTCGCCACTGTTCACGCAAATTTCGGGGGATTCACGCCGCGCAGACCACCAACAGGCAATCCGGGTATGTGCCGACTGCGGCCAGGGCCCGGACGCACGCCTGCGCCGTGGCCCCTGTTGTCAGCACATCGTCGACCAAGACGACCTGCGCTTTCGCCGCCGCGGCCGGTAGCGGGACAGCACACACCCGCCCGCGCAGATTGCGCTCGCGCTCGCGCGCCGACAGGCCGGCCGAATCGCGGACTCCCCACCAGACTCGCAGACACGGTAATACCTGGCAACCGTCCAGCGACCGGGCCGCGGACCGCGCACATCGCACCACCGGGTCGCCGCCGCGCCGCCGGGCCGAAACCCGCCGGCTCGGCGAAGGTACAAGCATCAAGGGGCGGCCGGGTGTCCGCAACTCGGCGAGTCCGGCGGCCAGCGCGCGCCCCAGCGGACCGGCGAGATCACGTCTGCCCCGCTCCTTCGCCGCCAGCACGGCCTGCCGCGCGGGCCCCCGGTACAGGCTCAGCGCCCAGCACGGCACCCCCGGATCGTTACGCGGACGAATTCGCACCGGCGGGCCCTCGAGGGTCCGCGCACAGCCGGCACACCACAGTGTTCCGGGGCGCCGGCAACCACCGCATTCCGGCGGCAGGACCAGATCCAGGAGTGTCCCCATGCCGGCGAGTGTGCCGCCGGGCACCGACATATACCGGCAGGAGAACAGACCCACGAAGCAGCGGCCGGGGAGTTCGGTACCGCGGTTCTATTGGCGCCGGGTGCTGAAGAACCCGACCCACCTGGGGCCGCGCATTCCCCGTCGGCACGGTAGGGAGCAGGCAGGCCCGAGACGCTCCTGCGCAGAACCTGCTGTCATGCACGCGAGGCCGGGTGTCGTTTCGCGCCGGCACCAACCGCCGTGCCGCACCCCCGCCGAGAGACAGGGCCGCGATACGGGACTTCCGCGGGGTGGCCGCTCAACGCTCCGGAGCATCAGATGCAGCATGGTGGTGTCGGCGCGTCTCCTGCCCGGCGCCGGAATGTCGGATCGGCCGTACAGACACCGCGATGCCGGCCGGCGATCACGGCCGGCGCGGCGGTATTCGGGACGGTGGCGTCAGCCGGGCAGTACCGGTACGGCGTCCGCGCCGAGACCGGGAACCTCGCGCCAGTAGGGGTCGCCGCCCTCCGGTGTCCGGGTCAGCTCCAGGACCGCCCGCGAATCCGCCACATACTGGCGTTCGACGGAGGCGGTGACCTGGCGGACCGGCGGGGTGAGGTTGCGGCCACCGAGCGAGGACATACCCGAACCGTCGATCTTCACCGTGCGCACCGGGTCCACCGTGCCGCTGCCGGCCAGGATGATCGTATCGTCGCTGTACCAGTCCAGCGCGGTCGCGGTCGTGGGGAGTTCGAGGGCGATCTGACGCGGGGCGGTGAGCGCGAAAGTGCCGTCCGGGCGGCTCAGCACCATCGCGATGTACACCTTCCCGTCGGCGATCAATGCCGCGGTCACCCCGTTGCGCGAGATCCGGAGCTCGGTGATCGGGGCCTCGAACGGGGAGGTGGGCTCGCCCTCGAACAACTGGCCGGTGTCCACGCCCTGGACCGATACCGTGCCGGTCTCCCCGTTGGTGACCGCGCGGATCACCCGGTTGCCGTCGATCACCGCCCAGGCGGCGTTACCGTCGGCGGTCCACGACGGACGGGTGATCGAACCGCCCTCGTCGACCGGGAAGGCATCACCGCCGTAGCTACCGACCATCAGGGTGCGCTGCGGCTGCGGTGGTTCGCGACCCGCGTCGGCCACCGCCGCCACCCGTTTCCCGTCCGCGGACAGGCCCACCGACTGCAGGTTCTGGGTCGTACCGAAATATCCGGGCGCCGGTTTGGGGCCCCGGTTCGCCTCGACCTCCACCAGCGCCCCGTCCCGCAGCGCATGCAGCGGCAGCGGCGCCTCCGGCCGGACCGATTCGGCGACGGCACCCAGATCGGTGACCGACCAGCCGCCGTCGGCGAAACGGTCGTCGAGCGGCCGGCCGTCGGCGAGCAGGATGTAGGGGCCGAGTACATCGGCGGCGGACAGGGTGAGCACCACCTGGGCGGCGAACAGTTCACGGTCTCGCGGCGACAGTTCGCCGAGACCGGAGAAATCGATCCGGACGCCGCCGAGGCCGACCCCCACCCCCACCGGATCACCGTTGGCCTTGGTGATGGCGCCGCGCACGGCCACCGGCGAACTCAGATAGTTGCGGACCACCGGGGCGATATAGGGCTGGGGTCCGGCGATCAGCATATCGATCAGCCGGCGCGTGAGATCGTCCGGACGTACCGAGACCCAGCGCAGATCCGGGGCGACATGCCGGCCGTCCGCGGTGACGAAGTACAGCGCGTGCCGCCGGTAGGACTGGGTGAAGGCGGAGTAATCCATGACCACGCCGTCGGGCAGTTCGTCGATCCGCCATTCGCCGTCGACCCGGGTCATCTCGATCTTGTGCTCGATGATCCCGTCGCTCACATGGTACGAACCGTCCTCGGCGAGTTCGCCGACCTCACGGGCGCGCAAGACGTACGTCGCCTGGTTCTCCGAACGGGATTCACGCAGGGTATCCGCGCGTTCGACGATGACGTGGGAGCCTTCGTCGTTCCATTGGGTCGACGCGGCCGGGGTCATGTACTGGCGGGCCGCCAGATGACCGTCGGCCGGATCGGCGGTGGCCTGCAGGAAATCGCGCAGCAGCAGGTCCGGGTCGCGATTCTTGGTCGGGGCCGGCGGCCCCTCCTCCGTAGGTTCCTGGTCGATCGTGCCGAGGGCCTGCGGCTGGGAGGCGTCGGGTAGGTTCGCGCAGCCGGCCGCGGCGACGATCCCGGCCACCGCGGCCAGCGCGGTGACCAGCCGGAGCCATCGCGTGGATCGGGGGCGCACGGTCATGATTTCTGGTCTCCGCTATCGGTGAACACGGTCGGACCGGCGGCCGGTCTCCCGGCCGCCGGGCCGGTTGGGGGGTCCGGTTCGCCGCCGGCACCGGTCGTCGCCGTATAGGGTCCACCCCCGGCCGGGGGGGGGGGCCGCCCCCCCGGGCGGCGGGGGGGGGGGGGGGGCCCCCCCGCGCGGCGCGGGGGGGCCCCGG
>NZ_JARWPM010000008.1 GCF_029869215.1 Nocardia carnea
GCGGCGTCGGTATCGACCGCGACCACATCGTGCACAACTACTTCACTGCCGCCAAACACAACGAATTCGTCCTCGGCGGGGCAACGAACCACCTCCTCCCCCTGGCGCAATTCGTCCCCGAATCCGCTTAGCGGAGCCGGGGGGGGGGGGGGGGGGGGGGGGGGGGGCGCCCCCCCCCCCCCCCCCCACACCCCCCCCCCCCCCCCCCCCGCGGGGGGGGGGGGGGGGGGGGCCCCCCCCGCCGCGCCCGCTAAAATCGCCGCCCCCCCCCCCCCCCGTCTGGGGGGGGGGGGGGGGGGCCGGGCGGCCGCGGTTGTTCACCGGGCAGCAGCACATCAAGCGCGTCCGGGCCGGCCATCCCGATATCGGGGAGCTGCCGCAGCACCCGCGCCAGCCGGTCGGGCAGTTCGGCGGGGGCCAGCTGCCCCAGCAGGGTGGGTACGGCCTCGACCCCGAGCGAAAGCTCGCCGTCGAGTAGATAGGAGACCACGGCCAGCGGATAGTGAGTGAGGCCCTGCGATTCCAGCACCGTGCATTCGGTGCCGTCGGCCAGCGTCATCGGTCGCAGCAGATCTCCCACCGGCACGTTCTCGAAAACGAAGAGCGTGTCGAACAGCCCGCCCCGCCCCGCGGCGCGCTGGATCGCGGCGAGACCGAGATACCCGGCGTCGCGCATGGCGACCGCCTCGCGCTGGATGCGCCGGCACGCGGCGACCACATCGTCCGGTCCGTCGGTGGTATCGAGCCGGACGCGTACGGGGATCGTGTTGATGAACAACCCGATCATCGTCTCCACCCCGGTCAGCTCGTCCGGGCGACCCGAGACCGTGGTACCGAACACCACATCGCGCCGGTCGGTCAGCCGGCCGAGCAGCACCGACCACGCGTACTGCACCGCGGTGTTCAGCGTGAGCCCGTTGCGCCCGGCCCACTCCCGTAATCGCTCGGTATCGGCCGCGGAGAGCTTGCGCACGTGCACATCCGGCACGATCGTGTTGATCGTGGAATCCGCGCGCTCCCCCAGGATCAGCGGTTCGGCACCGGCCAGGTACTCGGTCCAGCGGCGCAGATCGGCCGCGGTATCGCGGGCGGCGAGCCAGCCGATGTAATCCCGGTACGGGCGCGGCGCGGGCAACTCCGCGACCGACCCGCCGGCCTGGTAGATCGCGTACATCTCGCGGAAGAACACCCCCACCGACCAGCCGTCCATCAGCAGGTGGTGGGCGGTCAGGATCATCCGGTGGGTGCCGTCGGTCATGGTTACGAACACCACCCGCAGGGCGGGGCCGCGGGCCAGATCGAATCCGGTGCGTGCCTCCGATTCGGCCAGCGCCGGGTAGTCGCGGGGATCGGCGGTGCGCTCGAACCAGGGCAGTACCACCGTGTTCGGCACGATCTGCACGGGTTTGGGCAGGTCCTTGTCCCAGAACGCGGCCCGGAGGTTGGGGTGGCGGCGCAGCACGGCCTCGATACTGCGGCGCAGCAGGTACCGGTCGACCGGACCGGTCATTCGGAGGGCGAACTGCATGGTGTAGAGATCGCCCTCGCCGGCCAGCCGGGCCAGCGAGTACAAGCCCTCCTGAAGCGGACTCAGCGCGAGAACGTCTTCGATCTCGGGGACCGGAACCCCCTCGGCCGAAGGTGTTTGCGTCTTCTCCGACATGAAGGCGACTCCTCAGCCGTTGTCCTGGACCTGGATCTCGCGCAGGCCGTCTCACGCTAGCGACTTAGGTTAGCCTATGCAAAAACCTATGTCAGCACCTCCTGACCATGCGGAGGAATCCACCTCGGCTACCACTGTCAACCGAGTGTAAATTACGGTAGCCTTACCTAACTATCGACGCCGCTGGGTCGGCGCATCGCCGTCCGGACCGCCCGACGGAACTTGCCTGGTTCGCCCGCACCGAGCGTGTGGACCACCCCCGAGGAGGATCTATGTCACCCGGACCGCGCTGGATTCGGCAGTTTCACAAGCCGGTTTCTCCCGCGAACCCTCCGCTGCTGATATTTCCGCACGTAGGCGCGGGCGCCTCCGCCTATCGCACGTTCTCAAAAGCCTTCAGCGCGCATTACGACGTTCACGTAGTGCAGTACCCGGGCCGGCAGGACCGAATCCACGAACCCGCCCCGGCGACCCTGCCCGAATTCGCCGTCGGCGCCTTCGCGGAATTCACTGATTCCGGTCACTCCCGCACTGTGCCGATCACAACATTCGGCCACAGCATGGGCTCGATCATCTCCTTCGAATTCGCCCGGCTCGCCGAGGCCGCCGGCTTCCGGATCCGGCGTGCCTATGTTTCGGCCGCGGTCGCGCCCTGCGTAGCGCACACCAAGGAGCCCGTCCCCAAGGAAGACGAGGCACTGCTCGACTTCCTGACCAGGTTGGACGGCACCAGCGGAGACGTGATGTCGAACCGCGACCTCATGCGGATGACGCTGCCGGTGGTCAAACAGGACTATCTCGCCTCGGAAAAGTACTCCTGCGAGGACGATGCCCGGATCAACGCGCCGATCCACGCGATCGGCGGCGACAACGATCCGATCGTCTCCCTCGCCGAGCTGAACGGCTGGCGCAAACACAGCGACGAAGTCGAGATCACGGTTTTCGAGGGTGGTCATTTCTACCTGCACAACTACGTCGAGGAACTGACCGAATTACTCACGCCCAGAGCGTGATCCCATCACCATTGCAAGGACGAGAATGATACCGACGGCCGGGCCGGACCGCGATCACATAGTAATTTCCGGAATGGCACTGGAGGCACCGGGCGGAATCGACACCCCGGCTTCCTATTGGTCGGCCCTGACGGATGCGCGCGAATTGATCGGGCCCTTCCCTCGCGACCGCGGCTGGCCGATCGAGGAGTTGCTGTCACTCGGCGACCGCGAGGGGTGGGGGCGGGTGAGCGATGCGGGCGGATTCCTGGAGCGCGCAATGGAATTCGATCCATCGTTCTTCGGTATGTCCCAGCGCGAGGCGCTGGCCTCCGACCCGCAACAGCGGGTGGGTCTGCGGGTCGCGTGGCGCGCCCTGGAGAACGCCGGGGTGAATCCCGGCGAGCTCGCCGGAGCGGAGGCCGGGGTGTATATCGGCGCCTCGCCGATGGAGTACGGGCCCAGCGGCAGCAGGATCAACGAGCACAACGGCTTCCGGACGGTCGGCTACGGCCAGTTGGGCGTGGCGGGCCGGATATCGCACGCCCTGGGGCTGATCGGTCCTTCGATGTGCATCGACTCGGCCTGCGCTTCCTCATTGGCCGCGTTGCATCTGGCCGTCTCCGCCCTGCGTATGGGCGAATGCGACTGGGCGATCGCCGGCGCGGTCTGCGTAATGAGTTCCCCGCGCGGTTTCTACGAATTCGCCAAGAACGGTGCGCTCGACCCGGACGGTCACTGCCGGGCCTATTCCGACGATGCCGCCGGGACGCTCTGGGGCGAGGGCGCCGTCGCGCTGCTCGTCGAACCGGAGTCGCGGGCACGGCGCCTGGGTCACCCGGTGTACGGGCGCGTGCTCGGCAGCTATACCAACCACAACGGTAAGGGCCGGCCGATCCTGGTGCCGCGCGCGCACGCCCAGGAGAAGCTGGTGCGGCGCACCGTGGAAATCGCCGGGGTGGACCCGGCCGATATCGGCATGGTCGAAGGGCACGGCACCGCCACCCGCGCCGGGGACGTCGCCGAGCTCACCGCACTGCAGAACACCTACGGTGCCGCGGGTGGCGACCCTGTCCTGGGGTCGGTGAAATCCAATGCGGGCCACGCCCAGGCGGCCGCGGGCATGCTCGGTCTCGCCAAGCTTCTGCTGGCCGGGCTGTACGGCACGATCCCGCCCACCCTCTACGCGGACAAACCCACCACCAAGGTCGATTGGAACCGGTCGGCGCTGCGACTGGCCGCCACCGCGCAACCCTGGGAACCGAAGAACGACATCCGCTACGGCGCCGTGTCCTCGTTCGGTGCGGGCGGCGCCAATGCCCACGCGATCATCGCCATACCCGCGGATGAGGAGTACGACCATTTCTGACTATCAACTCCCCGACGGGACCGTTCCGGTTCTGCTGTCGGCGCCGACACCTGACTTACTCGCCGCCGAGGCCGCGGATCTGCTCACCTACCTGGATGCCCGCCCGCACATCCCGGTGGGCCGGATCGCGGAAATGATCTTCCGCACCCGCGTGGCGCGCCGGTTCCGCGCCTTGGCGATGGTCGCCGATACCGCGGAACTGACCCACGCCCTCCGCGCCGTCGCCGCCGGCACCAGCCATTCGGCCGTCATCCGCTCCACTGAGCCGGGACGCGGAATCGCTTTCGTTTTTCCCGGTCAAGGTGGGCAGCGGCCGGGGATGGGCCGGCTCTTCTACGATCACCTTCCCGCCTACCGCGCCGAAGCCGATCGCTGCGATAACGCGTTCCGCGAATTCTTCGCGGAATCGCCGCTGGAATATCTACTCGACGCGACCCACCCCGCCGACAACCGTGCCCGCATCGTGCAACCGGCGCTTTTCACCCAGATGGCCGGCCTGGCGGCCGCTTGGCGCGCGGTAGGCGTAACACCGGCCGCGACCATCGGTCACAGCCAAGGCGAGATCGCCGCCGCGTACGTCGCGGGACGGATGAGCCTGTTCGATGCCATCCTGATCGTCGGCACCCGTGCCCGCGCGGTGGACAGCATCTCCTCCGACGACCACGCCATGGCCGTCGTCGCCGCCGATCGGGAAACCTGTGAGCGATTGCTCGCCCGGCTATCGGGCTGGGCCCAGGTGTCGGCCGTCAACTCCCCCACCATGACCGCCTTGTCCGGCGAACGCCCGGCCATCGCCGAAGTGGTCGACACCTGCACCCAGCAGGGCGTCTTCGCCCGGATGATCCCGGTGCGGTACCCGGCGCACACCGGCATGGTCAACGACTTACGTGACGTAATACGGGATGCGGCGCGCGACCGGCTCGAGAACCAGTACTTCACCGCCGGTACGGCTGTCTGCTTCGGCGGCACCCTGGGTGAGGAGCTCCCGGCCGGGACTGCTCTCGCGGACTACTGGTTCTGGAATCTGCGCAATCCCGTGCGGTTCGACAAAGCGGTTACCGCCGCGTCCGCCGCGGGTATCGGCACCTTCGTCGAGATTGCCGATCATCCCGCGCTGCGCCTGGCCATCGAGGAAAACCTCGCCGCGGACTCCGGGCCGGGCGCCCGGGTGGTGAGCACCTCGCAACGCGCGGCCACCGATTTGAGCGAATTCACCCGTAATCTGGCCGCTCTTCTGGTCGATGAGCCGGACTACCGCTGGCAGAGTCTGCGGGTCACGGACACGCCCCCGGCGCTGCCGCTGCCCGATTTCCCGCATGCCCGGATGAACGAGGTGCGGTTGTGGCTGCCGTACAACACCGATTCCTGGGACAACCAGCCCGTGGCGACGGTTTCGGCGGACCCGGCACCCGATGCTCACCCTGCGCAGCTGGTCGTCGAACGGTGGGTCCGGCTGTCCCGTCGAAGTTTGTCGCAGCCCAAACGCCTGGGTCTGGTCGACCATACGGGCGGTCGAGCCGAGCTCGTGGCGGCACTGGTGGCCGAGGCTGCGGATCAGGGTGCCACAACGCGCATCATCGACCCGGCTGCCGGCGCGGATACCACCGATATCGATACGCTCGTCGTGCTGCTTCCCCCCTACCCTGAACTCACCGCGGCCGCCGCTGCGGCCGCCGCCGCCGAGTTCTTCGGCGCCCGGGGCGGGGGGGGCGGGGGGGGCGGGGGGCTCGCCCCCCGCGGGGCCCGGACCCCCCGCCGGGGGGGGGGGAGGGGGGG
>NZ_JARWPM010000009.1 GCF_029869215.1 Nocardia carnea
CCCCCCCCCCCCCCCGCCCCCCGCCCCCCCCCCCCCGCCCCCCCCCCCCCCCCCCCCGCCCGGCCCCGCGGCAGGTCATGGTTGAACGCGTCCGCCGAGTCCGGCGTCGCCGGACAGCCCGCCACGGCGGCACGGCGACACGGCGACACGGCGACACGGCGACACGGCGACACGGCGACACGGCGACACGGCGACACGGCGACGATACCGAACAGGAGGGTCACTGACCGGACACCAGTCCGGCCAGTTGTCTCACCCGAATCGGCGCTCGGATACTGTCCACGCAGATCCGCTACCTGACGTTTTCCTGTCCGCGTCGACGATCGGAAGTTCCGGTGCAGTCACGCCCGAGGGCGTACACGCCGCACCGGACACGCATTTTCCCGGCGCAGCGGCCCCCGGCAAGGGTAGGTTGGCGGCTGGTAGCTCATTTCGACGAGGAAGTGAAGCACGCGTATGGTTTCGCACCCCGACAACATCGCCCCGTCCGATCCCGCGCCCGCCGAAAACCCCTCCGGCGCAGCGGTACTGGATCGCGTCGTCATCCGGTTCGCGGGTGACTCCGGTGACGGTATGCAGCTCACCGGCGACCGGTTCACTCACGAGGCGGCCGCCTTCGGCAACGATCTGGCCACCCAGCCCAATTTCCCGGCCGAGATCCGGGCGCCGCAGGGCACCCTGCCGGGTGTGTCGTCGTTCCAGATCCAGATCGCCGACCACGATATCCTCACCGCCGGCGATCAGCCGGACGTGCTGGTCGCGATGAATCCGGCGGCGCTCAAGGCCAACCTCGCCGAACTACCCCGCGGCGGCACGCTCATCGTCAATACCGACGAGTTCACCAAACGCAACCTCACCAAGGTCGGCTACGCCGCCGATCCGCTGGCGGGCGACGACCTGGCGGATTTCGTCGTGCACCGCGTGCCGATGACCTCGCTGACGCTGGCCGCCACCGAATCGGCCGGGGTCGGCAAGAAAGACGGGCAGCGCGCGAAGAACATGTTCGCGCTGGGCCTGCTGTCCTGGATGTACGGGCGGCCGATCGGGGGCACCGAGAAGTTCCTGCGGGAGAAGTTCGCGAAGAAACCGGAGATCGCCGAGGCCAATATCCTCGCGTTCCGGGCAGGCTGGAACTACGGCGAGACCACCGAGGCCTTCGCCACCACCTACCGCGTCGCCCCGGCCGCGCTGCCCGCGGGTACCTACCGGCAGATCACCGGGAACACCGCACTGGCCTACGGCCTCATCACCGCCGGGTCGCTGGCGGGGATCCCCCTGTTCCTGGGCACCTACCCGATCACCCCGGCCTCCGACATCCTGCACGAGCTGAGCAAACACAAGCGCTTCGGTGTCACCACCTTCCAGGCCGAAGACGAGATCGCCGGGATCGGCGCGGCGCTGGGGGCCTCACTGGGTGGTGCGCTCGGCGTCACCAGCACCTCGGGCCCGGGGCTGGCGCTGAAGAGCGAAACCATCGGGCTCGCCGTCATGACCGAATTACCGCTGGTGATCGTCGATGTCCAGCGCGGCGGCCCGTCGACCGGCCTGCCCACCAAAACCGAGCAGGCCGATCTGCTGCAGGCGCTCTACGGCCGCAACGGCGAATCCCCGGTCGCGGTGCTGGCACCGCGGTCGCCGGCCGACTGTTTCGCCACGGCGGTGGAGGCGGCTCGGATCGCCCTGACCTACCGGACGCCCGTGCTACTGCTGTCGGACGGGGCGATCGCCAACGGCTCCGAGCCGTGGGCCATTCCCGCGGTCGACGAGCTCGAGCCGATCGACCCGGCGTTCGAAAGCGCGGGCGACGGGGATTTCCAGCCCTACGCCCGCGATCCGGAAACCCTCGCCCGCCCGCTGGCGGTGCCGGGAACCGCGGGCCGCGCGCACCGGATCGGCGGTCTGGAGAAGGCCGACGGCAGTGGTGACATCTCCTACGACCCCGCCAACCACGAATTGATGGTGCGGCTGCGACAGGCCAAGATCGACGGCATCGCGGTGCCGCCCGCGGAGGTCGACGACCCCGACGGCCAGGCGCGCGTCCTGCTCGTCGGCTGGGGTAGCTCCTACGGGCCGATCGGCGAGGCCTGCCGGCGCGTCCGCCGCCGCGGCGCCCGGGTCGCCCAGCTGCATCTGCGGCATCTCAACCCGCTACCGCCGGATCTGGGCGATGTCCTGCGCCGCTACGACACGGTGGTCGCCCCGGAGATGAACGGCGGCCAGCTGGCCTGGCTGTTGCGGGCGAAGTACCTCGCGGACGTGCAACCATGGACGAAGGTGGCGGGAACGGCGTTCTCCGCCCAGGAGCTGGTCGGCGTGATAGACGCGGCTCTGGACGGCACGCTGGCCGAACTGGAGCAGAGCAAGGCCTTCACCGCGCGAGCACAGGCGACCTATCGGAGGAACGGGGGCGCATCATGACCATTATCGATACCTCGCTGACCGGGACCGACCTCGGCATCACACCGGTTTCCGGATTGGCCGGCGTACCGACGGCGGACGGCCCGCAGAAGGCCAAGGACTACACCTCCGACCAGGAGGTGCGCTGGTGCCCCGGCTGCGGTGACTATGTCATCCTCGCCACCGTGCGCGGTTTCCTGGCCGAACTGGGCCTGCGCCGGGAGAACCTGATGTTCGTCTCCGGCATCGGCTGCTCGAGCCGGTTCCCCTACTATCTCGACGCCTACGGAATCCACTCGATCCACGGCCGCGCCCCCGCCATCGCCACCGGGCTCGCGGTGACCCGGCCGGATCTGTCGGTCTGGGTGGTCACCGGCGACGGGGACGCGCTCTCGATCGGTGGCAACCACCTGATCCACGCCCTGCGGCGCAATGTGAACATGACGATCCTGTTGTTCAACAACCGGATCTACGGGCTCACCAAGGGGCAGTACTCCCCGACGTCGGAAACGGGCAAGGTCACCAAATCCACGCCGATGGGTTCGGTGGACCACCCGTTCAACACGCTCTCGATCGCGCTCGGCGCGGAAGCGACCTTCGCCGCCCGGGCCCTGGACTCCGACCGCGCCGGTCTCACCGAGGTGCTGCGTGCTGCCGCCGAGCATCGCGGGACGTCGTTCGTGGAGATCCTGCAGGACTGCCCGATCTTCAACGACGGTTCCTTCGACGTACTGCGCCGCGGCGACAGCGAGTCCCGCCTCATCCCGCTACGCCACGGGCAACCGCTGCGCTTCGGCGCCGACGGCGAATACGCGGTGGTCCAGCGCGGTTTCGGCCTGGCCGTGGCACCGGCGGCGGAGGTCGCGGAGGCCGATATCGTCGTCCACGACGCCCACCGCGACGATCCCGAATACGCCTACGCCCTGTCGCGGCTCTCGGACCAGGACCTCGACCATGTGGTCACCGGCATCTTCCGCTCCGTGGATCGCCCCACCTACGACGACGGCGTCCGCGCCCAGACCACCGCCGCCCAGGAAAAGAATCCCGTTACCCCCGACGCCCTCCAGGGCTTACTCACGGGCACGGAAACCTGGACCGTGTAGGCCCCTGCCCGCCGTCAGCCACAACCCCGAACAGAACGCGCCCGCGGCGTCGCCGTCCTGAACCGGCGGCAGGTTCAGGACAACCCGGCGATCTCCGCGTCGGTGAGCACGATCGGCGCGACGTAATCCTTGGCGCGCGCCGCCGCGACCGCCCGGTACAGCGGCCGTTCCCCGAGCCCCGCGTCGCGGGCTTCGGCCCGTAACTGGTGGACCAGCAGGTCGGCCACCGCGACACCGGCCGCGAGCTCGCTGCGGGAGAGCGCGTCGGCCAGCCGGCGCAGGCCGAGGATATGCAGTTCCCGGCCGCTACCCGCATCGGTGTACAGCGCCAGCGGTACGACCTGGCGGTCCGGCCCGGCGGTCAACCGGAGCACCACGCGACTGATCCGGCCGGGGTAGATCAGCAACTCGACCCCGGTCGTCGCGGGCACCTCCAGCCGCCGCGTGCGCCAGAATCTGCGCGCGTACAGCGTGTTCCCGGTCAGCCACAGCCGCCGGCGCCGGGGTGCCAGGAATTGGCCGACCGCCGGGACGGCGAGCACGACAGCGGTGACCAGCCCCGCCACCGTGCCCGCGAAGAGGCCGACCACCACGCCGATCCCGATCGAGACGAGGCCCGCGATCAGTGCGAAGCGCCGCATCAGGGGTGCCAGCATTTCGGGCGCTACCAGGTCCAGCCCGATCGGCTGGTCGGCTGCGGTCGGCGAATCGGTCACGGTGGCGCTTTTCGTTCCGGGGGCGGGGTCGCCCGCAGACTACTACGGCCGGTCGGACAGCGTCGCGACGATCTCCGCCAACGGGATCTGCCGCTGGTCGCCGGTGCGCATATCCTTCAGCCCGATGGTCTGTTCGGCCAGGTCGCGGTCGCCGAGGATCAGGGTGTAGCGAGCACCCGACCGGTCGGCGGCCTTCATCGACCCTTTGACCCCGCGGTCACCGTAGACCAGGTCGACGCTGATATCGGCCGCCCGCAGCTCGCCGGCCAGCACCACCATCCGCCGTTTCGCGGCGTCACCGAGTGCCACTCCGAACACCTCACAGCGAGCCGGGTCACCCGCGGTGACGCCTTCCGCGGCCAGCGCCAGGACCGTGCGGTCCACCCCGAGCCCGAAACCGATACCGGAGAGCTCCTGCCCGCCCAGTTCCGCCATGAGCCCGTCGTACCGGCCACCGCCGCCGATCCCCGACTGGGCACCGAGGCCGTCGTGCACGAACTCGAACGTGGTCTTGGTGTAGTAGTCCAGACCACGCACCATCCGCGGGTTCAGCACATACGGCACGCCCAGCGCGTCGAGGTGGGCGAGGACCTGGTCGAAGTGCGCCTTCGCCGATTCCGACAGGTGATCGAGCATGAGCGGGGCGCCGGCGGTCATCTCGCGGACATCGGGCCGCTTGTCGTCTAGCACGCGCAGCGGGTTGATCTCCGCGCGGCGCCGGGTTTCGGCATCGAGGTCGAGACCGAACAAGAATTCCTGAAGTCGCTCGCGGTACTGCGGGCGGCAGGTCTCGTCGCCGAGCGAGGTGATCTCGAGCCGGAACCCGGTGAGGCCCAGGCCGCGGAACCCGGCGTCGGCGACCGCGATGACCTCCGCGTCGAGTGCCGGATCGTCGACGCCGATGGCCTCCACCCCGACCTGCTGCAGTTGCCGGTAGCGGCCCTTCTGGGGGCGCTCGTAGCGGAAGAACGGCCCGGCGTAGCTCAGTTTCACCGGGAGCTGCCCGCGGTCGAGACCGTGTTCGATCACCGCGCGCATCACCCCGGCGGTGCCCTCGGGCCGCAGGGTCACACTGCGCTCGCTGCGGTCGGAGAAGGTGAACATCTCCTTGCTCACGACATCGGTGGATTCACCGACCCCGCGGGCGAACAGTTCGGTGTCCTCGAAGACCGGCAGCTCGATATGCCCGTACCCGGCGAGGCGGGCGGCGCGGAGCAGGCCGTCGCGTACCGCGACGAACTCGGCCGAACCGGGCGGGACGTAATCCGGCACCCCCTTCGGGGCGGAGAAGCTGCTGGTCTTGGTCACGGTGAACCAGTTTCCCCCACCCGGGCGGGTCGAGTCCAACCGGTTACCGCGTACCCGCCACCCCGGCGGGCGGTCGCGGGTGATATCCGGGGGTGCGCGCCTCGGGATGGCAGACTCTAGTCCCGGAAGTAACAGACCAGCAGCGACCGGCCGGGCCCGGGGCCCGGCCGCCGCACGGGAGGAACGTGGTAGTGCCGAGCAACGAACAGCGCAGGGCGGCGGCGAAACGCAAGCTGGAACGCCAGCTCGCCAACCGAGCCGAACGCGCACGCAAGCGCAAGCAACTCACCATCGCCGGATCCGCGCTCGGTGTCGTCGTGGTGATCGCCGCGGTGACCGGTGTGTATTTCCTGACCCGCGGCTCCGACGATGCGGATACGGCCGCCTCGCAGACGCCCGATGCCTCGTTGTCCAGCACGCCCGCCGCGGGCGCGCCCCCCCCCCCCGCGGCGCAACCGGCCCCCCTGAACAGCACCAAC
>NZ_JARWPM010000010.1 GCF_029869215.1 Nocardia carnea
GCGCCTAGCGGCTCACCGCTGGGCGACCGCCGGCGGCGGGGTGGGTGGCGGGGGGGCGGGTTCGCCATACAGGTAATTTTACACCCCGGGGGGCGCCCCCCCGCCCCCGGCGCTGGCCCCCCCCCTCACCGCCCGGCCCCCCCCCCCCCCCGCCCCCCTCCCCCCCCCCCCCCCCCCCCCCCCCCCCCCCGCGTTTCCACCGGGCGGCCCGGTCATCGTGGTGTTTCGGTGATCTCGAGGTATCCGGCTGGCGGCCGGTGTGGCGTGGCTCTATTGTTATCTCCGGTGTGTCCCGGCGCCTGATCGTGACCCGATCGTGTACTAGTGATGCGTAGCTGTTGTTCACCTGTTACACATCGGGCGAATGGGCCCGGTTCGGCATCTCGCGACGGCGGAAACGGGAGTGTCCCAACAGGGGCCAGGGTGACTGGAGCAGTATGCAGTTCAAGAGGGTTGCCGCAGCGCTGGGCGCATGTGCGGCGGTCGCGTCGGGGTTGGTTTTCGGTGGGTCGGTCGCCTCGGCGGCGCCCGGATGCCCCAGCCTGTACGTGGTGGCGATCCCCGGTACATGGGAAACCGGGCACGACAAAACCCCCACGGCGGGCATGCTGGCCGATGTGACCGACGGGCTACCGCGCTCCGCGAAGGTCGACTACGTCACCTACGCGGCCACCGCGTTCCCCTGGGAAGGCGACGTCTACGGCCGGTCGATGAACGAGGCCGTATCCAACGCACGCGGGTTGATCACCGATATGACGACTCGCTGCGGGGACACCAAGGTCGCGCTGGTCGGCTACAGCCAGGGTGCGCACGCCGCGGGTGATCTCGCGGCCGAAATCGGCACCGGCCTCGGCCCGATCCGGCCGGAACGGATCTCGGGCGTCGGCCTCATCTCCGACCCGCGCCGCGCCGCCGCCGATATCCAGATCGGCCCGCACGCACCCGGTGCCGGTGCCGCCGGCCCGCGCATCGGCGGATTCGGCTGGCTCAGCGATCGCACCCGCACCGTCTGTATTCCCACCGACCTGTATTGCGCCACCGCGCAGGACGATTTCGTCACCCGCTTCGCGGGTTTCCTCGCGCAGAGCTCCGACGCCAACCCGGCCAACCTCTGGCGTTATCAGCTCGAGGCGGCGGCGATCGTCAACGACCTGATGAAATACGGCGGCGTTCCCACCCTGCAGGCGCAACTCTCCGAGAACGCCAACCAGCAGCGGTTCAAGGAACTCGAGGCGTTCTACCGTTCCGAATCACACCATGCCTACGGCAGTTACCGCGTGGGCGGCGGCCAGACCGCACTGACCTGGATGCACAACTGGATCGCTGATATGGCCTGATCAGCTGCTCGCGATATTGCGCGGCAGCAGTTCCCAGACGTGGCCGTTCTCGTTCACCGTCGCCGCGCTGCGGCGGCCGGTGCGCGAGAACAGGATCCGCGTGATCGAGCAGTAATCGATCGGGAAGGTCAGCGGGCGGGCCAGGCCCAGAATGTCCTGCAGGGTGATGTTGATGACGCCGCCGTGCGCGAAGATCACCACGGTATCGGCCGCGGCGGTGGTGGCGGCGATATCGGTGATCGCGTCGCGGACGCGATGCCGGAACGCCTCGGCATCGATCTGCAGCGGCAGATGGCCTTCCTTGATCCGGTCGTAGGCGTCCCGGAATTCCAGTTTGGCGTCCTCGATCGGGATATAAGACGGTAGTTCCCGGTCGTATTCGGCCAGTCCGTCGACGATCTCGATATCCAGGCCGAGTTTCGCGGCCGTCGGCCCCGCGGTCTCCCGGGCCCGGCGCTGCGGGCTACTGATCACCCGGGCGATCCGGTGGTGATCCAGCGCGGCGGGCACCCGTTCGGCCTGTTCCACGCCGATCGGCGCCAGGCCCGGATCGGCGGCTTCGCCCGCATTGTCGACGCGTTGCGGCTGGCCATGTCGAACAAGTATCAACTGCACGGGGTCCACTCTGCCGTATCGCCGCTCCAGGCGGCCAACCGAGCGGCCGCTGTGAGCTGCCGAGACAGCGACAAGCCCGGTGGTCCTCCGCCGCCGAGCGGAACGGCTGCCGTGACAGCGGGGGAGAATGCGGCGCGACCGAGGCGAGTGGCGGCCGGGCGGCGGTGGCGGGCAGACCGTTGAACCACGGGAAAGGCGCCGGGGGCCCCGCGGGGGCCGGGGGCGGGGGGGGGGGGGGGGGGGGGGGGG
>NZ_JARWPM010000011.1 GCF_029869215.1 Nocardia carnea
CCGCCGCCCCCCCCCCCCCCCCCGGGGGCGGGGGGCCTCCCCCCCCCCGTCACTCACGGGGGGGGGCTCCCCCTTTCCCCCCCCCCCCCCCCCCCCCCCCCCCCCCCCCCCGGGCGCCCGCCCCGGGGGGGGGGCCCGGGGCGTGACCTCGGCCTGGCAGTCTCCGACGCCACGGTGCTGTACGACCTGTTCTCCGTTGTCGTCCATCTCGCGCCCGCGCCGGTGGTGGCCCGGATCCCCGTCGTCCTGCCGAACTCGGATCCCGAGGCCCTGATGCGGCGGCAACGGGCCGAACTGGATGTCACCACCTGGCTCGCGGAGAGGGGTGTCCCGGTACTGCGACCCAGCCCGCTCGTACCGGCCGAACCTGTTCGGCGAGACGGCTTTTCGATGACGTTTTGGGAACTCGCGGAGGAAGACCGGAACCGGGAACCCGATTACGCGGCGAACTCTGAACTGGTTGCGGGGCTCCATGCCGCCCTGCGTGACTATCCGGGCCGGCTGTCGTTCCTGTCCGCGGCCGAGCCGCGCGTCGTTGCCGACAGCCTCGGGCAACTCGCGGACCGGCCTGATCTGCTCGACCCCGCGGATCTGGACCGGGCCGTGCGCGAATGGCAGATCCTGGAGCCGTACGTCCGCTCCCGCGAACTCTTCGAACAGGTATTCCCCGGAATCGAAATCCAGCCGGTCCACGGCGATTCCCCGCCCGCCAACATCTTCTACGGGGTGGACGGCGACCGGTATTCCGATTTCGAGCTGATCACCCTCGGTCCTGTCGAATGGGATCTGGCCGGTCTCGGACCCGACCTGGAAGCGGCCTACGACCGCGGCGCGCTCCGCCACGGTTTACGACCGCTGAACAAGGACGTGCTGAGTTTCGTGAACGCCGTCGGGATGCTGCGGGCGGTCACAACCCTCGCGCTCGCGCCGCAACTGCCCGTGCTGGTCGATTACCTGAAGCCCGCTGTCGAGCAGTGGCGTTCCATGCCGTTCGCCGGCGGGCTCACCGCACCCGGTCAGGAGTACTTGTAGAACCCTTCGCCGGTCCCGACCCCGAGTTTGCCCTTGTCGATGTAGTTCTCCTTCAGCCACGCGGCCAGGTCCCGGGTGTCTTCCTCGGCCATCAGGATGTTGTAGGGCGTGTTCAGCCCGACGACGTCGAGGATCTGGAACGGCCCCGTCGGCGCGCCGGTGGCGATCCGCCAGGTCTTGTCGACGGCTTCCGGTTCGGCGTAGCCGCCCGCGGCGAGTTCGATCGCGGAGTTGAGGAAGGGCACCAGCAGCGAGTTGAGGACATATCCCGATTTCTCGCGGTGCACCTCGATCGGCACCATACCGATCGAGGAGGCGAAATCGACCAGTGCCCGGAAGACCTGGGGTTCGGTCTCGGTGGTACCCATGATCTCGGCGGTGTTGAACTTCCACACCTGGTTGGCGAAGTGCAGGGCCAGGAACTTTCCGGGCCGGCCGGTGAAATCCCGCATATCGCTGGGTAGCAGGGTCGAGGAGTTGGTGGCGAAGATCGTGTTGTCCGGCGCCACCTCGGCAAGCTTGGTGTAGGTCTGCCGTTTGATCTCCAGGACCTCGGGCGCGGCCTCGATCACCAGATCGGCCTCGGCCACCGCGGCCGCGAGATCGGTGGTGAGCGCGATCCGCGCGCGGGCCTGTTCGGTCTGCTCGGCGGTCGCGCCCATGACCTCGTCGCGGTAGGTGGCGGCGAGCGTGGCCAGCCGGTCGGAGGCCGCGTCCAGGGCGGCCTCGCTGATGTCGTAGGCCTGCACCGGGTAGCCGTGATAGGCGGTCTGGAAGGCGATCTGCGAACCGAGCACTCCGGTCCCCAGGACTGTGACCGTGCGGATCTCGATGGTCATCGTGTTCTCCTCCTCGTCGAATCGGCCGGGCCCCGCGGAACAACCCTCGCGACGCATGGAACCCAGTGGACCCCGAATGCCCGGGATCGCGCGGATGCGACGCGCGGAAGGGTTTGCGATCGGATAACGACCCGGCTCGACCGGGTCATTCTCAATCAATATTTCAATCACTGATTGAAAACGGCGCGCAGGGGTGGTTCACTGGCTCGCATGCCCCCGAAAATCGCGGCCGCCACCCGGGAACGCCTGCTCACCGCCGCCGAACGGCTGCTGCTCACCGAGCGCTACGACGACGTCTCGGTCCGCCGCATCTGCGCCGAGGCCGGCGCCAACCCGGCGGCCGTCCACTATCACTTCGGGTCCAAAGAAGCCCTGGTCGCGGCGTTGCTGGAAGCCCGCCTCGGCGCCCTCTGGGCCGACCGGCTCACCGCGGTCACCAGCGATCGCCGCCCCGTCGCCGAGATCGTGGACGCGGTGCTCGCGCCCTTCACCGATCTCGCGGCCGACCCGCTGGGCCGGCTGCATCTGCGCCTGCTCGCCCAGTGCGTCCTCGGCCGGCAGGTTGTGCACTGGCAGCAGCAATGGTTCCGGATCGACTCGTGGTCCGGGCTGCTACCGCAGGTGGCCGAACGCGAGAGCCGGCGCCGTTGGATGCTGGCCTTCGACCTGATCATCATGCGTTTCGGCGCGGCCGCCGCCGACGACCGCCCCATTCCCCCGCACACCGTGGCCACCCTGCGCGATTTCGTCGTTGCCGGGTTGACCGCGCCCACCGAAGACCCTCGATGATGCGATATCCCCGCGACAGCCTCCGCGGATCCCATCGACGAGCCGCGAAGGAGATCGAAATGAACGACGTATTCGCCCCGGCCACCCTCGGCCCGCTCATCCTGCGCAACCGGGTGATCAAAGCCGCGACCTTCGAAGGGCGCACCCCCGAGGCGCTGGTCACCGATGATCTCATCGAATTCCATCGCGAGGTGGCAGCCGGCGGGGTCGGGATGACGACGGTGGCCTACTGCGCGGTCGCGCCGGGCGGGCGGACCGACCGGCATCAGATCTATATGCGACCCGAAGCCGTCCCGGGCCTGCGCCGGCTCACCGACGCCGTGCACGCCGAGGGCGCCGCGGCCAGCGCTCAGCTCGGGCACGCCGGTCCGGTCGCCAATGCCGCGTCCAACCGGGTCCCGGCGCTGGCACCGAGCCGGTTCTTCAGCCCGCTCGGGATGGCGCCGATGAAGGTGCCCGATATCGCCGAGATCGCCGGCCTCGTCACCGCGCACGCGGAGGCCGCGAAACTGGCGGTCGAATCCGGGTTCGACGCGGTGGAAATCCATTTCGGGCACAACTATCTGGCGAGCTCGTTCCTGAGCCCGCTGCTCAATCGGCGTAAGGACGCCTACGGCGGTTCGCTGGAGAACCGGGCCCGGTTCCCGCGCGAGATCGCCCGGGCGGTACGCGAAGCGGTGGGCGACCGGATCGCGGTCACCGCGAAACTGAATATGGAAGACGGGGTCCGGGGCGGTTTCTCGCTACCGGAATCACTACAGGTGGCGTCCTGGCTGGAGGCCGATGATGCGCTCGACGCGCTCGAATTGACCGCGGGCAGTTCGCTGCTCAATCCGATGCTGCTGTTCCACGGCGCGGCACCGCGGCGGGAGTTCGCGAAAACACTGCCCGGTCCCGCGCGGTGGGGTTTCCGGTTGATCGGGAAGGCCTTCCTGCGCGAATACCCGTACGAGAAGGCGTATCTGCTGGAGCGGGCCCGCCAGTTCCGGCGCGAACTGTCGATGCCGCTGGTTCTGCTGGGCGGGATCACCGATCTGGAGTCGATGCGGCTGGCCCGGGCCGAGGGTTTCGAATTCGTCGCCATGGGCCGGGCGCTACTACGGGAACCGGATCTGTTGCGGCGCATCCAATCCGATGCGGCGACCGAGTCGGCCTGTGTGCATTGCAACGAGTGTATGCCGACCATCTACAGCCGCACCCGGTGCGTACTCCGGCTCGATCCGCCGGCGCCTGCCGTCGACCGAGCGACGGAACCTGCGACGAAAGCCGGAAAAGACTGACCGGCAGCAGCTTTCACGCACAGTCGCCCGCCCGCGCACACGTCCCGTCGGGAGGAACCCGATTCCCAGCGGTGACGGCGCGGCCGAGGCGACGCGGACACGGTGTCATCTACCGCTCCAACCCGGAGTCAACGAGCACCTATTGAATGTACCGTTAAATAGCGGTATGGTTTTGCTCATCGAAAACGCGCTTCCCACAGCGCGATTACCGCAGACGACCCGTCACCGGCGGGTAGACCGATAGAGGAAACCATGCGCCGTAACTCACGCACTCACCGATTCGCCGCCCGGCTCGCCGCCACCGCCGTGATCGCTTTGGCACCGCTGGCCGTCACCGCGGCCCCCGCCCTGGCCGATCCGGTCGCCGTCGCACCCAGCGACGAGGTCACCGATATCAGCCGCCCCGGCCGGCACAACCACGGCTGGAACGGCCGGCACAACCACGGCTGGAACGGCCGGCACGACCACAGCTGGAACGGCCGGCACGACCGCGGCACCGGCTGGGACCGCGGCTACCGGCACCGCCACGGACATCCCGGCTGGAACCGGGGCTGGGACCACGGCTGGGACCACGGCCACGGCCTGCCCCTGCCCTGGCACTTCCTGCCGGGCACCGGCAGCGCCTTCTGACGTCCGGAAGCCGACCGGCGGACGACACCCGGCCGGCCGGCACTTGCCACCGAGACGAAGGCGTCACCTCGATGGGTGCGGAGCAGTCGGCGATCGGCTCCGCACCCATCGCGGTGGCGCGTCATCGCCGTCCCGGGGAACAGCTCAGTCCCCATGGCCTGTTTCGGGAGCACCGGCGGCCCCCGGACCCTGGATATCGACATCGGCGCCGTGTGAGAAGGACGCCGATTCCTTACCCCGCTGCGGCGCCCGCTGGGCGCGCAACCGGGGCAGCGCCCGTTCGAAGGCGCCGACCAGCAGATCCGCCAAATCGTGACTGAACCCGTTGCGGACCACGATCCGCAGCACCGCCAGATCCTCCCGATCGGCCGGGAACGTGTACGCGGGAACCAGCCAGCCCTGTTCCCGCAAGGCGGCCGAAACATCGAACACCGAATACCCGGTCTCCTCCGGTGCCAGCGTGAAAGCGAACACCGGCAGCTGGCTGCCGTCGGTGAGCAGCCGGAACGCGCCCAGCTCGGCGATCCGGCGGGCGAGCGCCACCGCGACCTCCCGGCTGTAGCCCTGCACACGTTCGTACCCGCGACGCCCGAGCCGCAGGAACGTGTAGTACTGCGCCACCACCTGGGCGCCGGGCCGGGAGAAATTCAGCGCGAAGGTCGGCATCTGGCCGCCCAGGTAGTTCACCCGGAACACCAGTTCCTCGGGCAGCGCCGCGGTATCCCGCCACAGCACCCAGCCCACACCCGGATACACGAGCCCGTACTTGTGCCCGGAGGTATTGATCGAGGCCACCCGCGGCAGGCGGAAATCCCATTCCAGATCCGGATCACAGAACGGCGCGACCATGGCACCGGACGCGCCGTCCACATGCACCGGGATATTCCAGCCGCGTTCCTCGCGGAGCCGGTCCAGCGCGGCACAGATCTCGGCGACCGGTTCGTAACTGCCGTCGAACGTGGAACCCAGCACGGCCACCACGCCGATGGTGTTCTCATCGCAGTGCGCCGCCGCCTCGCCGGCGGTCAGATGGAACCGCTCCCCCGACATCGGCACCAACCGGGCCTCGACATCCCAGTATTCGGCGAACTTCTCCCAGCACACCTGCACATTGCTGCCCATCACCAAATTGGGCCGCCCGGTGGACTGCCCGGCCGCCCGCCGCCGCTGCTGCCAGCGGCGTTTCAACGCCAGCCCGGCCAGCATGCACGCCTCGCTCGAACCGGTGGTCGAACAACCGACGGCATGATCGGGATCCGCGGCATGCCAGAGATCGGCGAGGATCCGCACACACCGCTGCTCGAGCTCCGCGGTCCGCGGATACTCGTCCTTGTCGATCATGTTCTTGTCGAAACATTCGCTCATCAGCGCCTGCGCCGCCGGTTCCATCCACGTCGTGACGAAGGTGGCCAGATTGAGCCGGGCGTTCCCGTCGAGCAGCAACTCGTCGTGCACGATCTGGTAGGCGGTATCACTGTCGATCTCGCTGTCCGGGAGCCGGAACCGCGGCACCTCGACCGGCTCCCGGGTGAACACGGGATTCACCGCCACCTGCTCACGATCGATCCCCGGCGAACGCGCCGGATTTGTCAACGCCATGGAAAACCTCCGCCGGCATCCGGCCGGGCGCCGGTCGCCCGGTCCGCTCGAAACCACCGAGTATTCCCTGGTCGAATACATTTACTGCGCACCCCGCAGCCCACGGCAAGTCGCTGTATCTTTTTGCGGCGCCTGCGGCGCCGCGGGTTTTTGCCCCCTTTGTGCCCCGGGGGGGGGGGCGCCCGCAACACCCCCGGGGCCGCCCCCGGGGGCGGGGG
>NZ_JARWPM010000012.1 GCF_029869215.1 Nocardia carnea
TTCGGTGCTGGCCGAATGGGCGGTGACCAAGTCGGGTGCGGCGTTCCTGCCGATCGACCCGACCTACCCCAAGGATCGCATCGCGCATATGCTCACCGATTCCGGTGCGCCGGTGGGTATCACGGTGTCGTCGGTACGCGATGAGCTGCCGGATACCGTGTGCTGGCTGATACTGGACGAACTGATTCTCGATTCGTATTCCGCTGAACGGGTCACCGACGCGGATCGGGTGCGGGCGTTGACCCCGGCGAATACCGCCTACGTTATCTACACCTCGGGTTCGACCGGTCTGCCCAAGGGCGTGGTGGTCACGCATGCGGGTCTGGCGAACTTCAGTGCGGAACAGGTCGAACGCTATGGGTTGACCCCGGATTCCCGGGCGCTGGCGTTCGCGTCGCCGTCGTTCGATGCCTCCATGCTGGAATTCCTCCTGGCGGTGGGTTCGGCGGGTGCGCTGATCGTGGTGCCGACCGGAACCTATGGCGGGGCCGAGTTGGGTGAGTTGATCGCCCGGGAAGGTGTGACGGTCGGGTTCCTCACGCCGTCGGTGCTGGCTTCGCTGGATCCGGTGGATCTGGCTGGTGTCCGAGTGATCATCGCCGGTGGTGAAGCCCTCACGGCGGATCTTGCGGGCCGGTGGTCCACCGCACCCGGAACCGAGCGGGACCGGCCCGCCGGGGTGGACGAGCGGCGCCCGAATGAGGTGGAGCGCCGTCTGCACAATGCGTACGGTCCGACCGAGGCGACCATCGCCACGAATATCAGCGGGCGATTGCGTCCGGGTGATCCGGTGACCATCGGTGGGCCGGTGCGCGGTATGCGCGCTCTGGTGCTCGACGATCGGCTGAACCCGGTGCCCGAGGGCGCGGCGGGCGAGTTGTATGTCGGTGGTATTCAGCTGGCGCGTGGCTATCACGCCCGGTTCGGTCTGACGGCGGGTCGGTTCGTCGCCGACCCCTATGGTGAGCCGGGCGCCCGGTTGTATCGCACGGGTGATGTGGTGCGCTGGCGGCGTGATGCCTCGGGCGTTCCCGCGGTGGAGTATGTGGGGCGCAACGATTTCCAGGTGAAGGTGCGTGGGTTCCGCATCGAACTGGGCGAGATCGACACCGCGCTGACCACCGCCGAATCCGTCGACTTCTCCGTCACCTACGGACACGAGCGGACCGCCGGTGGTCACGAGCGGGCCGCGGGCGCGGTGGCTTTGGTGTCGTATGTGGTGCCTGCACCGGGGCGTTCGATCGATGCGGCCGAGTTGCGGGAGCACGTGGCGCAGCGGTTGCCGTCGTATATGGTGCCGTCGTCGATCATGGTGCTGGACGCGATTCCGCTGACTCCGGCGGGGAAGCTGGATCATCGGGCACTGCCGGAACCGGTATTCGCCGGCGACGCGGAATTCCGGGCGCCACGCAGC
>NZ_JARWPM010000013.1 GCF_029869215.1 Nocardia carnea
GTGGAGATCCCGATGGTCGGCACCGGCCACAGCCTGAACGTGGCGGTTGCCGGGAGCCTGGTCCTCTACAAACTCGCCGGGCTCAGCTGACCGTGCCGGGCGGGGGGGGGGGGGGGGGGGGGGGGGGGGGGGGCCCCCCCCCCCCCCCCGCCCCCCGCCCCCCCCCCCCCCCCCCGCCCCCCCGGCGCCCGGGCGCCCCCCCGGGGGCGGGGGCCCCGGGGCGGGGGGGGCGGACCACGGGCCGTGCCATCCGTCGGCGGTGTGCTGCCACGGATCGTTCCCTACGGCGGTGGCAGCGGACCGCGGATCGCCGCCGGCACCGGACGGGCGGGGGATGTCATTCGGCACGAAGATGTCACCGGCCCGGGCACCCGGTTGTGGTGTGGCCGGGCGGATTCCCGACAGTGCGGCCTCGGCGGCGGCGGCGAGTGCCCCGCAGGTCGCGAAGCGGTGCTCCGGATCCTTCGCCAGGGCGTGGGCGACGACGATATCGAGTTCCGGCGGTAACGCCGGATTCACCGCACTCGGCCGCGGCGGTGGTTCCACCAGATGGGCATTGATCACCGCTGCGGCGGTGGGCCGGGGGAAAGGTTTGCCGCCCGTGAGCAATTCGTAGAGGGTGCAGCCGAGCGCGTAGACGTCCGCGCGATGATCGACCCGCAGGCCCCGCAACTGTTCGGGCGCCGCGTAGGCGAGGGTCGCCAGTACCGCCCCCTCCTCGGTGAGCGCGGTGGATTCACTTGCGGCCCGGCCGATTCCGAAATCGGTGACCAGGACCCGGTCGCCCCTCCCCGCGGCCGCGTCTACCAGCAGGTTCGCGGGTTTGATATCGCGGTGCACCATTCCCGCCCGATGCGCCTCGTCGAGCCCCCGCGCCGCCTGCACGACGATCCCGACGGCGCGGCGCGGGTCGGCCGAGATATCGGCCCGCACCAGCGCCGCCGCGTCCGTACCCGCGATGTACTGCATGGCGATCCAGAGCCGTTCGCCCTCGACACCGCGATCGTGCACCGCGACGATATTCGGATGGTTCAGCCGTGCGGTGAGCTCCGCCTCCCGAATGAACCGGGCACGGTAGCCGGGATCGGCGCTGTGTTCGGCGGAGAGCACCTTGATCGCGTCGTACCTGGGCAACCGCGGATGCCGCGCCAGGTACACCGTCCCCATACCGCCACCGCCGAGGACACGTTCGATCAGATAGCCCGCGAACACACTGCCGGGCCGGGGCTCGGTCACCCGTCCGCCCGATCGCTACGCACCAGCAGTACATACTGGGCCGCGGCGCGTTGCTGGGTATCGCGGATGGTCCGGCCGTAGACGATCGCCTCGTATTCGCGGTAGAGCACCCGGCAGGAGAAACGCACATCGTGCGGTGCCACGGTCAGCGATTCGACGCAGCGCGAATCCGGCAGCCCGAAAGGTGCCGGCGCCGCCCGCATACCCGGTTCTGCGGTTTCCGCAGCGGTATTTGTGAAGCCCCGCCGGGCAGCGGCCACATCCGGATGCCGTACCAGGTGATGCCGGCGATTGACCGCCAGCATCATCCCCCGCCCCTCTTCGCTCTTCTCCCAGGCTCCCCAGCGCCGCCCCGCCCGCGGACCGTAGACCACCCCGCGGATATCGAACCGTGTCCGCCAGCCCGCGTTGGGGTCGCTGCGGTTGGTGAGCACCACCGGATACGGCCACAACCCGGGCGCCTCCGGCAGCAGCCGCGCCAGCATCCCGTCCTGATCGAACGGCAGGGTGGCGAGCCGATCGGGCGGGGTGGGCGTGAAATCGGCCAGCCTCCGGATCTGCGCGGTGAACGCCGCGCTCACCAGACGGGTGAGAACCGCCGGATCGGGTGCGGTGTGCCCGGCCAGCACGCTGATGACGAACGGCCCGTGCGCGAGCCCGGCGGCCATCGTCGGCACCGCCGGACGCCAATGGGCGTGCGCGCCGGGATGATCGGGTATGTCGATCCCCACGTTGTCCGGGCTCACCGCGGCATCGGCGGAATCGATATCGGCGGCCGCCAGCCGGGCCGATTCGTCATCCGGGAAGCGCAGTAACTGGACCGTGAGCAGCCTGGCCCGGCCGACGGCCAGTTCGGCCGGTACGCCCTGATCCATACCGCCCACGGAGAAACCGGCGAGCATGCCGTATCGCTCCAGCACCGCACGCACGGGACGTGCGAGAAAACCGGCGGTGGCCGGTGTCGGAACGGGAACCGAGGCGGTGTTGCCGAGACCGAAGGTCAGGCTCGGATCGGCCTCCACCGGGTCGATGACCGCCTCCCCCATCCGCATCGACTCCAAAATGCGGCCGTATTTCTCGTCGCCGTTGTCCGGTGGCTCCAGCGGTTCCAGACCGTAGGGGCCGGTGTCCAGCGTCGTCGGATCCGGCAGTGCCGCAACCGGTTCACCGTCCACGGTGCACCCGCTGAGCACACCGGCGACCACGAGCACCGCGGCGACGATTCCCGGCACCCGCCGAGGTCCGATATCAGAGCGGTGCATCGGGCCACCACCGATCGTGTAGCAGGGCACCGGTCCCGATCCCGTTCACCTCGAGCCGGCAGTGCGCGCGGCCGGGATCGTCGAAGAGCACGTCGAGGCGGCCGCGCTGTTCGCCCCGCACGGTCGTGAACTCGCCCCAGACGAGCCGGCCCGACCCGGACGGGCGCTCCCACCGTTCTTCTCCGGCGATCGTCCAGGGCAGCTGATCCGGGCTTATCGGGGCCAGATCGGCCCGGCAGGTCGCGATCACGAGCACCACCGGCTCGTAGTTGCCGAAGCAGGCGACCCGGCCCACCTCCGGCGGATCGTAGAGCGACACCGTTTCCAGGTTCCCGGCGACCGCGCGGCACTCCACCAGGTCCTGATAACCCACTCCGTCCACCGATACGGGCAGTAGCTCCGGGAAGGCGTCGGCTATATAGGCGTGCGAACCCCACAGCGCGGCTTTCAGTTCGGGGGAACGCGTCTCCGTTACCGCGGCACTCGGCGGCGGGGAGGGCGCTGCCGCACGGCGCACGACGGTCACGGCGATCACCGCCATCAGGACCGCCACCACCGCCACTGCCACGAAGACGGCCGCGGGGGGGGGGGGGGGGGGGGGGGGGCGCGCGCGGGGGGGGGGGGGGGTGGGGGGGGGCGGGGGGGCCGACCGGGGGCCCTCGCCCCGGCGCCCCCCCCGGCCGCGGCGGGGTCGTCCACATGCGCGCGCGGGGAAGCCCAGGCCGCCTTTGTTGCCGCCAATCCCCGCGCCGACGAAGCCGAAGCCGAAGCGCTCGCCGCCCGCCGCGAGCGGGACCGGGCTACCCCCCCAATCTGCCCCCCAACCCCCCCCACTCCCACTACGCCGCCCGCCGGGGGGGGCGGGCCGGGCGCGGCGGGTTTACCCGCCGGGGGGGCCGGGGCCGCCTCGGCCGCGGCGGCCAAAGC
>NZ_JARWPM010000014.1 GCF_029869215.1 Nocardia carnea
GCGTGATGTACTCCACGCTCACTCCGGCAAGCGTCGCGAGCTACGCCCGGCGTAATCCCGGGTTTCGGCGTCGCTGCCCGGCGGGCCGCCCCACCAGCGCCGGTCGTACGGCTTCACGACGGCATCGCACGCACCGCCCCCCCCCGACGCGACTGGGCCGTCACCTGGAAGATCTGGCCGCCCGGGGAATCCTCAGCCGAGAACGGGGCGGCGATCAACGACAACACACCGTCCGCATCACCCACGCCGGCCGTACCTTGCACAACGAGGTCAAGCGAAAAATCAGGACCGTCGAGGACGAACTCCTCGATTCCGCGCTGTCGACCGGGGACGCTGCGCGCTTCCGCGGCCTGCTCACCCGGCTGGCCGTCGCCTGTGAATGAGGCAGGATCCGCGCGGCAGGCGTAGCTGCCCGAGGGGTACCGGCTTCAGCGAGCGTCGGCGTTCGGGCAGACCCGGCTCGGCCGCACGCTACTCGCGTGGGACCAGCCTGGAGTTCGGTAGCGGTGGAGCCGGGAGTGGCGGTGGCTGGTCGGGCGGGAATTCGCCGAACAAGGCAGGTTTGCCGGTATCCGCCGGGTCGGCGGGTTCGAAGCCGAGCTCTGCTTGGTAGCGGCGGCGGAATTCGGCGATCTCGTCGTGATCGCGGCCGATGAAGTTCCACCACATCACGATCGGCTCCCCCAGCGGGACACCGCCCAGCAGGATGACGCGGGCTCCGGTATCGCCCGCGGTGACGACCAGGGTGTCGGAGCCGGGTGGGACGTAGGCGAGCGAACGCCGGCCGACGACGGCCGAGTTCACCGTGACCTCCGCGTTCTCGGCGAGGACCGCGTGTTCGAAGTCGGTTCGCACGGTGAGCCGCGCCGAGGCGCCGGGTTCGAGGATCAGTTCGGCGCCCAGCAGGTCGGGTGTCCGGGTGTCGATCGGCGAGACCGAGCCGAGGAGCGCTCCGATGAATACGCGCGCCGTGCCGCCGGGGAGTGCGACCGGCTCCGGCCGGTAGTGCGCGAACGCGTTCTCGCTGAACCGCGTCTCGTCGGGCAGCGCGTACCAGAGCTGCACGCCGTGCAGGGTGCTCGTATCGGGGTTGCTGAGTTCCTGGTGGGTGATACCGCGGCCCGCGATCATCAGGTTGAGCTCGCCCGGTACGACCGAGGCCGCGTTACCACCGGAGTCGAGATGTTCGACCCGCCCGGTGAACAGCCAGGACACCGTCGCCAGCCCGGTGTGCGGATGCCGCGGCATCTGCATACCACCGGTCAGCGAGACATCGTCGGGACCGTAGTGGTCGAGAAAGCACCACGCCCCCACCAGTGACCGCTGCCGTTGCGGGAGGGTCCGGTATACGTTCATCTCCCGCACACCGCCGAGGGGTACGCGGCGCGGCTCGAGGATCTCGGTCGCCGTGCACGGCTGCCCGCGATCCAGGACTTTCAGCTCGGGGTGCGGGTCGAGATCGGTCATCGGATGACCTTCCCTTCGTTATCGCGGGGACGGACCGTATGCCCGCTGAGGATCGAGATCCGGTTGAACGCGTTGATCGCGACCGCCACCCATTCGGCCGCGACGAATACCTCCTCGCCGAGCACCGACCGGGCACCGGCGAGATCGGCCTCCGACTCTTCGGTGAGGGGCAGCCGGGTAGCGGATTCGGCGATGGCCAGCACCGCCCGCTGCCGGTCGTCGAACAATGCGGTCTCCCGCCAGGCCGGCAGCAAATCCAATTTCTGCTGCGGTATCCCGGCCCGCCGCGCCTCGCGCGAGTGCAGGTCGATACAGAACGCGCACGCGTTGAGCTGGGATACCCGCAGCTTGATGAACTCGGACTCCTGGACCGAGAGTCCGCGCTGCGTCGCGGCCTCGCGAATACCCGCCGCGAACGCGTCCGCAGCCTTCCATGCCTCGGGCATCACTCTGTCCAAGGACGGACGCATGGTCACTCCATTCTCGCGGCGACGGCCACACCCGTCTTCCGCATCCGATACCGCTGTCGTGGCGCGATCCGCACACCACCGACCGGAGACAGTGTGCCTGTGTGACGCGGCGCCGGATCACGCGGTCGCGTACACCCTCACGCCTCACTGCGGGTGGCGCGCGTGACCAGATCCATATCGGCAGGTACCGGCCCGCGGAACACACCACCGGCCGCGACGAATTCATCGCCGTGTGTCCGCAGATGGCGCGCGAACAGCGGGCATACCGGAACGACGGTGAGGTGGTGGCGAATGCTGTCGGCGAGCGCCTCGCGCACCAGCAGCCCGGCCAGTCCGCGCCCGCCGAACTCCGGGTCCACCTCGGTGTGGAAGAAGATCCGCGTACCGGCCGCGCCGGGCGCATCGACGAAATCGGCCCGGCCGACGGGTGCTCCACCCGCGAGACTCACGGTGAAGGAGCTGATCGGATCGGCGATCTCGAGTCCGACGGTCACCGCTGCACCGGTTTTGTCGATCAATCCCTCGGCCATCAAGGTGTCCTCTCGTAGGGCGGCGTCGCTGCTCGGGCCGCGATGGGCTGGTCGGCCAGCAGTTCGCGGACCCTGGGGATCACCTGGGTGCCGTACAGCTCGACCGATCGCAGCCGGGCAGTCGCGGAAACGGTACCGGCGGCGGAGTAGATCATGTCGAACCGGCCCACCTCGAGCACCCGGATCGCCTCGGCGATCTTGGCCGCGACCGTTTCCACCGAACCGACGTACAGCGATCCGTGTTCGACCTCGGCGTCGAATGCCTGCCGGCGCAGCGGTGGCCAGCCACGCAGTGCCCCGATGCGGTCGTGGATTTCCCGGTATCCGGGGTAGAACAGTTCCTTGGCCTCTTCGTCGGTGGCGGCGACGAAGCCGGGCGAGTGCATCCCGACCGGCTGCGCGGTGGTGCCGAGCTGCTCATGCGCCCGCCGGTACAGCTCGACAAAGGGCGCGAAGCGAGCCGGGGCACCGCCGATGATGGCGAGCATGAGCCCGAACCCGTAGTGGGCGGCGCGAAGGACCGATTGTGGTGTCCCGCCGACCCCGACCCAGGTGCCGATACGTCCCGATTCGGTCTTCGGGTACACATCCGCCTCGTGCAGGGCGGCCCGGGTGGTGCCCGCCCAGGTGACCGGTTTCTCGTCCAGGAGCCGGTGGAACAGGTCGATCTTCTCCTCGAACAGCACCTCGTAATCCGACAGGTCGTACCCGAACAGCGGGAACGACTCGGTGAACGACCCCCGTCCGAGGATCACCTCGGCCCGGCCGCCCGAGAGCGCGTCGACGGTGGCGAATCGCTGGAATACTCGCACCGGATCGTCCGAGGACAGCACCGTCACTCCCGAGGCGAGCCGGATGCGCTTCGTGGCGGTCGCGATACCGGCCAGCACCGTTTCCGGGCTGGAGATCGCGTAATCCGGCCGGTGGTGCTCGCCCAGCGCGATCACATCGATACCGGCCTGATCGGCCAAGACCGCCTCGGTGACGGTGGCACGAATCGCCTGCGCGTGCGAGACGATCTCCCCTCGGTCGTTGCGGGGCAGGTCGCCGAAACTGTCGATCCCGAACTCGATCGCCGAAACATCGATCGGATCACTCCCTGCTGTCCCGAGCTTGCCGGTGCGCGTCACGCTGTGTCCTTCTTCCGTGGCCTGAAACCGACCGTACGGCGGCCGACCGGTGGGCGTCCAAGACTTGTTCGGACGCCGATCGGTAGGATTTGTCTATCGATATCAGCCCCCGCCTGCTCCGCTATTTCCTGGCCGTCGCCGAGGAACTCCACTTCGGTCGCGCGGCCACCCGTCTCTACATCGCCCAGCCGTCGCTGAGTCATCAGATCCGGAAACTCGAGGAAACCCTCGGTACCCCGCTGTTCGCCCGTTCGAGCCGCCGGGTGCAGCTCACCGCCGCCGGCCGGACACTGGTTCGCGAGGCGCCGAAAGCGCTGGCCGCGCTGGAACAAGCCGTGCAGCTCACCCGGCTGGCCGGGTCGGGGGTCGCGACGACGATCCGGCTGGGCTACACCCCGGTGACCGGCTTCGACACCCTCACCACGCTTCTGGAAGCGCTGCGCGAGGACCACCCCGATCTGATGGTCGACGCCCGCGAATTCTTCAGCGCCGAGATTCCCGAACGGATCCGGGCCGGCGAACTGGATATCGGTCTCGCACTCGCACCGCAGCCGGTCGACGGGGTAGCCGGCGAGATCCTGCGCCAGGAAACCGTTGCCGCACTGCTCAGCATCCGCCACCACCTCGCCGATACCCCGCGGATCCCGGTGGCCGCCCTCCGTGACGAGACGCTGCTGCTGTTCCCGCGTCACCTCGCCCCGGTCTACTACGACGGCATCGTCGCCGCCTTCCGGGAAGCGGGCTTCGAACCCGAGATCTGCGCATTCGACGCACCGCCGGTGTACGCCATGCTCGCCCGGCTCGCCGGCGGACGCGAGATCGGTTTGGCCCCGGCGTCGTTCGCCGAACACGCCGCGACAACCGCCGCCGGCATCGTTGTCCGTGACGTGGTCGATCCGCCGATCCTGGCGGACCTTTCGATACTGTGGCGCGCGACCGATCCCTCACCCGCCCTGGCCAACGTCCTCGCCACCGCCCGGCACTGCGCGGAAAAGCACAAGTGGCTACGCGATCCCGGCACGTAACCCGGGCGGCTGCGACCCGCCGATGGGCGCGTCGGCCTACCCGAACGGTGTCTTCGGCCGGTCCTGTAATTCGCCGTCGATGTACAGGTCGACCTTCTCGTTGTAGAAGCAGGCCAGTCCGGCGATCTTCTGACTCTCCGGGGTCGGGGTGCGGTAGATCCAGGCCAGGTCGGGGTATACGGTGCCGTTGACCTCGATGTTCCAGTAGTCGGCGTTGCCCTTGTACGGGCAGCCGGTACGCGTGTCCGACGAGCGCAGGAGGTCCATCCGGATATCCGTGAGCGGCAGGTAGTACCGAGCGGGGAGACCGGTTTCGAACAGAATCCGTGGGTTGCGCGAATCCGCCACCGTGACCCCATCGATTTCCACTCGGATATGCCGGGAACTGGCGAGGATATCCACCCGCGAGTACGGGTCGCGGGGGTGGACGTAGATCGGTTCGTCTTCCTCGAACCATTCGTCCATCGCCGTCCACTCGAGGCGGACCAGGTCGCTCAGCTCCGGTGAGTCGGGATAACTCCGGGCCGCGCCGCGCGCGGTCGCGCCGTCGACCACGACGTCGTATCCGATCCCGTCACCGAAACGCCGGGACGGATGGACCGTACCGTCGGGTTCGAGTTTCGCGCGCAGATCGGCGGCCGGTATGTAGTACGCCGGGTAGTAGGGGATCTCCCAGACCAACGCGGGCCGGAGCGTATCGGCGACCAGCTGCCCGCCGAAGTAGACCCGCACCCGCTTCTGGCTCGTCTCGACCCGGACCTCGTCTCGCTGCGCCTCGGTCATACCTGCGACCCTACGCCCGGGTGAGCCATCCCTCGGCGATGCGATCGGGCAAAACGGCGGCCGCGGAACGAGCAGGCCCCGCCGGGTGGGCGGGGCCTGCCTGCGAACCTCTTGTGAAGGTCAGTCTCCGACCGTCACCGCCTGCGCTTCCTCGATACTGTGCGGGGCGGGGTCGTGGTCGTCGATATGGGCCAGGGCGGATCGCCCGGCGAGCAGCACCACAACGCCCACGGCGGTACAGGCGGCGCCCACCCAGAACGGCAGCGAAATACTGGTCTCGCCGAGTTTGCCGGCCAGCCACGGCGCGGCGGCACCGCCGGCGAAGCGGACGAAGCTGTAGGCCGCGGACGCGGTGGAGCGTTCCACCGGCGCGGAGATCATGACGGCCTCGGTGATCAGGGTGTTGTTGACGCCCAGGAAGAGGCCCGCGATGACCACGCCGGCGATCAGTACCGGCTTGTGCTCGGCGAACAGCGCCATCACCGCCAGGTCGGCGGCGAACAGCCCGACCGCCAGCGCGATCATCGGCAGGGTGCCGAACCGGGCCTGCAGTTTCGGGGCGAGGAACACCGAGGAGATCGCGAGCAGGATGCCCCAGCCGCAGAAGATGAAGCCGATCGCGTAGGTGCCCATATCCAGCGGGAACGGGGTGTAGGCGAGCAGCGTGAAGAAGCCGAAGTTGTAGAGCAGCGCGGTAATGCTCACGACCAGCAGCCCGCGGTGGCGCAGCGCTTTGAAGGGCGCGGCCAGTGAGGTCGGTTTCGCGGCCCGCGGCCCGTCGGGGAGCAGCACGACGATGGCGATGAAGGCGATCGCCATCAGCACCGAAACACCGAAGAACGGTCCCCGCCAGCTGATGCCGCCGAGTAGGCCACCGACCAGCGGCCCGGTGGCGATACCGATACCGAGGGCGGCCTCGTACAGAATGATGGCCCGCGCGACCCCACCGGTCGCCGCTCCGACGATCGTGGCGAGCGCGGTCGCGATGAACAGCGCGTTGCCCAGGCCCCAACCGGCCCGGAACCCGACGATCTGCGCGACCGTATCGGACAGTCCCGCCGCGGCGGCGAAGACGATGATCAGTGCCAGCCCGGCCAGCAGTGTTTTCTTCGCGCCGAACCGGCTGGACACCACGCCGGTGACGAGCATGGCGACGCCGGTGACGAGCATATAGCTGGTGAACAGCAGCGATACCTGCGACGGCGACGCGTTGAGCTGTTCGCCGATGGGTTTGAGGATCGGGTCGACCAGGCCGATACCCATGAACGCGATAACGCTGGCGAAGGCGACCGCCCAGACCGCTTTCGGTTGCCCGGTCGATGTGCTGTGTTGATCGAGTATGAGCGCGGGCCCTGCGTGGTTACGCTGCGCTGCCGCCTCCGGGCCTGACGCGCTCATACTGTCCGGCGCGGTGGCCGTCCTGGTTGTGATGCTCATCGGTGTTTCCTCGGTTACGTAGGTTTGCCGGTCGATTCCCGGATCGTCGCCAGTAGTTCCCGCAGGTCCGCGGCGAGTGCTGTCAGGCGCGCGGCGTCGAATCCGGGGAGCGGATCCGGTAGCGCGTCCCGCATGGCCGCGCGGGAGGCGGCGAGCCGGGCCTGCCCGGCCGGGGTGAGTGCGATGACGACGGCGCGGGAGTCGTCCGGGTCGCGGTGACGGGAGGCGTAACCCTCCCCTACCAACCGCGCGATCAGCGCGGTCGCCGTGGGTTGTGACGTGCGGTCGATACGAGCGAATTCGCTGACGCGCAGCGCACCGTGTTCCTCGAGCACGGCGAGTGCGCGCACTGTCGCGCGCGGCAGGTCGTCGGCGCTGAGCGTTCCCGCCGCACGGGTGAGCCGACCCGCGGTGACCAGTAGATCGACGACGGTGTCGTCCACATCGGTCACCGGGTTCGGCTGCACTCGAATATTCTTACATAGGCTAACTATCTATTTCCAGCCCCGCGGATGGGATACCCGCCACATGCCGCAACTGCGCGAGGAAGGTCGCCTGGTCGTCACTGCGGACCACGTAGTGACAGGCCGCGAGACGGACGATCGCCGCGGCTACGACATCGGCGTTGTCACCGTCGATCATGGGACGGATGAGATCGCGCATCACCGGTATCACCCGGGTCAGTTCCGCCAGGACATGATCGGGTTCCACATCGACGAGCCGGGCCAGCGAATACGAGTTCTGATGGTCGACCATGTAACGCAGGGCCGCGTCCAGCCGGGCGGCGCCGGTGAGCCCCGCGGTCGCTGCCGCGAAAGCGTCCTCGGTGTTCTGCTGCTCGAATCGGCCGAAAGCGGCGAGCAGTTCCTCCTTCGAGGAGAAGAATCGGTACAGCGTCGGCCGCGAAACCTTCGCTGTCGCCGCGACATCGGACAGGTTCAGTTTGCTGTGACCGTGCCGGCTCAGCACCTCGAAGGTCGCCCGCAGGATCCGCGTCCGGGTCGAGGAGTTCGAGCTCTCATCGGGTGCCATTTACATCCTTTACACTTTTTGTAAGTTATGTAACACTTTATCGGTACCGCTCCGACCGGTCCGACAGCCTCCTCGCACCGCGACCTCCCCGGACAGCTCGACGCGGCACGTTCCATCCAGCTCTAGCTGCATCGAGGTGAGTCCGATGACGGACACCTGTGTTTCGGGTGGCGAGATCGACTTCGATCCGTTCTCCGAGGAATTCTTCCGCGAGCCGCACGAAATCTACCGCCGCCTCCGCGCGGAGGCGCCCGCCCACTTCAATCCCCGGTACGGGCTATGGGCGCTGTCGCGCTACGCCGACGTGGCGCCCGGCATGAAGGACTTCGAAACCTATTCCTCGGCCGAAGGCATCACGCTGGATATGGTCCTGGATCCGGAATACGTCAAACCGGAAATCCCGATGATGATCATGATGGATCCGCCCGAGCACACCCGGATGCGCAATCTGGTGCGCAAGGTGTTCACCCCGCGCGCGATCGCGGAACTGGAGCCGATGATCCGGGAGATCATCGCGACGTTCGCCGCCCGGATCCCTGCCGGGGAATTCGATGTGGTGGCCGATTTCTCCACCCACTTCCCCATCGAAGTGATCAGCTCGATGCTCGGTGTACCCGCCGAAGACCGGGCCCGGCTCCGCGAGTTGCATGCCATTCCGCTGGAACGGCGGCCCGGGGAAACCGGGATGCGCCCCGAAGCGAGAGAGGCCCTGCAGGAGGTCGGCCGCTACCACTTCGGGCTGATCATGGAACGCCGGGCCCGCCCCCGCGACGATATGATCAGCCGCCTCATCGAGGCCGAAGTGGATCGCGGCGACGGGGTCGCGACCAAACTCACCGACCTCGAAATCGCCGGCTTTATCTCGCTATTGGGCGGTGCGGGCGCCGAAACCGTCGCGAAGTTCATCGGTATCGCCGCCGTACTCTTCGCCGACCATCCGGAGCAATGGCAGGCCCTGCGCGCCGACAGGTCGAAAATCCCGGGTGCGTTCGAAGAAGTCCTGCGCTACGACGGCCCGGTGCAGTACGACCTGCGCTACACCCGGCGCGAGGTGCACCTGCACGACCGGACGATCCCGCAGGGCAGCTACGTCCTGATGTTGCTGGCCTCGGCCACCCGCGACGAGAACGCCTTCCACGACGCCGGCCGCTTCGATATCGACCGCCCGCATTCCGGGCACAACCTGGGTTTCGGCTACGGCATCCACAGCTGCCTCGGCGCGGCCCTGGCCCGGATGGAAGGCCGGATCGCACTCGACGCCCTGCTCGACATCATGCCCGAGTACACCGTGGACCGCGCGGGCCTGCGCCGGGCCACGACGACGAACGTGGCCGGCTGGGCGAACGTCCCGGTCCGGGTCGGCTGAGGCTCCGATCAGTTGCATTCCGTACCCCCACACGCATGCGGTTTGCACCGAAAGCCAACCCGACCACGGCGGCGCCGAGTCTTACGAGGCCCTCGGCGGTGCTCACATCCGAACCCGAACGCAACCACGGCGGTGCCGAGTCTTACGAGGCCCTGAGTGGTTTTGGCCCGTGCCCGGGGGGGGGGGGGGGGGGGGGGGGGGGGGGGGCGCGGGGGGGGGGGGGGGGGGG
>NZ_JARWPM010000015.1 GCF_029869215.1 Nocardia carnea
GCAACCGGAGCCGTCGGCGCTGCCACCCAGGGCGCGTTACAGCTGCCCCCCGCCCCCGCCGCCCCCCCCCCGCTTTTCACAGGGGCTGCGGGTGAAGTGCCGCGGCAATGCCGCCGGCTTCGTCTCGGTCACCGCGGAGGCGGCTGCGGTTATCCGGCCGGAACCGACGCGGTGGCCGGTCGTACCGTCCGTCCGGTTCCGCTCGGCTGCCGGCCCCGTGCGATTGTGGGGATATGACGGAACAGCAAACCCGGCTCCCGCAGTCGTTCGCCGATATCGGCCCCGAAGAGATGAACGAGCTCAATAAAGGCACCTTCGCCGACCTGCTGGGCCTGCGGATAACCGAACTGGGACCGGACCGGGTATGCGGCGAATGGGTCGTCACCCCACGGCACCACCAGCCGGCCGGAATCCAGAACGGGGGAGTGCTCTGCACCGTCGTGGAAACCCTCGCCAGCACCGGCGGCGCCGCCTGGTACGGCGATCGCGGGGTCGTGGTCGGGGTCAACAATTCCACCGACTTCCTGCGTGCGGTGCGCCAGGGCAAACTCACCGCCGAGGCGACCCCTATCCATCGCGGCGGAATGCAGCAGTTGTGGCAGGTCGTGGTCACCGATGAGGACGGGCGCCTGGTCGCGCGCGGCCAAGTGAGGTTGCAGAACCTACCGCACCGGTCCTGACCTCCGCCGCCGTAACCCGTCCGGCGCCGGACCGTGCCCCGGGCGATGGAGTGTGCGCTGCCTCGTCAGCGCTGGAGTGTGCCCTGGCGCTCTGACGCCGGACCGTGCCCGTCGGCGCCGGACCGTGCCCTGCCGCTCTGGCTTCGGACCGTGTCCCGATCGGGTCGGTGGCAAGCCCGGGGCTGCGGGCCCACCGAGCCGTGGCGGCCGTGCGGCGCCCGGCACTGACTGCCCTGCGTGGGAAACGGCCGCGGGGGGGGGGGGGGGGGGGGGGGGGGGGGGGGGGGGGGGGGGGGGGGGGGGGGGGGGGGGGGGCGGGGGGCGGGACCGCGCCCCCCCCCGCCCGCCCCCACGCCCCCCGCAACAGCGGAG
>NZ_JARWPM010000016.1 GCF_029869215.1 Nocardia carnea
CCCCCCCCCCCCCCCCCCCCCCCCCCCCCCCCCCCCCCCCCCCCCCCCCCCGCCCCGGGCCCCCCCCCCCGGCGCCGCCGGAGGCGGCGCAAATAAACACTGCTCTAGTATTGCGTAGTGTCTCCGGCCGATCGTGCGAACAGTCGACGCCGCCAGCCCCGGCGCCGTGGTTCGGCCGGTGGTGCGGCGAAACCGCGTATGCGTACCGTGCGGGAGACCTCGGCCGGGGGGCTGGTCGTCGATGGCCTGGACGGGCCGCCGGAGCAGCGGTGCGCCGCGTTGATCGGCCGGACCGACCGCCGCGGCCGGTTGCTATGGTCCCTACCCAAAGGGCATATCGAAGAAGGCGAAACCTCCGAGCAGACCGCTATTCGCGAGGTCGCCGAGGAAACCGGTATTCAGGGCGTGGTGGTCGCCGAATTGGGCAGTATCGATTACTGGTTCGTCACCGAGGGTCGGCGGGTACACAAAACAGTGCATCATTTTCTGCTGCGTTCGGTCGGTGGTGAACTCTCCGACGCGGATGTGGAGGTCACCCAGGTCGACTGGGTGCCGTTGAGCGAATTGAACTCCAGGCTGGCCTACGCCGACGAGCGCAGGCTGGCCGAGGTGGCGAACCGCCTGATCGACCGGATGGAGACCGGTAAGCGATGACGCGTGGACCGAGCCGGATCATTGTCCTGATCCTGGCCATCCTCGGTGCGGTGACGGCGCCCTCGGCGCTGCCGGCGATCACCGCACACGCTCAGCCGACCGGGTCGGCGGAGGATGCCGCGGCCCCGCAGTTCCTGAAGTTGTCGCTGGATACGGTGAGCCCGGACACCGTGACCCCTACGAGCGAGCCGGTGCTGACGGTGACCGGGACGGTCACCAATATCGGTGATCGCGGGGTGGAGGCCGTCGCCGTCCGGGTGCAGCGGGCGCGGGCCGTCGCCGATCCCAGTGAACTGCGCACTACTTTGAAGCTGGATCAGGTCAACTACGACTATCCGACGCCGTTCCAGGACATCGCGGTGCGGCTGGAGCCGGGTCAGCGGCAGCAGTTCACCCTGTCGGTGCCGCTGCGGGACGGTACGGGGGAGTCGCTGAACATCACCGAACCGGGTGTGTATCCGCTGCTGTTGAATGTGAACGGGACCCCCGATTACGGCGGCCAGGCGCGGTTGGACGACGCCCGGTTCCTGCTCCCGGTGCTCGGCCTGCCGGCGGCCGCTGACGGTAGCGCCCCGCCGCTGCCCGTGCCGGCGAATCCACCGGTCGCGACCACACTGCTGTGGCCGCTGGCCGACCGGCCGCGGATGGTGGCCGGGCAGACCGGCGAACTGGACCGGACGGTCGAACTCACCGATGACGAGCTGGCGGCCTCGGTGAGCCGCGGCGGCCGGCTGGACGAGCTGGTCGGGGCGCTGGAGTCGGTCTTCGGCGACGAACGCGCCGCCGGTGGACCGGCCTCGGCGATCTGCCTGGCCGTCGACCCGGATCTGCTGCTCACCGTGCAGGCGATGACGAAGGATTACCGGGTGCTGGCCAGCCCGTCGGATCCCGACGGCGCGACCCGGCCGGGTACCGGCACCGAATCCGCGCAGCAATGGCTGGACAGATTGCGCACGCTGGCGTCGTCGATGTGCACGGTGGCCTTACCGTTCGCCCAGGTCGATATCGCGGCCCTGACCGCGGCGAACGACCCCGCGCTGACCGCACGGGCTTTACAGGACCCCGCGTCGATCGTCGATTCGATCCTGAACACGCGCTCGGTGCGCGGTGTGGCCCTGCCCGATTCGAGCAGTCTCGACCCGGCCGCGGCGCAACTGCTGAAATCCCAGGGTTTCGATACCGCGGTGCTCGCCGGTAACGCGGTCGCCCCGGAGGGCGGGGTGAGCGATCCATACGCCACCGTGCCCGATCTGGTGCGGTTACCGAGTATCGCGGGTGCGCCGCCGCCCGCTCCCGCGCCCGCCGACGGTTCGGAACAGGACGTGGTCACCGCACCGGCCCCGGCCGAGGGGCAGGCGGGTCCGGAACTGCCCAACACTCAGGCGCCGGCACCACCGAATCAGGCCGGCAGCGGCGGCGCCTCGACCGGTGATCCGGCGCTGCGGGTGGCGACCTTCGATATCTGGCCGGCCGCCGCGCTGGCCGGTATCGGCTCCAATCCGCCGACCCCGGCGTACGTACCCGAACCGGCCCGCTACCCGGTGACCAACGATTCGCGCAGCGCCCGGCTGCAGGATGCGCTCGGCGCGGTGTCCTGGCGGGCGCTACAGACCGATCCGGCGCGCCCGCGGTCGCAGCTGATCATGCCGCCGCAGCAGTGGGGGGCCAACCGCGACGAGGCCGTCGCTGTCTTGCGTCAGCTGGAGCTGCTGGCCGAGCACAAGCTGGTGGACCCGCGGCCGTTCGACGAACTGGTGAGCCGGCCGCCGGATCCCGCGCCCTATCAGCCGGCGCCGCTTCCGGAGGCCGCGGTGGAGGCCGTACCCGGTCATTTCGCGATACCCGCGCGCGATCAGTCGCATCGGATAACCCAGCTGCTGGCGGCGATGGTGGAGGTCCCGGAGACCCAGCCGACCCCGCGCAGTTACCTGAACCCGCTCCGTGACGATCTGGTGCGCGCGCTGTCGCTCTCGGACCGGCGGGGCGGCCCCACCGCCCAAGCCGAGGTGTTCGCTCAGCGCCGGATCGAGAAGGCGACCGCCGCGGTGGACGAGATCTACCGATCGGTGACGGTGCTCCCGCCAGGAGGCGTGTACACACTGGCTTCCGAATCGAGCCCGCTGCTGCTGGTGGCGCGCAATGATCTGCCTATTTCGATGCGGATCCGGTTCCGGATCGACGCGCCGCCGGAAACCAAGATCACCGATATCGGTGAACAACTGCTGCCCCCGCGCGGCACCCGTTCGTTCCAGATCCCGACCGAGGTGAGCGACAGCCGCAACCTGGTCGTACCGATCTCGCTGAGCACACCGGAAGGGGTCCCGCTCGGGCACGCGACCTCGATTTCGGTGCGTTCGAACGCCTACGGGCAGATTCTGGCGATCATCACGGCCTGTGCGGCCGCGTTGCTGTTCCTGCTCGCCGGGCGCCGGTTGTGGCGGCGATTCCACGGCGAACACGATCCGGCCGACAAGGGCGTGGATCCCGGTGTCCGGCGGCGGGTGATCCGGTTGGGCCGGGCCCGGCGCCGGGCGGCCGAGCAGGCCGATCTCCAGGTGAGCGACGAGGCGTTGCGGGCGGCCCGCCGCCGGGAGCGAGTGTGACGACAGGCCGGGGTGTCCCAGTTCGGACATCTACCGGTTGAGCGGGGGAGATGACCGGCGCACGCGTCCCATGGAAGATGGAAGAGTGTACGCACCGGCTCCCGGGGCCTGTCCCGGTGCCGGTGCGCGGTCGGATACGGCGTACCGCGCACCGCGGTAGTTCGGTGCGCGCCGCCGGGCGAAGTGTTCGGCACGACACAGGTGACAACCGGCAAGCGGGGGTCCGGGCGATACAGGAGGCATGATGAGCGACGATGAATCCTCCGCTCATCGGCAACAGCCCGGTAAACAGCCCGACGGTCCCCGAGACCGGCGGGCCCCCCGCGCTCCGTGGGAGCGGGTGTACCCGACTCCCGGATCGGAGCCGGAGATGAGCGGCCCCCCGCGCGAGACGGAACGCGACCGCGAACCGTTCCAGGAGCCGCCGCCACAGCTGCGCCGCGGCGAGCGACCGGCCGAGCCTGCGAACCGTCCCGTTCCGCCCGGCCGGCGACCCGCTCCGCCCCCGGGCCCCCATCCGGGTGAGGACAGGTATACGCCGAACCGGGGCAATCCTCCCGGACCGGACAACCGGAACCCCGGCATGGGCAGGCCCGCGCCCCCCGCATCAGGTCCCCGGCCCGGCCGGCCCGCGAATCCACCGTCGGGAGCCCGGCCCGCCGTACCACCGCCGAACTCCGCGGGTGCCCGTCCGGCGAATCCGCCCTCCGGAGCGCGGCCTGCAGTACCACCGGCCCGCCCCACCCCGGGCCCGGCGGCGCAATCCGCTGTTCCTCCGGCAAACCGGCCCGCCGCGTTCCGGCCCCCCGTAACACCGACCGGTCGTCCCCAGCCGCGGCCCGGTACACCGCAGCCCTCGCGCGGTCCCGCGGCGAACCCTGCCCCCGCGCGCCCGAACACGGGGGCGTCACCCGACGGTGCAGGGCGCCCCGGTCCGGCCGCACGTCCCGAAGCCACCCCGCGACCCGACGCGCCGGCACCTCAGCGTCCCGGCGGACCCCCCTCCGAGCCGTTCCCGGCCCAGCGGATGCGCCCGGTTCAACCCGGCCGTGACCCCCACCGGCCGCCCATGCCACCCGAACCGGACGGCCGGCGGAACTCGCCACCGAGCGGACCGGGCCGGCCACCGAACCCTCCGCTTCCGCAGCGCGGTCCGGGGCAGCAATCACCGCCCGGCCACCCCGCGCGTTCACAGGTCCCACCGAACCGGCAGGCGCCGCCGTCGCAGCCGCTGCGCCGGGTACCGCCGGATCGCGAACCGCAGCGTGCCGCGCCGGCCCGGGTGGGCGCCGATCACCGGCCCCGTACCGGACCCATGACAGCCGTGGCCGAACAGCCGCAGGTCGCGGACAAACCCGATAACAGCCAGGCCAAACTGCTCAAGGATTCCGGATCGATCGCGATCGCGACCCTGATCAGCCGGATCACCGGTTTCGGCAAACAGCTGCTGCTGCTGGCGGTGCTCGGGCCCGCCATCGCCAGTGCGTTCACCTCGGCGAGCCTGATTCCGAACATGATCGCCGAACTGGTGCTCGGCGCCGTGCTCACCGCCATCGTGGTGCCCACGCTGGTCCGCGCCGAACAAGAGGATCCCGACAACGGCGCGTCCTTCATCCGGCGGCTGGTCACCGCGGCATCGGTCATCCTCGGTACGGCCGCGATCCTGGCCACCGCGGCGGCGCCGATCCTGGCGACCCATGTGTTCGTCTCCGCGGACGGCAAGGTCAATACCGCGCTCACCACGGCGCTGACCTTCCTCCTGGTCCCCGCCGTCCTGTTCTACGGGCTGTCCGCGTTGTTCACCGCCATCCTCAACACCCGGGGCGCGTTCAAACCGGGTGCGTGGGCGCCGGTGCTGAACAATGTCGTGGTGCTGGTGGTCCTCGGCCTCTACGCGCTGACACCCGGCGAGATCACCCTGGATCCGGTGCGGATGAGCGATCCCAAACTGCTGGTCCTCGGCTGCGGTGTCACGCTGGGCGTGATCGTGCAGGCCGCCAGCCTGCTGCCGGCGATCCGCCGGCAGCACATCGATCTGCGCCCGCTGTGGGGTCTGGACAACCGCCTCAAACAGTTCGGCACGATGGCGGCGGCCATCATCCTCTACGTGCTGATCAGCCAGATCGGCGGCATTTTCGCCAACAACATCTCCTCGCACGCCGACGAGGCCGGCCCGGCGATCTACCAGAACGCCTGGCTGCTGCTGCAGCTGCCGTACGGCGTCATCGGGGTCACGCTGCTCACCGCGATCATGCCCCGGCTGAGCCGGAATGCGGCGAACGACGACACCCCCGCGGTGGTCGACGATCTGTCCGCGGCCACGCGGCTCACCATGATCGCGCTGATTCCGATCGTCACCTTCCTGACCCTGGCGGGCCCGCAGGTCGGCGACGCGCTGTTCGGGTACGCGCGGTTCGCCGACGACGCCTCCCGCCTCGGGACGGCGGTCAGCTTCTCCGCGTTCACCCTGATTCCGTATTCCCTGGTGCTGATCCACCTGCGGGTGTTCTACGCGCGCGAACAGGCGTGGACACCGACCTGGATCATCCTCGGGATCACCGCGGTCAAGATCCTGTTCTCGGCGCTGGCACCGCTCATCGCCGACAGCAGCGAACAGGTCGTGATCGTGCTGGGCGTCGCGACCGGCCTCGGCTTCACCACCGGTGCCGTGATCGGCGGCTACCTGCTGCACCGCAGCCTGGGCGATCTGCGGATGGCCAATGTGGGACGTACGGTCAGCCGGGTACTGCTGGCCTCGCTGGCCGGCGGCGCCGTCATGCTCATCGCCGATCGGGTGATGGGCCTGGGCCGGCTCACCGATTCGCTGGGCGGCCCGGGTTCGTTCATCCGGGTCGGTATCACCGCGATCGTGATGTTCGCGGTCGCGTTCGGTTTGATGCGCCTGGCCGGGATTCCGGAGGTCGTGGCCATTACGGTCGCGATCTCGCGGCGCCTCGGCATCACCCCGCCGGCACCGCCGCTGGACCTCGGTGAACCCGTCGAAGAGGAGCACACCACCCGGATCCTGCGGCGTCCCGACCCGTACCTCGCGTACTCCGGGTTCGATTCGGCCATGGACGCGCAGAGCACAATGGTGCTACCGGTGATTCGGCCGGACTCGGTTGATCGCACCGTGGGCGGCCAGTTCCCGTACCCTGTTCGGCAGACCAGCACAAGTGGCAGATCCGCCGAGTTTGCGGCATACCAGGGCGAAGGAGGTCCGAGGGTGAGCGACGACGCGGTGGGCAAGGACCCAGCCGCCGATTCTTCCTCGAATCCGGCGAGCGGTCGCCTGTCCACCGATGTTCCCCCGGAGCAGTCGGAGCCGGGCGAGGCGCGCACCCAGCGGGCGGATATCGGTCCCGCCGAATCCGCCCACCCACCGGAGCCGGAGGGCGGACCGGAGTACGACGACGCGGGCCCGGAATTCGCCGATCGGCCGGACGCTCAGCTGTCCGAGGAGCATGTTCAGCGCACCGGCGCCGGGGTATCGGCCACCGACCCGGCCTACGACACCGGCATGATCGCTGTACCGCCGATGACGCAGGCCGGCCGCGTACAACGCGGGCCCAAACTCATTCCCGGCGCCTCCGTCGCCGGTGGGCGCTACCGGTTGCTCGCCGATCACGGCGGGGCGCGCGGGCTGAAGTTCTGGCAGGCCCTCGATATCAAACTCGACCGGGAAGTCGCGCTGACCTTCGTCGACGCCGATCAGAAGTCGGGCGGCAACTCCGGTCAGGACGGCCCCCAGGCCATTCTGTCCCGGACACTGCGGCTCGGCCGGATCAATTCGCCGGGCCTGGCCCGCGTACTGGATGTGGTGCGCGGTAGTTCCGGCGGCATCGTGGTGGCCGAATGGACACCCGGGCGTTCGCTGCGCGAAATGGCCGAAACGGTCCCGTCGCCGATCGGCGCCGCCCGCGCGATCCGGGTGCTCGCCTCGGCCACCGAAATGGCGCACCGCAGCGGCGGCGCGCTCTCCATCGACCATCCGGACCGGATCCGCATCAGCGCCTCCGGCGACGCGGTCCTGGCCTTCCCTGGCACGCTCGGCGATGCCGACCCGCAAAGCGACGTCCGCGGCCTGGGCGCCATGCTGTACGCACTCATCACCGCCCGGTGGCCGCTACGCACCGGTGGGGTCAGTGGTACCGCCGCCACGGTCGGCGGGCTCCGCCTGGCCGATTTCGGGGCCGACGGCACCCCCGTCGAACCGCGCCAGATCCGGCCGGAGGTGCCCTTCGAGATCTCCGCGGTGGCCGTGCGCTCGCTGGAACCGAACAAGGGCGTCCGCACCGCCGCTACGATCCAGCACGTTCTGGAGCAGGCGTCGGTGGTCGACCAGAAGACCGATTTCATCCCCGTCCTCCGACTGGGCCAGCGCGGCCCGGCACCTGCCGACGAATCCCTGGCCGATCCGGAACTACTGGCCGCCGAACGTGATCGGTCGCAACGGATGATGTGGATCATGGTGGCGCTGGGCATTCTCACCGCCCTCGTCGTCGGCATCGTGATCTGGTGGCTGGTGAGCGTCTTCGCGCCCGGCGATTCCAGTGAACCGCTCAACGAGCAGCGGGTGATCGGCCTGACCACCAGCCGGGCGCCCGAGGAATCACCGAATTCGGCCGCTCCCTCGCCGACCCCCGACGCCGCCGGCGGGGTACCGGTGCCGATCTCCGGGATCACGGTGCTGTCCCCGGAGGGCACACCGGACGATCCCGGCGGGGCGGCAACGGCGATGGACGGCGATCCGGCCACCGCGTGGCGCACCGACCAGTACTTCCAGCAGTTCCCGGCCCTCAAGAAGGGGGTGGGACTGCTGGCCACGCTGCCCGGCCCGGCGAACCTGACCAAGGTGACGATCACCTCGGCCACCCCGGGGACCTCGGTCGAGATCCGCACCTCCGCCACCGAATCACCGACCCTGGATCAGACCCAGCTGGTCGGCACGGCGGTTCTCGGCGACGGGGTCACGGAGGTACCGGTGCGCACCGATCAGGCGTCGCGCTACGTTCTGGTCTGGATCACCGGCCTGGGTAATTCGGGCGCGCAGTTCCAGAGCGAGATCGCCGAACTCGGCTTCGAATCAGCTCCGTGACCGGCACGTTCGCCGCGCCCACGGAGCCCGTCCGGGGCGCGAATCCGGTTGCTGCCGAATGGTTGCCGGGATATGATCACGATCCGCGCTTCCAGGAGGGAGCCGGTGGGATCAGGGGTTCGGTCCCGCTCGCTGAATGCACGCAGTAATCGCCATCGGCCGGCTACCGGCCGGCCGGAGCTGTCGTGGGCGGTTGTCCAAGGGGTTGGCTATTGTCGTCCGAATTGAATGCGGGGGTTCGCGAGGGGGCGGTACCGTCCCCCGAGTTCGGGACGCGAGGAACCGGGTTCGATTCCGTATCGGATACAGAATTGCTGCGCGCTCACGCGGCCGGAACACCCCATGCCTTCGCCGAGCTGATCCGCCGGCACAACGATCATCTGTGGCAGACCGCGGCGCGGGTCTGCTACACCCCCGAGGACGCCGCTGATTCGCTGCAGGAAGCCCTGTTGTCGGCCCACCGCAATGCCGGGTCGTTCCGGGCCGAATCCGGGGTGCGCACCTGGCTGCACCGGATCGTGGTCAATGCCTGCCTGGACCGTATCCGGCGCAATCGAGCCCAGCGCGCCGTGGTGCTCCCGCCGGACGTATGGCCCGAAATATCCGATCACGCGGACCATTACGGCCGGATCGACGTTTCCATCGTCCTCGAACGTGCCCTGTTCCAGCTCCCCCCGGATCAGCGGGCGGCGGTAGTGGCCGTGGATGTCGAGGGCTACAGCGTCGCGGACGCGGCCGAACTGCTCGGGGTCCCGGTGGGCACGGTCAAGAGCAGATGCGCACGGGCCCGGCAACGGCTGAAGACCGAACTGGATTCTTTCTATACAGAGGGGAACCGGATGTAACCGCGGAGCGTCATATCCAGTGACACATTTTTCCTCCCCCACGGTATGTACACAGGGGAGTACCACCACCGACCCCACGAATCGAAGCCCGAGTCAGATGGACGCAGCAGCATTGGAGGTGCGAAGGTCATGAGCCCCGTTCCGCAGCCTCCCTTCCCCGCGGAGTTGCTCGCCGATCTGCACGCCGGGAATATCGACCCCGAACTCAGTGCCCGGCTGTGGCCCGCCGTACGGCAGGATCCCGAGGCCCGGGCCTATCTCGATTCGCTGGATTCACTCCGCGAATCACTCGCCGGCCTCGCCGAGTCCGAGCAGGTCGTCCGCCCGATGCCCGGGGATATCGCGGCCCGGCTGGAAGCGCTGGCCGAATCCCTCGGTGGTGCGGCCGTCCCCGGTGTGGCCCCCGATCCCGCCGAGTCCGTGGAGACGACGGTCCCGCTCGGTGACAGCGGCGAGCGCGCCCCGGCAGCAGCGAGCGAGGTGCCGGGGTTCGCCGGTCTGTCCGCCGCCGACGACACCCGAGCCACGCCGGCGGCAGGGTCCGGCGAGGTGCGGCCGATCTCCCTGGCCGATCGCCGGCGCCGGCGTATCGCCGCCACGCTCGCCGCCGCCGCGGTGAT
>NZ_JARWPM010000017.1 GCF_029869215.1 Nocardia carnea
TGTTCCGCGGGGCGGAAAACCCGCCTCCCCCCCCTCATCCCCCCCCCCCGCCGCGGGGGGGTTATTCCCCCCCGGCCAATTCTCCGCCCCGGGGCCGGGGCGGCGCCCTACCCCAACCCCCCCCCCCGGCCCGGCGCACAGCTGAGCCCCGAGTGCCCGAGCCGAGGCGACGGCATCAGGAAGATGCCGGAGCCGCCATGAGCTCGAATATCGAAACCGGCCGCCCCGCTTCGGCACTGGCCGCGCGCGCCCGCCGCCAGAATTCCTGCGCGACTCGCGACAGGGTCGGATCCACCCCGGCTTCCTCGCTCGCATCGATGATGTGCTGCGCACCGGCGTCCATCATCGCGAACGAGGCGAGATCACCCCAGCCGCCTTTCTTCGCGGCCGCCGCGTACTCGGCCATGAAGAACGGATACGCCTCGGCGGAACGCACGGCGTAGGGCAGAAAGCGGTCGATATCGTTGCCGGAGCGCTCGATCAGGGCCAACGCCTGGTCGAAGGCGAGCATCCACGGATGGAAGACGATCAACAGCGCCTGATAGAACACCTGGGCCAGACCGTCATCGGAGCCCAGGTACTCCTGTGGGCTCAGCGGCCGCAGCAATTCGGCGTGCGCGTCGAATACCTCACGCGGTCCGCTGTAGAACAGGTACGAGGCGGGGTGGGTGATATTGTCACCGGCCGACATGAAGCCCCCGGAGAGGAACTCCGCGCCGTGCGACCGTACCCACGCCCCACCCCGGCGCGCGTTCTCCGGGGAATCCGAGGAGAGGTTGGCGATCACCTTCCCGCGCAGTTCGCCGGTCGCCTGGCGAAGCACGTCGTACATCGCGGCGTAGTGCGTCAGGCTCAGTACGGTCACCTCGTTCGCCGCCACCGCTTCGGCGACAGTCGCGGCCCGCTTCGCGCCCAATTCGACCATGGCGTCGGCCTTCTCGGGACTGCGGTTCCATACGGTGACCTCCGTGCCGGCGGCCAGGAAAGCCCGTACCATCGCCTGCCCCATCGGGCCGAGCCCGATCACGCTGACCGACCGAATATTCTGCTGAGACATCGAATGCCCTCTTCCGATAGTGGTTCAGATGGTTGCCGGCGCCGGAACCGATACTGGTTCGCGCAGGTAAAGTGGGCAAGAACGTACGTTCGAGGGGGGCTGCTCACCCCGGGGTACGTATCGAGTTCAGGAGGACGCGGTGACCGAATCGAGTGATACGTATCACGATGTGTGCGGTATGTCCCTGGCGATCGACGCTGTCGGCGGCAAATGGAAACTGCATCTGATGTGGGTGCTCGGCGCGCGTCCGCAGCGCTTCGGGCAGATCCGCCGGGCACTCACCGGGGTGAGCGAGAAAGTGCTCACCGAGAACCTGCGTCAGCTCGAATCGGCCGGCATCATCCGCCGCGAGGTCTACCCGGAGGTGCCACCCCGGGTCGAATACTCACTCACCCCACTCGGCGAAGACCTCGCCCGGGCCCTCCGCCCGCTGGAGGAATGGGGCGACCGCCACCGCGACCACCTGATGAGCTGTCCCCAGGCCGGCTGAGCGACCGGAAACGCCGAACGCTCCCGGCCCGTCGATACGGGTCGGGAGCGTTCGGGAGTGGAGCCTAGGGGAATCGAACCCCTAACCCCTGCCTTGCAAAGGCAGTGCTCTGCCAATTGAGCTAAGGCCCCTGGCATACGGACGACTACGGTGAGTCGCCTGCGAAACAGTAGCGTTTCCGCACGTACACCGTCAAACAAGGGTACCCGGCCGGAGCGGGCGCCGTTACCTGCGTAGCGCGCCGGTGGCCTCGAACTGCGCCTCGCGGCCCTGCATCTGTTCGCGGTACCAGTTCTCCCGATGCCACAGCATGACCTTCTCGTGCAGGCGGCCGACGGGCGGTACCCGGCGCGCGAGTTCCACTGCGGTGACCAGCGGAATCCGGGCGATCGGCAGCAGCATCCAGGGGAATGCCGCCGGCATCCGGTATCTGCGGCGGGTGCTGGGCAGCATGTACAGCGCCGGGTAGGCGGAGTTGATCCGGTAGTTGTAGTGCGCCCGCAGGCGCGCGAATCCCCGCTGATCCGGTCTGGGCGCGAAGGCCGCCGGATACGACTCGATGAGTTCGGCACCCGGTTCGCCGGCGTCGTGCGCGCGGGCGATCATGGTCATCGCCATGACGCGCAGGGTGTCGGGCACGGTTTCCGGATGCCAGTTCAGCCGCACACCGAGCAGGTAACCCATGTACTTCTGGAAATGCAGCAGCGCCCGGAACTCCGCCGGGCTGGTCTGATATCCGAGAGCCCACAGGCCCAGACCGGGGATCGTGCTGCCTGCGATCAGGGTCAGCAACTGGTAGGTCTGGCTGATCGGCAGCCCCCACCGCCCGGTATCCCATTCGGGATGCCGCTCGACACCGGCCCGCACCGAGACGTGCATGATCCGGACCTTCAACGCGGTGGCCCGCCCCGGCGAGCCGGGCGTCAGCAGCGCACCGGGCTGGGAGACATCCATCCAGAAGCGGCAGGTTTCCAGGAACCGGCGCAGTGCGCTCTCACCGGCGTACCCGCCGGCCAGCGAAAGCGGGGTGGCGACAGCGGATTCGGTGTACATCTCCAGGGTTTCCGCGCCCGCGAAGCTGAAGAGCATGGTGCCCCACCGGCGCCATACCGCCGCGCCGCGTTCGACCAGCTCCGGCCGCACCCATTCGGGGACCGTTTCGAATTCGTCGAACAACGCGCGCATGGCCGGGGGCGGGTCGGGGATGCTGTCGATTCCGTCACGCAGGGCCGCTTCCAGGAGCAGGCGGCCGTTCGCGCGACCCGCCTCGCCGTGCATCACCTCCGCGACGAAACGTTCGGCCACCGGATCGCCGGTGAACATATCCGCACACAACGCCCGAGCTTGTTCGTCGGTCGGGAAGAGTTCGCTGCCGGTAACGGCCCGGACCAGCCGTTCGGCCCGCCGCACCCAGGGTGTTTCCCGGGCCTGCCAGTACCGGAATGCCTCCGGGCATCGGACGGCCGGGTCGTCGGTATCCGGTGCCACCGCTGGTGTCGACATCACTGCCTCCCTGCCCGCGCCGGCCTGCGATGCCGCGAGCTCGAACCATACTCAAATGTATGGAAGTACAGTACCCAACAGTACGGAAAGGCGGAAGATCGCAAGTTCCCGGAATTCGGCACGTTGTCGACCCGGCCTCGGTGGCCCACCACGGCCGCTCGCGGGTAATCACCGATCCTTCGAGCGTGCCGAACGGCTCCCCTACCATCGGAGTATGAGACTCAGCGGCGATCGGTCGGCGGAAACGGCGGCGGATTCCGACGCTGCCGGACCGTCCGGCGATTCTTCCGCGGCGCACCGGCCGAAATCCAAGAAGGCCCAGGCTCAACAACGGCAACGGCGGCGGACCGCCCGGCTCTCCCATGACGACTGGGTCGACGGCGCCCTGAATCTGTTGTCCCGCGAGGGTATGGGGGCCATCAAGATCCAGCGGCTGTGCCAGGAGCTCGGTGTCACGAAGGGCAGCTTCTACTGGCATTTCGACGATATCGAGCAGCTCATGGCGGCCATGGCGGACCGGTGGAGCGCGATACAGAGCGAAACGGTTCGCGAACTCGGAGCGTTCGCGGCTATCCCAGTGGAAGAACGGATCGAGAAAATGGCCGCGATGCTGGTGGATCAGCGCCACTGGATCGTGGAGACCACGGTGCGGGAATGGTCACGCCATAATCCCAAGGTGGCGGCCGCGGTGCGCAACCTCGATCAGCGAGTGTTCGAAACCGTCAAACGAACCATGCTCGACCTGGGCTTCGACGAGAGCCAGGCCCGGCTGCGCGCGGGCGCGATGGTCTATATCGGTCTCGGTTTGATCCACGGCCGGGACAACCTTCCGACACCGTCCACCGCGCAGGTGTCCTCGGTGATCGAACTGCTGGCCCGGCCCTGATCAGCCGCGGGCGTCAGGCCGCGGCGCCGCTGTCAGCGAGTGGTGACCTCGTGCCACAGGTCTTCGTCGCGCCGACGCAGCTTGCTGATACCGATGAGAACAGCAGCGACAATTCCGATGGTGAGAACGTATTTCATTTCTTCAGCCTAACTCTGTGGGACCGTACCGGCAGGACCTGTACCCGGCGGCAGCAAACCACCGCGGATAAAGCAAACGACCTCCGAACCGGTACCGGTGGAGGTCGTCGATATACAGAATGTGGGTCTAGGAGGACTTGAACCTCCGACCTCTTCGTTATCAGCGAAGCGCTCTAACCGCCTGAGCTATAGACCCGCGGGGCAGCTGTTGAATATCAACCGACCGCCGAGGACAAAGAGTACAGGACACGCCCCGAACCAACCAAAACGGCAGGTAGACGAGCCCTACGCGGACTCCCGGGCGGGCGGTGGGGCTGGTTGGACCGCATGCGTAGCGATCGGCCGCCTGCCGTCGTTCATCGCCGGCGTAACGATGCCGCCGACTCGGAAACCTGCCTCGAGCGCGAGAAAGGCCCGCCCCCCCCGCCGGCGGCCCCCGAGTGGCGCGAGCCGCATTAAGTACCGGGGGGGCCCGGGGCCCAGGGAAAAACCCCCCCAAAGTCCACCCAGGGTG
>NZ_JARWPM010000018.1 GCF_029869215.1 Nocardia carnea
CATCCTCTGTATGCGCCAGCATCCGTTGGCGCCGTCGCGTACCGGTGCCGAGAACCCGCCGGAACTCCATGTAAGCCGCCTCGATGTTCCGAAGCGTGGCAATCAAGTCGGGTAGCTGGTTCTGGCTGTTGGTGTGGGTGCTTCTCCGCCCCATAATACATCACCCCCCGGGCCGGGCCGGGCGGGGCGGGGTGATCGGTGGGCGGGTGGCCGGCGCTCATCGGGCCGGCATCAGTTCGGCCGCCTCGGCACGAGCGGCGGTGAGGGTGGCCTGCGGATGGTCCGCCGTAACGACGCGTCCCCGGGTAGTTCGGGTGGTCGTCGCCACCCCGTGCCGCACAGTGGTCATAGCGTCAGTGTGGGGCGGCGGCCGGGTGCCGGCCGGGGCGATAGGCGATGCCGATCGCGCGAATCGAGTGCGTGTTCGCGCCCGGATCGCGGTTCGGGTATGGGCGGCTCGGCGCCGTACGCAGGAACGATGGGGCATATCCTTGACCCATTCCAGATAACGGACGAGACTTTGCGGTGTGCATACGGCCGAGGAATTCCAGCAGATGCTGCGGGGAGTTTCGCTACGCGTGACCGCTCCGCGGGTCGCGGTGCTGAGCGCGGTGCACGACAACCCGCACGCCGATACGGATTCGATCATCCGGGCCGTGCGGTCCCGTTTATCGGCGGTATCCCATCAGGCGGTGTACGACTCGTTGCGTACGCTCACCGCCGCGGGTCTGCTGCGCTGTATCCAGCCGTCCGGCTCGGTAGCGCGCTACGAGACCCGCGTCGGTGACAATCACCATCACGTCGTCTGCCGGACCTGCGGGGCGATCGCCGATGTCGATTGCGCGGTCGGCGAATCCCCGTGCCTGACCGCCTCCGACGACCGCGGTTTCACGATCGACGAAGCCGAGGTCATCTACTGGGGCCAATGCCCCGATTGCGCGAGATCCGCACATTTCCGATAGCAGCCCGCACCACTCGTCAGGAAGGAATATCGTGACCTCCGATAGCCGTCCACCCGCTCCGGAGACCGGGACCTCGAGTAACAGCGAAAGCGAGAATCCGGCGATTCCGTCGCCGACCCCCAAGACCGATCGCCGCCCGCACACCAACCGGGACTGGTGGCCGGACCAGATCGACGTCTCGATACTGCACGCCCATTCGTCCAAGGCCAATCCGCTGGGTGAGGATTTCGACTACGCGAAAGAATTCGCGAAACTCGACGTGGAGGCCCTGAAGGCCGATGTCGCGGCGGTGCTCACCGATTCGCAGGATTGGTGGCCCGCCGATTACGGCAATTACGGCGGCCTGTTCATCCGGATGAGCTGGCACGCCGCGGGCACCTACCGCATCGCCGACGGCCGCGGCGGCGGTGGCCAGGGCGCACAACGGTTCGCGCCGCTCAACAGCTGGCCCGACAACGCCAGCCTGGACAAGGCGCGCCGGCTGCTGTGGCCGGTCAAGCAGAAGTACGGAAACTCGCTCTCGTGGGCGGATTTGCTGGTTTTCGCCGGTAATGTCGCCCTGGAGTCGATGGGCTTCAAAACTTTCGGCTTCGGCTTCGGCCGCCCCGATATCTGGGAACCCGAGGAAATCTACTGGGGTCCGGAGGACACCTGGCTCGGCGACGAACGTTACAGCGGTGACCGGGAACTGTCCGGGCCGCTCGCCAACGTCCAGATGGGCCTGATCTATGTGAACCCGGAGGGGCCCAACGGCCGCCCCGACCCGGTGGCCGCCGCCCGCGATATCCGGGAAACCTTCGGCCGCATGGCCATGAACGATGTGGAGACCGCCGCGCTGATCGTCGGCGGCCACAGTTTCGGTAAAACCCACGGCGCCGGCAACCCCGATCTGGTGGGCCCGGAACCCGAAGCCGCCCCCATCGAGCAGCAGGGGCTGGGCTGGAAGAGCGCCCACGGCACCGGGGTCGGCCGCGACGCCATCACCGGCGGACCGGAGGTGATCTGGACCTCCACTCCCACCCAGTGGAGCAACGGCTTCCTGAAGAACCTCTACGGCTACGAATGGGAGCTCACCAAGAGCCCCGCCGGAGCCTGGCAGTGGAAACCCAAGGACGGCGCCGGGGAGGGCACGATCCCGGACCCGTTCGACGGCCCCGCCCGCGCTCCCAGCATGCTCACCACCGACCTGGCCCTGCGCGAGGACCCGATCTACCGGGAGATCACCAGCCGCTGGCTCGAGCATCCCGAGGAACTCGCCGAGGAATTCGCCAAGGCCTGGTACAAGCTGCTGCACCGCGATATGGGACCGATCAGCCGGTATCTCGGCCCCTGGGTCCCGGAACCGCAGCTGTGGCAGGATCCGGTGCCGCCCGTCGACCACGAACTGATCGACGACGCGGATATCGCCGCTCTGAAGAGCACGGTGCTCGAATCGGGTCTGTCGGTCGCCCAGCTGGTGAAGACGGCGTGGGCGTCGGCGGCCAGCTTCCGCAGCACCGATAAGCGCGGCGGCGCGAACGGCGCCCGGCTCCGGCTCGAACCGCAGAAGAACTGGGAGGTCAACGAACCGGCCGAACTCGCGAAGGTGCTGCCCGTCCTCGAAGGGATCCAGCAGGATTTCAACAACTCGGCGACCGGCGGGAAGCGGGTCTCCCTGGCCGATGTGATCGTGCTGGCCGGTTCGGCCGCGGTCGAGAAGGCGGCGAAGGACGCCGGATACGACATCACGGTGCCGTTCGCCCCGGGCCGCACGGACGCGACCCAGGAGAACACCGATGTGGAATCGTTCGCGGTGCTCGAACCGCGAGCCGACGGTTTCCGCAACTACGTGCGCAGCGGCGAGAAGGCGCAGCTGGAACGCCTGCTGGTGGACCGCGCCTACATGCTCGACCTGACGGCCCCGGAACTCACCGTCCTGGTGGGCGGGATGCGGGCCCTGGGAGCCAACCACGGCGGCACGAAGCACGGGGTGCTCACCGACCGGCCGGGTGTGCTGACCAACGATTTCTTCGTCAACCTGCTCGATATGGGCACCGAATGGAAACCGTCGGAATCGGCGGAGAACGTCTACGAGGGTGTCGACCGGCGCACCGGGCAGCCCAAGTGGACCGCCACCGCCAACGACCTGATCTTCGGCTCGCATTCGCAGCTGCGCGCGGTCGCCGAAGTGTACGGCCAGCGCGACGCCGGGCCGAAGTTCGTGCGCGACTTCGTGGCCGCCTGGGTCAAGGTCGCGAACAACGATCGGTACGACCTGCGCTGATCACGCCGCTGCGGTGAGACACGGGACCGGCGCCTGCACATCGGGGCGCCGGTCCCGCCATATCCTCGACGGGATGGGGAGCACCGGCGGATTCCGCCGCACCGAGCTGGGCGAGGCGAGAGGCAACCCGATATGGCCGTACATTCCGAAGCGCCGATCGTGGTCGGCGTCGACGGTTCACCGACGTCACTGGACGCGGTGCGGTGGGCTGCGCGCCGTGCCGCCTTGCACCGCTGCCCGCTGCGGCTCGTCCACGCGATCGGTGCGCCGGTCACCTTCGGACCCGAGATCAGTGTGGTCGGCCTCGACAACCAGGCCCTGCGCGCCGATGGTGAAGCGTTGCTGACCTCGGCCGCCGAGACCGCCCGGGAAACCGCGGGCGAACTCGCCATCGAGACCACGGTCGCCGACCTCGGGGCCACCACCGTCCTGATCGATCTGTCGCCGGACGCGCGGATGATCGTGGTCGGCACCCGCGGCCTGGGTACTCTCGGCCGGCTGCTGCTCGGTTCGGTGAGCACATCACTGGCGCGCCATGCGCGCTGTCCGGTGGCGGTGATCCCGGACGCGGAGGAACCGGTGCGCGATCTGTCCCAGCGGCCGGTGGTGGTCGGGGTCGACGGTTCGCCACGGAGCCAGGAAGCCGTCGATATCGCCTTCGAGGAAGCCGCCCGCGGCAGCGTCGGCCTGATCGCGGTGACGACCTGGTCGGAATTCTTCCGCTACACCTCCCGCGAGGAAATGCAGGAACAGGCCCGCGCCATGCAGGCGGAAAGCCTGGCCGGGCGGTCGGAACGCTACCCCGATGTGCCCGTCACGCATATCGTCGCCGAAGACCGCCCCGCCCGCCGCCTGCTGGCGGAATCCGAGAACGCCCAGCTGATGGTCGTGGGCAGCCACGGCCGCGGCGGTTTCGCCGGGATGACACTCGGCTCGGTCGGCCAGGCGGTCCTGCACAGCACCCGCATACCGCTCGTTCTTGCCCGCTCGCGCGACTGACCGCAACCGTTACGGGACCGGTGGGCGTGGGCGCGCGGCCGACCGCGGTGTGCTCGCGTCAGCGCCGGTTACGGAATGTGCGGCGGAGATCGTCGACCCAGCGGTCCGGGATCTCCCACGGAATGAAATGCCCGCCGCGGTCGTGGACGGTGAGGTTCACGTGGTTGTACCACTGGGCCCGATCGCCGGTGCGGAAATGCTCGACACGCTGGGCTGTACCGATACCGGGCGGGTTCTCGTAGCCGACGAAGGTGATCCCGGTGGGTGCCTGGACCACCGGGAGCCGGTCGTGGGACGGCGTCCAAGGGTAGCGATTGTTGTTGGCGTAGAGGCGGATCGAGGTGCCGATGGTGTTGGTGGCCCAGTAGATCGTGGCGTGCGTGAGGATATCGTCCTTGCTGAACACCGTGTCGATATCGCCGCCGTTGTCACTCCATTTCCACCAGCGTTCCAACAGCCACGCCAGCATGCCCGCCGGGGAGTCCGACAGCGCGTGCGCGAGGGTGCTCGGGGCCAGGAGATGGGCGGCGAGGTGGACGGCGAAACGCTTGTCCAGCTGCACGAAACGGGCGTGGACATCCGCGGGCAGGCCCTCGGGAATCGGCTGCCCGCCGCTGTAGTCCCAGGCGCGGTCGCCGTTGAACAGGGTGAGTTTCAGTCCGGAGCCGATATGGATGGCATACAGCTCGTCGGCGTACTTGTGGCCGAGCTGCCCGGTGACCAGCGCACCGACATCGCAGCCGGCGGCGCCGTATTTCTCGTAGCCCAGGATTTCCGTCATGAGCGTGTGCCAGAGGTCGGCGACTTTCCAGAAGTTCAGATCCGGGCGGTTCGTCAGCGGGCTGGAGAAACCGAAGCCGGGAAACGAGGGCACGATCACGTCGAATGCCTCGGCCGGGTCACCGCCGTGCGCCCCGGGGTCGGCCAGTGGACCGGCGACCTTGGACCAGTGCCAGAACGTCCAGGGCCAGCCGTGCGTCAGGATCAGCGGTACCGGAGCCGGGCCGACGCCGGGCCTGCGCATGAAATGCACCGGGACCCCGTCGATATCGACCCGGAAATGCTGGTACGAGTTGATCTCGGCTTCGGCCGCGCGCCAGTCGTACCCGTCGCGCCAGTAGTCCACCAGTTCCTGGAGACAGCCACGGGAACGCCGTAATACCAGTCCTCGTTGCCGCTGTCCTCGGGTAGCCGGGTCAGGTCCAGGCGGTGCCGCAGGTCGGCGAGCACGCTGTCGGGGATGTGAATCGTCGTCGGCGTCAAGGGGAACGTCCCCGGGGTCGTATCGCTCATCCGGCCTCCTCGGTCTGGTCGCCAGAATACATAAGTGGCTTATTTAAGCAACTTGTATAAATCGCCGTTATAGTGGCTCGGGTGGACGACGACTTCGACGTGGACGCCTTCGCCGCGGTGATCGAGGACTTCAACCGCGGCTATATCCGGATCCCGGTCCGGGAGAAACTGCCGTTCACCACGCTGTCGGTACTCGACACGCTGGCCCGGCGGGGACCGCTCCGGCTGACCGATCTCACCGAAACCGAGCAGCTCACCCAGCCGGGCATCACCCAGCTCATCGCGCGCTTGGAACGCGACGGCCTGGTCCTGCGCCGCCGCGACCCGGACGACAAACGGGCCGTCCTCGTCGAACTCACCGAAGTGGGGCGGGACGTGCGGCAAACCCGCCACGACGATCGGGTCCGGCACCTGGCGCCGATGATCGCGGAGCTGACCACCGCCCACCGCCGGGCGCTCGCTGCCGCGATGCCCGCACTCGCCCGCCTGGCCCAGCTGGAACGGGAGCGCTGACCCTGCCCTCGCCGAGAATGCCGGTGCCGGTGTTGTGGTTCCCTGGCGGTCCGAGTTACGAGGTTTTCGACGGCCGGTGCCGGAGGCGGCGGAAGCCGGAGTTCTTGCGCCGGTGGCCGAGACGGGTCTCGGTCAGCCAGCGCGGTAACGGTTCTCGCGCGCCGAACCAGGCCGCCGGTCAGTGCATCCCCCGCGGACAGGCCGTCCAGTGAATCGAACATCGAGTCGACAGCCATCGGGCCAGACGGTATCCACAGCGAGAAAACGGCGGCAAACGGTCGAAGGGGTCGGCCGGGCTGCGGAAGCCGTGCGCCGGTCGACCGATGCTCCGGCCGGTCCGGTGCCGGCGCCGGTGTAGTCGATGGCGCTCGATGCCGGCGGGGCGCCGGCCGGGCCCGGCCGGCGCGGAGCGGGGCTACGCGGTAAGCGTGCACCCGGCGGGGTGGAGTTCAGGGGAGTGGTGCCGCGGTGTATCGGATGGCCGGCTTTCCGGGGCGGACTACCAGTTCGGTGCCCGGTTCGCCTGTCCGCAGCACGTTTTCGACCGCGGCCGCGACCTCGTCGGCCCCCAGCATCGGTATGCCCGCGGCGCGGAAACGCTCACGCCCGCCCGCGGTGAGTGGCGTATCCACCAGGCCCGGGCATACGGCACTCAGCCGGATGCCCTCGCGGGCGAGCTTCCCGTGCAAGGCGCGTACCAAGCCGATCACGGCGTGCTTGGTCATGGTGTAGATCGGATCCTGCGGGACTCCCGCGATCGCCGCATGCGAGGCGGTGACGACGATAGAGCCGCCGCCCTGCCGGCGCATGACCGGCAGAGCGGCGCGCAGACCCCACACCACCGCATGCTGATTGACGCCCACGACCGCGTGGTAACGGTTGAGGTCCAGGGTCGCCGGGTCCTTGTCGGCCGAATTGGTCCCGGCGTTGAGGACGAGCAGGTCCACCCGGTCTCCGGCCGCGGCGACCGCCGCACGGGAGAGCGCCGGATCCGTGAGGTCGCCGACGATCGCCTCGCCCCCGAGTTCCGCGGCGATCTGCCGGACGTGGGGATTGCGGTCCACCAGCACGCACCGAACGCCGTCGGCCGCCAAACGCCGCGCGGTGTGCTCGCCGATACCGCCCGCGGCGCCGGTGATCACTGCGGTTTCTGTCATCACTACTCCCTGAGCCAGTGCCTCTCTCATGAAGAGAATATGCTTTCCGAAACGCAGAACGCAATTCTGGAACGGGACGTGAACGGCTCCTACCTCAGGCCGCGACGGCAGCAGGCTCCTCCTCGACGGAGCGGGGCGGCCATCGCGCGGTTCGGCGACGCTCCACCCGCGCGGTTGCCGATCGGCCAGGTGAATCGGTGCTCACTCCGTCGTGTCACGGCACACGACTATTGCGCGGCAGGCACAGTGGTCCTATGGGGCCGGATGGCGATCACACCGCGCACGGTGCGGTCCCTGCGCCGGTGGCGGCCAGGCCCGGGCGGGTTTCCGGCAGTGGATCCCAGCGACCCGTATCGCAGGCGTAGTTCCAGCGTGGGCCGTGGGCGACCAATGCGGTCACCGCTTCGAGCAGCCGGTCGATATCTTGCGGCGTGGTGCCCAGGCCGATACTGGCGCGAACTGCCGCGTCGACGCCCAGCCGGGCGAGCAGGGGATGCGCGCAGAATCGGCCGTCGCGGACCCCGATGCCGTATTCGGCGGACAGATACGCCGCGACCTTTCCCGGCTCGAAACCGTCCACGGTGAAGGCGACGATTCCCACACTGTCGACTTCGCCGAGATCTCCGCCGGCCGCGCCGGCGCGGGGGGGGGGGCCGGAGTTGCCGGCGGTGGGTGTGCAGAACCGCCGGCCTTCGCCACCCGCAAATGCGGCGGGGCCCAAGGACGCGATCTTCTTCCCGAAAGGATCGCGGATCCGGTTCAGCACACCGGACCGCGCCCTCGCCTTCTACGTCGGCCACCGTTCCTTCGCTCCCTGAGCCGATCCCCCATGAGCGACCACCACAACCC
>NZ_JARWPM010000019.1 GCF_029869215.1 Nocardia carnea
GGGCCGCACCGCCGAGCAGATGCTCGAGTGCCCGCAGCAGCGCCGCATCGCTGCGGCGGTTGGTGGTCAGTTCCCGCCGGGCGCTCGCATGGCCCACGGCATCGAGGTAGCTGAGCACCTCCGCGCCGCGGAACGCGTAGATCGCCTGTTTCGGATCACCCACCAGCACCAGCGTGTTGTGGCCGTGGAACGCGCGGTACAGGATCTCCCACTGCAGCGGATCGGTGTCCTGGAACTCGTCGGCCAGCACCACCGGGTAGCGGTCCCGGATCCGGCGGCACGCGCCGGGACCGCGGACCGGATCGGCCAGGATATCGCGCAGCAGCACGAGCAGGTCGTCGAAATCCCGTATCCCCGACAACCGTTTGCGGCGTTCGGTTTCCGCGCGTACCGCGGTGGCGAAGGCGACCCGCTGCGCCGACGCCTCGTCGGTGTCGGGGGCGAGTACGGCCTGCCGATCACGTACCGCGGCGGTGGCGAACCGGTGGGCCTGCCTCACCGTGAACGGCGCCGGGGTGCGTGCGTACCGGCTCAGATACAGGTCATCGATCACGGCGCGGATGAGATCGTCGGCCTCCTCCACCAGCCGGACCCCGGGGTCGAGATCGCCGGCCAGGCCGAGTTCGCCGAGCATGCGCCGGCAGAAACTGTGCGTGGTCGCGATCACCCCCGCATCGAAATCGGAGAGCGCGGTGAGTAACCGGGCCCGGCGGGTCTCGACCTCGCCCGATCCGGCGCCTGCCAGATGCCGTACCAGTTCGTCGGACGAGGCCCGTGCGGCCGCCGGATCCGCGAGGGCGGCGGCAACGGTGACGAACCGGTCGCGGGTGCGCTCCCGCAACTCCTGGGTGGCCGCGCGACTGAACGTCACCAGCAGCAACCGCGAGATCGGGATCCCCGCCTCGGCGACATAGCGAACGGCCAGGCCGACGATCGCGTACGTTTTACCGGTCCCCGCGCTCGCCTCGAGCACGATGGTGCCCACCGGCAGGTCGTCGCAGAGATCGAAGGTGCTGCCACCGGCCGGCGGTGAGGTCGCGGTCGCTGTCACGGTCGCCCCCTCTCCCCGCATACCCGGCCCGCAGCACGCGGCGCCGCGGCGCCCGGACGTCCGGCCCAGTGCCCCGGGCACACGGCATTCCCTGCCGCTCCGCCCGAACCGGCGGCCGCGCACGCCGAACCGCTCGAACGTCCGGCGCGCGCTGCCCAACTCCCCGGGCGTACAGCATTCGCTACTGACGTGCCCGAACCGGCGGACACCTTTACCGAACCGCCCGAACATTCGACGCGCCCTGCCCAGCTCCCCGGACGTACAGCATTTCCTGCTGCTCCGCCCGAACCGGCGGCCGCGCACGCCGCGCCGCCCGAACGTCCGGCATGCCCTGCCCGCGGGTCCGGGCAGGCAGCATTCGCTATTGACGTGCCCGAACCGGCGGACACGCGTACCGAACCGCCCGAATGTCCGGCGCGCCCTGCCCGCCGACCGGGGCGTACGGCGCTCACGGGGCCCCCTGCTGTTCGGCCCGGAGCAATGGTGCCCACAGGCGCCGGGCGATGGAACCGAAACGGGTCTGCTCCACGGGTTCCCCGGCGGGCGCCGGGGCGGCGGCGAGCCGGCTCAGGTCCGGTGCCGGACCCCAGATGTAGCGCAGGTTCCGGTCGGTGTGCTCGGCGAAATCGCGGGTGCGGTCGCCACCGGCGAACGCCCGGTCGGCGGCGACCATCGCCTCCTCGGGCGGGAGCCGCCGGAAACGTGCTTCGGCGTAGGCGGCCGTCGTCGCCGTGGGAATGGGCAGGGGTTCGTTCAGTCCTGCCTCCCGCAGCGCGACCAGGGTGCGCAGGAGGGCGCCCGCCTCCGCCGCGGGGGGTGCGGTGAGTTCGGCGCGCCAGGCGGGCGTGGGGAACCGGCCCCGGCCGGTGACGGCGGCGCGCCACTGCCGGTCCTCGGTCGCCGCCAGCGCGAGCAGCGAAACCCAGGCCGCCAGGCGATGTTTCGGCGCCACCCGGGAAAAGGTGGTGCGCACCAGCAGATCTCCGCGGACCTCGGCGACGGTTCCGGTCAGCCGGCGGCCGCCGCCCAGGTCCAGGGTGATATCGATATCGCGGGGCGGCTGGGTGTAATCCGGCGCCGCGGCCCGCACGAGGGTCTCCACGGTCCGTTCCACGTCGTCCAGTACGGCGCGGCCGAGTTCGGCAGGCGGTAGGGTGCCACGCCGCCATTCCGCCGCCCGCAGCGCGGCGGGATCGGCCCCGGCGAGCCGGGCCGTCAGCATCCGCTCGCCGAGCGCCCAGGTATCGAGACCACCGAATTCGATCGGCAGCCGATCGGTGATCTCCTCCTCCGGTTCGGGAATCCGGACACCCAGCCGCTGCCAGAGGAAACCGCGAATCGGATGCTCCAGGAAGGCGATCAGCTCGGCCAGACCTGTTTCGGTGGTCTCCGCCGCGGGCAGGACCCGGGCGAGCGGGCCCGGCACCGATTCCGGTGTGCGCAGCGTCGCCCGGGCCCCGGCGAATGCCTCGGGGTCGAAACCGAACGGCGCGGGCGGCGCGAAGTTACGCCGATCGTGCGGCTGCAGCGGATGGCGGGTGAGCACGGCGCCCATCCCGTCCGGACCGACATGGGCGCGCAGGGTGTCGAGGAGTTCGGCGACCGGTACGGCAGGCGGGCGGTACGCGCCGGTCACCGGATCGGCGCCGGTATGCAACACCACCAGGGTGTCGCGGGCCGCCATGATCGCGTCCAGCAGCAACTGCCGATCCTCCGAGCGCGGATCCCGTTCACCGACCAGCGGATCACGGGCTGTCACATCGTCGCCGTCGATACCGGCACCGCGCGGGAAGACCTCGTCGTCCACACCGAGCAACACCACCACCCGGTGCGGCACCGAACGCATCGGGGTCAGGGTGCACACGGTGAGTTCACCGGTGCGGAAGTTCGCGCGGGTCGGGGTGGCGGCCGATCGGCTCTGCAGCAGTTCGGTGATATCGGGCAGGCGCAGCACCGTATCCCCGGCGTAGGCGGTGGCCGCCGCCAGTTCCCGGCGCGCCTCGGTCCGGATCCAGGCCTGCGATTCGGGCATATCGGTCAGCAGGTCGAGGGCGCGGCCCAGGATCGCCGACCACTGCGCGGCCGGTGCGGGACCTTGCAGATCGCGCAGGATCGCCGCCAGCCGGTCGACGTATTCGGCGAAGCGGCCGGCCAGGTCGATATCGTTGCTGTCCACATCGCCGAGCGGTAACACACGGTCCAGCCAGGCCTGCGAGCTCTCGTCCGCGGTGACACCGAGCAGGATCCGGTCGAGCGCGGCGTTGAGGGTGTTCTGCTCGAAATCGCCGAGTCCGAACGCCTGCCGTTGCCGCCGTCCGATCCCCCACCGGGCGCCCGCCTCGACCGCCCATTCCCGCATCCGCTCGATATCGTCGTCGTCGAATCCGCAGGCGCGGCGGACGGGCTCGGCGGCCGCCAGATCCAGCACCTCGGTAACCGTGACCCGCCCGCGCGCCAGCTCCAGCAACTGGGCCACCAGGCCCAGCAGCGGATTGGTGGCCCCGCGGCCGCGGTCGGCCAGCCGTACCCGCAGCCGATGGCCGGGATGTACCGCGGCCTCCGCGGTGTCCGCCGCGGGCTGCCCGAACGCCGCCCGGACCAACGGCGCGAAAGCCTCCACCTCGGGGCACATGATCACGACATCACGCGGTTCCAGCGTGGGGTCGGCGGCGAACAGACCGAGCAGGCATTCCCGCAGCACCTCGACCTGCCGCACCGGGCCGTGACAGGCATGGATCTGCACACTGCCGTCGCCGTGCCGCCGTCCGGGCACGGGCGGCCACTCGTCATCCCGGATATGCGCCTGCACGGCCTGCAGCAAGGTCGCCGGCTCCGGCTCGCTGCCCACCCCCGAGCCGGCCGGACCTGGTGCCGCCGAGGGTTTCTCGCCGATCGCCGCGGGTCCCGGCAGCATCTCCGGCCGCGGCCGGATCGCGCCCGGCAGGGCCGGGTACCGGGTATCTGTGGCCGGCACCGGCAAGCGCAGCTGCAATTCCCGGATGTCCCGGCTCGAGGCGGCCAGCAGTGGATGCCGGACGCGGGCAGCCGAATCGTCCTCGGCCCGGCTGATTTCCGCGGGCAGTGGTGGCCCGGAGCCGGGCGGTGTTGCCGGAAGCGCCGCGGTTTCGCGGAACCCACGATCTGCTCGTCCATCCGCCTCGTCACCCGTTCGCGACGGGTCCGGCGCCGCCCATAGCGCCGGACTCGGGTGCGTGAGCCACAGATGCAGGTCGCGATGCTCGGCGAGGGCGCTGAGTACCGCGAGCTGCGCGGCGGGTAGCCGGGTCGCGCCGAAGACCGACAGCCGGTCCGGCAGCGTGACCGTATTCGGTTCGTCACGCAGCCGGGCGCACGCCGTGTGCAGGCGTTCCGCGGGGCCGGGGGTGCCGATCGCGGCGCGCAGCCGGCGCCACAGCACCGGCTGCCAGGCCAGGTCGCCGGGGAGTTGCCGGCCGGTTCCATCGGTATCGGCGCCGGCCGCCCATTCGGTGATCAGCCGGGGGCGCTGCAGCGCGTACCCCTCGAACAGTGCCGCGAGCCGGGCCGCCGTGGCGTAGCGGCGGCCGAGCCGGTGCTCCGCGCCGGCGGTCGGAAAGCCGGCGTCTCCCAAACCGCCTTCGGGATCGCCGGCCGCAGGTCCGGGGTCGCCGGTTCGCGAGTCACCGGAGGGGTTCGCGGCGGGGCCGAGATGCTGCGCCAGCACGGCGCACCACGGTTCGCCGAGGGATTCGTCGATCACCCGCAGCAAGGTCCACACCACACGATCGTGCGCCCAGGGATCGCTCTGCGGGTCGATACCGGTCGCCTGGGCGAGAACCTCGTCGACCAGCGCCGCCGGCGCCGGGAACCGGATATTGGCCGCGATCCCGTCGCGGCCTCCGGGCGTACACCCCAGGACCGCCGAAAGTTGTTGCGCCAGCCAGCGTTCCACGCCCTTGGCCGGCACCGCGACCAGTTCCTGCGCGAACGGATCGGGCAGCGGATCGGCGAGTACCGCGGCCAGCGCGGCGGCGAGCGCATCCGCGCGTTCGGCACGGTGGATGTGCAGCGCCATCTCCGCCCTTCCGCTCGGTTCGATCACCGTCCTCGCCGCACCCGCGCAGTCGCGGCCGCCCTTGTTCACCCCGTTTATACGCCCCGCCTCCGACACCACCGGGCAACCCCCCGCGACGGACCGGACAACCCCGGGACAGGTGATCATCACCCGAATGTCCCTAGCGCCGAACGCTTCTACCCGATAAGACCCCTGTCTGCACAGTGATTTAGCGCACATGCGCCACCGACACGCGCCCGGATGGCCGGGATCCGGGAGAGGCGCTGTGTCACAGTGCAACCCCGGGAGGAACGGGTTACCGCACGAAAGGCTGGTTCGCGTCGATGAAAGCGCTGGTTGTTCCCCTGATACCGCGGGACGGGTTCACCGTCCGCCGCTCCGGTGACCGGTGGGAACTGGTCAACTCCCGGCACTACGGGCGCACTGTCGTCCTGCACTCGTGGCCGCGTGACGAACACACCGAGGCCTTCGAGCACTGCTATCGCCTCAACGGCCGCCCGGTGGCGGAACTGAAGGCCACGGCCCGGGTCCACTAGCTGGAAAACGTGCGCGCGGAGCGCCGATATGACAAGGTGTTTCCTCGTGCGTTACCCCCTGCTCACCGGTGCTGCGCCCCGCGTGGCCGCACCCACCACCGTCCTGGCCGCCGCCGCGATCCTGTTCGCCGGCGTGCCCGCCGGCCTGCCTGCTGCCGATGCCGTTCCGCTCGCGCATACCCAGGGTTGCGCACACGGTTTCGACTGCGATATGGCCGCCCGGATCGAAACCGTCAACTCGTATCTCGACTCGCGACCCGGCGTCACCGGGTATGTGATCCGGGATCGGCACACCGGCGCCGTCTACGCGAGCCCGCATGCCGAAGACATGGTGTGGACCGCGTCGACGATCAAACTCGCCATCGCGCAGGATCTGCTCAACCGCGCCCGGGTCGGCGCCATCGCGCTACCGCCGGAAGATCGCGGACTCATCGAGCAGATGCTGCTGACCTCCAACGACCAGGCCACCGACCTGCTGTGGAACAAGTACGCCGGGTTCGACCGGATGGCGTTCAACAATGCCTTCCGCGCCAACGGGATGACCAGCCTCGCCCCGCAGCCCTCCCCCAACCCCGGCCCGCACTGGGCGTTCCAGAAGGCCACCGCGGCCGATCTCGACCGGCTGATGTCGAATGTGCTGGACCGCATGCATCCCGATGACCGCGCCTACCTGCTCGACCTGATGCGCCGCGTCGACTCCAACCAGCACTGGGGCGTCTGGGGCGCGGGCGCGGCCATGCGTCCGGGGCTGAAGAACGGATGGTCCGACGAACAGGGCGGCTGGGTGGTGAACTCGGTCGGTTTCGCCGGGCCCGGCGAGCGCTACACCCTGGCCATCATGACCGCGATGAACGGCGAGGGCGGCTACCAGGAGGGATCCGCCACCGACACCACCGTCGCCGAATATCTGCTGGCCGGCCGCTGAACCGGCAGCCCGGAACGCACAAACGCCGGTCTTCCCGTACGGGAGGACCGGCGTTGCGCGTCCGGGTGTCTCAGGTGAGACGCCGCAATCGCATCGGAGCCTCGTCGCGCGGGAACGGAATCGTGGTGAAACCCCAGGGCATCCGGTAGTCCGCCGGGAAACTCCACTCGTAGTCGCGCACCATCGCGGAGATGATCGTTTTCACTTCGAAAGTGCCGAAATGCATTCCGATGCACTTGTGCGAGCCGGCACCGAACGGCATCCATGCGAGCCGGTGCGATTTGTCCTCGCGCCGCTCGTCGGAGAAACGCAGCGGGTCGAAGACCTCCGGATCGGTCCAGAACTCCGCGAGCAGGTGATTGACCTGATACCCGAGATCCACCGGCGTCCCGGCCGGGATGTAGTGCCCGCAGATCTCGGTGTCACGGACGGCGCGGCGCACCATTCCGGGAACCGGCGGCATCAAGCGCAGGCTCTCCTTCACCACCAGGTCCAGCGTGCGCAGGGTATCCAGGTCGGCGATCGTCGGGGAGTCGGCGGCCCGGTCGAGCGCACGCACCTCGTCGCGCACCCGCTGCTGCCAGTCCGGATGTTTGCCCAGGTAATACGCGACCGCGGTGGCAGTGGTCGTGGTGGTGTCGTGCGCGGCCATGATCAGGAAGATCATATGGTTGACCACATCGGCGTCGCTGAACACCGAGCCGTCCTCGGCGCGGGCATGGCACAGGCCGGAGAAGAAATCGGGGGCGTCGCTGCGCCGCTTCTGCGGCACCATCGCCCGGAAGTACTCCTCGAGCACCTTGCGGCCGCGCAGCCCGGCCCGCCATTTTCCGCCCGGCACATTGTGCCGGACCAGCGCGAGCCCGGCATGCGTGCAGGCCACGAACGCGTCGGTCAGTTTCCGGCGCTCGTCCCCCACCTCCACCGCCATGAAGGTTTCGCCGGCGATATCCAGCGCCATCTCCTTGACGGCCGGGAAGAGTTGTACCGTCGCGCTCGCACCGGGCTCGTCCGGTACCCAGCGCCCGATCGTGGCGCGGACGACGGGCGTGAGCTCGGCCAGATGGGCTTCCAGCCGTTCCCGGGTGAAGGCCTGCTGCATGATGCGCCGGTGGAACATGTGCTCGTCGAATTCGAGCAGCAGCAGACCACGCCGGAAGAACGGCCCGATGAAATAATCCCAGCCCTGCCCGAAATCGCGGCGGCGCCTGCCGACCACTTCGTCGACCGCTTCGGGTCCCGCGGCGAACACCCGGTCCATGCCCATGGAGCTGTTGAGCGTGACCGGACCGTACCGGCGGTACCGGTCCATCATCTCGGCCGGACCCCAGCGCATGTAGTGGAAGGTCCGGCCCAGATACGGCAGGCCGGCGTCCCCGCGAACGGCCGCGGCAGCCCGCCCGGCGGGCGGGGTGGCCAGCGTTTTCGGCCGTTCCGGGACCTTCAGCAACAGCCGATCGAGTACCTCACGCCGGGGTATTTCGATAAGCGCCGAATTCTCGGTGTCGGTGCGCGCGCGGGACGCGGTGACACGGTCGACGGTGACCATGACGGAACCTCCTGAGAGACTGTACCCATCGTATTCTCTTTGTTGCACCGGCTCACTCATTTCGACCGAATCGGTACCGACGCGCACCCCCCGATATCACTACGCAATGGCTATCGTGGTGAGTTACCACACCACTGGTGACCTACGAGCGTCCAACTGTGTCCTCGACGGGTACTGCTACTACCGTGTGCGTTGTCGGACAATGATCACCGGGCAGCCCCGGGCCCACCGCTGGCGAGGAGCGATATGAGTACGCAACCTGTTGGGAACGGCCGGCACCGCGTCGTCGTGATCGGCTCCGGATTCGGCGGCCTCTTCGGCACCAAACATCTCAAACGGGCCGATGTCGAGGTCACCCTCATTTCCAAGAGCACCACGCACCTCTTCCAGCCGCTGCTCTACCAGGTGGCCACCGGGATCCTCTCGGTCGGCGAGATCGCCCCCGCGACCCGGCTGGTGCTGCGGAAGCAGAAGAACGCCCGGGTGCTGCTGGGTGAGGTCACCGATATCGACCTCGAACAACGCGCCGTCACCTCGGTACTGCTCGGCGAAACCACCGTGACCCCCTACGACAGTCTGATCGTCGCCACCGGCGCGCAGCAGTCGTACTTCGGCAACGACCAGTTCGCCACCTTCGCGCCCGGGATGAAAACCATCGACGACGCCCTCGAACTACGCGGCCGGATCCTCGGCTCCTTCGAGCAGGCCGAGGTCGCGCGGACCCAGGAGGAACGCGACCGGCTGCTCACCTTCGTGGTGGTGGGCGCGGGCCCCACCGGCGTGGAACTGGCCGGGCAGATCGCCGAACTGTCCGACCGCACCCTGGAGGGCACCTTCCACAACATCGATCCCCGCGATGCCCGGGTGATCCTGGTGGAGGGCGCGGGCGCGGTACTCGGGCCGATGGGCCCGAAGCTGGGTAGCAAGGCACAGCGGCGCCTGGAATCCATGGGCGTGGAAATCCAGCTGAACGCCCTGGTGACCGATGTCGACGCGCACGGCGTGACGGTGAAGGACCAGGACGGCACCACCCGGCGGATCGAATCGTCCTGCAAGGTGTGGTCGGCCGGGGTGCAGGCCAGCCCGCTGGGCAAAATGCTGGCGGAACGTTCGGACGGAACCGAGGTGGACCGCGCCGGGCGGGTCGTGGTGGAGCCGGACCTCACCATCAAGGGGCATCCGAACGTTTTCGTCGTCGGCGATCTGATGTCGGTACCCGGGGTCCCCGGGCAGGCCCAGGGCGCGATCCAGGGGGCGACCTACGCGGCCAAGCAGATCAAGGCCGAGATCGCGGGCAAGCAGAACCCGGCCGACCGGAGGCCCTTCAAATACTTCAACAAGGGCAGTATGGCGACGATCTCGCGGTTCAGCGCGGTCTGCCAAGTGGGGAAGCTCGAATTCGGCGGATTCATCGCCTGGCTGGCCTGGCTGGCCCTGCACCTCTACTACCTGGTCGGCTACCGGAGCCGGATCATCACGATCATCCAGTGGTTCGTCACCTTCCTCGGCCGCAGCCGCGGGCAGATGGCGGCGACCGAACAGTGGATCTTTGCCCGGCTCGCCCTGGAAGCGGTCTACGGCGACAGCGAGGAAGGCGAGGAGATCGTGCGCGGCGCGGCCGGACGGCGGCCGCCGGGGCCGGCGCCCGGTGTTTCCCCGGCCGACCCCACCGGTAACGGGATCGCCGCGGCGGATAAACCGGGAGGCAATCGTAAGGTCGGCTGACCGGCCGACCTCCCAGGCATGGAGCCACTCCGGAGCTAACATCGGGCAAACCGACTAGTTCCGGAGAAAGGCGATCATGGGTAAGCACAGAGCTCCAGGTGTCACCCGGCGCACTACCGGATCGGTCGTCGCGGCGAGTGCCGTTCCGCTCATCGCGACACTGATCGGCGCCGGTACAGCTACTGCCGAAGCACACCCCGCGCCACCCGCGCTCCCGGCGCTGCCCGCGGCCCTGTTCCCGCCAGCCCCCGCGCTGTTCCCGCCCGCCCCCGTCCCGGCCGCGGGCACCGCAGAAGCCGCGTCCGCGCCGGCTCCGGTAGACCCGCTGGTGGCCCCCACCGCCGCAACTCCGGTCCCGGACGTGTCCTCGGCGCCCGTCTCGCTCCCGGCCACGGAGCCACTCGCGACCGCCGCCGAGCCCTTCGCCGCGGCCGCGGCACCGGTCCCGACGAGCACCACCCGGGGTCCGGTCGCGAACCTCGCCGCGCCTGCCGCTTCCGACCCACTGTCAGCGGCCGCCGAGGCGGTACGGGAAGCAGTCCAGTCGGTGACCGGCCACCTCGACGCGGTCACCGCACCGCCGGCCGGGTTCGCGCCGATTCCCGCGATCACACACCCGGCCGCACCCGCCGATACGCTGTCCACCGCCCCGGGCACGGCGCCGCTGCCGGCGCAGACCTTCTTCACGCCCCGAGGTTCCCTCCCCGCGGCACACCACGCCGGCCCGGAAGCAGCGGCCGAAACACCGCCGGGGACCTTGCGGATCGGCAACTTCGTCGTGGCGGTGCCGTTCGACGCCGGGCCGGTCAACCAGCCCGCCGCCCAGGCCGAAAACCAGATTGCGACCTACCTCGATTCGACGGGGATGGACCCCGCCCGGTCGGATCGGCTCGCTGCCCAGACCATGGGCAACGCCGTCATCGGCGCGGCCATCGGCAATGCCGTGGCGGCACCGGTGGCCATCCCGTTCGGCATGCTGGGCGCGGCCTTGGGATTCGTAGCGGGAATACCGTTCCTGCCCACCGGACTCGTCGCCGGGCCCGTCCTCGGCGCGGCGGTCGGCTACGGGGTCGTCGCGGTACCCGCCATGCTCGCCGGCGCGGCACTCGGCGCGGCCTACGGCGTCACCGACGGTTTCACCGCCCCGCTCCTCGGGCCCGCCCCGCGATAGTTCGATACCGCGGCCATCGGGCCGGTGGCGCCACGGCAGCACCGGTCCGGTCGACGTGACCTCCGCTCCGCATCCCGGGATCGAAGCGGCACCGATTCCGCGAGGCGGACCGTTCGGGCGTGCCCGGGCAACCCTGGCCGTCCCAGCGCAAACCATTCGCTATCGACACTTCCGCGCGCTCGGCTACCCGCCAGCTGGTCCGGCGCTCAGCGGACCGAACAGGACAATCCCATCCGCCGGGCGTTCCGGTCCGAATGTCGGGCAAACCGACAATTTCCCGGAGAAAGGCGACCATGGGTAAGCACAGAGCTACCGGTCCGGCTCGGCGGGCTGCGGGATCGGTGGTCGCGGCGGGAGCCGTCCCGCTCATCGCGACGCTGATCGGCGCCGGTACGGCCATTGCCGAAGCAGTTCCGGCTCCACCCGCCTCGGACCGGATCCCCGCGCTACCGGCGAATCTGCTCCATCAGGCACCCGCCACGAGCGACCCGATCCAGAACCTCACCACCGCCGTCCAGGATGCGACCCGGGTGGCCGTGCGGTCGGCCACCGATACGTTCGGTGTCGCGGCGGCGCCGTTCGTTCCCGCCCCGCCGGCCCCGGCTCCTGCCGCGGTCGCCGATCCGCTGCCGGCACCCGCGCCGGTCCCGGCCACCCGGCCGTTGCCCCAGCACGCGTATCTCGCACCGCAGGGCGAGTTGCACGCGCCGATGCCGGTGGCACCCGTGGCCCCGATCGAAGCGCCGCCGGGCAAACTGCGGATCGGCAACATCCTCATGGACGCACCGCCGTTCGACGTCCGGGAGATCAACACCGGCGCCGCGCAGGCAGAGGCGCAGATCGCGACCTTCTACGATTCGGTGGGCGTGGAACGCAGCCGATCGGACCGGATGGCCGCGCAGACCGTGGGTTCCGCGGCCATCGGCGCTTCGGTCGCCAACACACTGGCCTCCCCCATCGCGACCACCTCCGCGATGGTCGGCGCGGTCGCAGGGCTGATCTCCGGCGTCCCGTTCCTGCCGATCGGCCTCGTGATCGGGCCCGTGCTCGGCGCGGCGATCGGGTACGCGGTCATCGCGGCACCCGTGATGGCGGTCGGCGCGGCCGTCGGCGGCGCGATCGGCGCGGCCGAGGGTTTCACCGCCGCACCGCACGGCACGCCGCCGCAGTGATTTCTGGGTGTCCGGCGGGCCACGCCCGCCCGGCCCCCCCCGGAGGCCCCGCCCCCCCCCCGCGCCCCCGGGGGGCCCCGGGGGCCCGCCCCCCGCGGGTAAACCCCCCCCCCCCCCCCCCCCCCCCCCCCGGAATTAATGGTTTTACGCCGGCCCCCCCCCCCCCCGCCCCCCCCCCCCCCCCCCCCCCCCCCCCCCCCCCCCCCCCCCCCCCCCCCCCCCCCCCCCCCCAAATTAACCCCCCCCCCAACAAGGC
>NZ_JARWPM010000020.1 GCF_029869215.1 Nocardia carnea
TTTCGCCGAAACGCTGACCACCGAACTGCGCCTTACCACCCAGCGGCTGCTGCGTGATCATCGAGTACGGGCCGGTCGAACGGGCGTGGGGGTCTTGAGCTGGGGGTGCAATTTTACGGCGTAACCGCCCCCTGCGTGGCCGGTGGGGTGGGCGCCGGGGGGGGGCCGCGAGGTGCCGGTGCCGGACCTGTACGAGATGTTGGCGGCTGTCGGACTCGACTACGGCGAGTCGTTCCGGCGGGTGCGCGGTGTGTGGCGGTGCGGCGACGAGCTGTTCGTGGAGGCGGCGCCGGCGGTGGGCGCCGGGGGATTCGGTGTGCATCCGGTCGTGCTCGACGCGGTGTTCCACGGCGTGCTGGCCGGCGTCGCCGGTGCGCGGGCCCCGGAGCCCGGTACTGCGGTCGTACTGCCCTACGCGTTCCGGGGCGTCCGGGTGTTGCGCCGGGGTGCGTCCGCGGTCCGGGTGCGGATACAGACGTCCGAGTCCGGTCTGGGCCGGGTGGTGGCCCGGGACGAGTTCGGGCGGGCCGTGTGGTCGATCGAGGGAGTGGACGTGCGTCGGGCGGACGCGGCCACGTTGCGTTCCGCCGGCGGTGGCGCCGGGCTCTACGACCTCGGCTGGTCGCCGGTCGCCGTAGTACACCGGGACACGAGTGTCCTGTGGGGTATAGCACCGCGGAATGCGGTCGGGGACTGGGGTTCTGGTGTGGTGGACCGATGGTTCGCGGATGTGGCGGGGGTGTTGGAGGCCTTGGCCGCGGAGCCCGTCGTACCGGCCGCCGTCGTGGTGCCGTGCTGGGGTGTGCCGGGCGCTGAGGGAGATGTTGCGGAGGGGGCCCGCGGCTCCGTGCTCGGGGTACTGGGAGTGCTGCAGGAGTGGTTCGCGGCGGCCGGTTCGAGTTCGGTCCGTCTGGCGGTGGTGACGCGGGGCGCGGTCGCGGTGGAGAGCGCGGGGGATACGGGTATTGATGCCGATGGCCTGAAGCAGTCGGGCGTCGCCGGGCTGGTGCGTTCGGCGCAGTTCGAATACCCGGGACGCGTTGTACTGGTCGATGCTGTGGGCGGCCTGGACAGCCTGGCGGGTGCGCTGGCCGGTGGTGTGGAATCCGAACTGGTGGTCCGGGAGGCCGGCGTGTGGGCGCCTCGCTTGGGCGCGGTGCAGGCCGCGGGTGCACCGGATTCGATTCCGGAGCAGCATGATTCGCCGGGCGGAGTCGAACGGTGGGGGTGGGATCCGGCCGGGCTGGTGCTGGTCGCGGGCGGTGGTGAATTGGCCGGGCCGGTGGTGCGACATCTGGTGACCGACCGCGGGGTACGGGATGTCGTACTGGCCTCGCGGTCCGGCGGCGGTGCGGAATTGGCCGCCGAATTGGCGGAGTTCGGTGCGCGCGTGTGGTGCGTGGCCTGTGATCTGGGGGACCGTGCGGAGGTCGAGAGCCTGGTGCGGCGGGCGGGTGCGTGGGGTGACCTGACGGCGGTGGTGTATACCGCCGGCGTGCTGGACGACGGTGTCCTGGCCGCGCTGTCGCCGGAGCGCGTCGTGCCCGTGCTGCGATCGAAAGTGGACGGCGCGTGGTTCCTGCACGAGGCGACGCGGGAGCTGGACCTGGGCGGGTTCGTGATGTTCTCGTCCGTGGCGGGGACGGTGGGGGCGCCGGGGCAGGCGAATTATGCGGCGGGGAACGCGTTCTTGGACGGGCTGGCCGTCTACCGGCGGGGCTTGGGCCTGGCCGGCTGTTCGATCGGCTGGGGCCTGTGGGATGTGTCGGGCGGGATGTCCGGCGGTGTGGGGGCGGTGGATCGGGCGCGGCTGAGCCGGGGCGGATTGGTGGGGATCAGTGTGCCGGAAGGCCTGACGCTGTGGGAGGCGGCGTTGTCGCGGAAGCTGCCACGGGTTGTGGCGGCACGGTTCGATCGGGCGGGGTTGTCCGGTGCGATGGCGGGGCTCGGCGGAGTGGTGCCGTCGGTGGTGCGCGATATGGTGCGCGGTTCGCGCGGTGGTCCGATCGAAGGCGGTGTCCCGGCGGAACTGATGGCCCGATTGGCGGGATTACCGGTATCCGAGCGGCGTGCCGTTCTCGTGGAATTGGTCGGTTCCCATGTCGCGGTGGTGCTGGGACATGCCGCGGGTCATCTCGTCGATGCGCAGGAGAGTTTCCTGGACCTGGGTTTCGATTCGCTGGCGGCGGTGGAATTACGGAATCGCCTCGCGGGAGCGACCGGTGTGGCCCTGCCGGCCACGGCGGCCTTCGACCATCCGACCCCGGAAGCGCTGGCCGGCTATATCGACAGCTGCCTGCCGGACGGGGAATCCGGCGGAACTCTCGACGATGCCCTGGATCGGGTCGCCGCCGAACTCGGCTCGGCCGCATGCGACACCGAGACACGGCGCCGGGCGGCGCGGCGGCTCCGGCATCTGCTCACCACCATCGAAGACGCCGCCACACCCGAGGGCGGCGCGGACCCCGATGACGATATCCGCAGCGCCGGCGCCGCGGAGCTGTTCGAACTACTCGACGGCGAGCTCGGCTGACGCCCCCGGTACCGAAGGAAGAGCATGGATAACGAGAAGGATTACGTCGATTATCTGAAGCGGTCGGCACTGGAACTGCGCAGCCTGCGGCGGCGTCTGCGGGAAGTCGAGGAACGGGCGAACGAACCGATCGCGATTGTGGGTGTGGGGTGTCGTTTTCCGGGTGGGGTGGGTTCGCGGGGTGGGTTGTGGGATGTGGTGTCGGGGGGTCGGGATGTGATCGGGGAGTTTCCGGTGGATCGGGGGTGGGATCCGGGTGTTTTCGATGCGGATCCGGGTGTGCGGGGTCGGTCG
>NZ_JARWPM010000021.1 GCF_029869215.1 Nocardia carnea
CTACTGGCCCTGCGCCACGGCCGCTGGGGCCGGGTCGCGCAGATCCCAGGCTCGGCCCCCCGCTTTCGAGTCGCGTATCCCCCCAGACCCCCCGGCCGCGGCCGGTCGGCCGTTCCCAGGCCTCGTCCCGCACGTTCACCATATCGGGGAACGCGCGGACAGCTGTGGGAGTGCGGCTGCCGTTGCAGACTATCGACAAGGTGACCATCGGATCCCCGTTACCGTCACACCCCAGGCGAATCATGGAATCGAGCGGCGCCGATACCGCGATCCGCTCGCCCTCCCGGTCCACCGGTTCACAGCGCATCCCCTGGTATCCGCCGGAAATCGGTGCGGGAGGCAATAATTCGCGGAACTCGGCGATAACGGCACCGTACTGCCCCCAAGTGGCCGGGCCCGTCCCCGCCGCGGGCGTGGTGCTGCCACCGGATGCCGCCGTCCCTGGCCCCGGAGTGTCGTCGGCACCGCCCCGCAACACCAGGGCTGCCACCGAGATCATCAGGACCACCGCGATCGCTGCGGCGGTGCCGAGCACAGCGGCACGCCGCGAACGCGGGGGCGCGGTGAGGTCGGGCAGCGGGCGTGGAACGAACGGAGGGGTTACCGGATTCTGCGGAACCGGCGCGGCGGCCGGGGCGAAGGCTTCTCGCAGGGCCCGGGCCAGCGCCGGGCACGACGAATAGCGCTGCGCCGGGTCCTTGGCCAGCGCCGTGGCGAATACTTGGTCGAGGGCCGGCGGCAGTCGCGGATCGGCCACCGACGGCCGCGGCGACGGCTCCTCCAGATGTGCGCGCATCACCGCGACGGCGTCACCGTGCGGAAAAGGTTTGGTACCCAGCAGCAGTTCGTACAGGGTGCAGCCGAGGGAGTACACATCGGCACGCGGATCCACGGCCGCGCCCCTGATCTGCTCCGGAGCGGCGTAGGCGAGCGTCGCCAGTACGGTGCCCGGCTCGGTCAGCGAGGTGCCCTCGGTGGGGCGCGCGATACCGAAATCGGTCATGTAGACGCGGTCCGGGCCGTCGGGCCGGGGTTCGAGCAGGATATTGGCCGGCTTCACATCGCGATGCAGCAGTCCGGCCCGATGTGCCTCGTCCAGCCCGCTGGCCGCCTCCTCGGCGATATGCCCCACCAACGCGGGGTCGAGACCTCCGGGATTGCGGCGCAGCAGTTCGGCGGCGTCGATACCGTCCACGAACTGCATGGCCAGCCACAAGGAATCGCCCTCCGCGCCACGATCGCGGACCGCGACGATATTGGGGTGGTCCAGCCGGGCCAGCAACTCGGCCTCCCGCAGGAACCGGGCACGGAATTCCGGATCGGCGCCGTGTTCGCGAGCCAGCACTTTCAGCGCGTCCTGCCGGGGCAGCCGCGGATGCGCGGCGAGGTAGACCGTGCCCATTCCACCGCTACCGAGCACGCGCTCGATCCGGTATCCCCCGACCATCGTTCCGGGGTCCCATGTTCCGGTCACCGCCTACCCACCGTTCACCAGCAGACCGTACTGTGCCGCCGCCCGCTGCCGTGCACTCCCGATTTCGCGGGCGAACAGGGTGACGAGGTAGCGGTCGTAGTGCACGTGGCAGACGAACCGGGTGAGCGAGAGCAGATCGAGGTCCCGATTCTCCAGGCAGCGCACGGCGGGGACGCCCGCGGGCCCTTCGACCGGAAGCAGACCGCCGTCGAGATTGAACCGCACCTGCTCGTCGAACGCGGTACGCGCGGCCGCCGGATCGGCATAGCGGCCGAGCTGATTGAAACCGCTCACCGCGCTGGCGTCCACGCCGACGCGCTGGTGCCGGTTTCCCCGCAGATAGGTCGCTCGTGGGCCGAAGGACACCCCGGTCACCTGCGCCGTGGCCGCCCAGCCGGCGGTGCGCTGACTCGACATCGCGGTGACCGCAGGATACTCCCAGCGCCGCGGCGCCTGCGGAATCATCCGGCGGACCAGCCCGTCCGGATCGAGCGGCAGGTCCGCGATCCGATCGGGTGGTGTCGGCACGAATTCGCGTAACCGGTGGATCTGGGCGTCGATGGCTCGGGCGGCGAGGCGGGCCAGCACCGCCGAATCCGGCACGGTATCTCCCGCCAGAACGTTGATCACATAGGAGTCGTGAGCGATCGACGCCGCCAGCGTGGGCACGCCGGGTCGCCAATGACCGTGCGCGGCAGGGTGTTCCGGAATGCCGATCGCCACGTTGTCCCGGTTGACAGCGGCATCCGCCGCATCGATCTCCCGCGCCGCCCGCTGCGCGGCACCGGTATCCGGAAAGCGCAGGACGAGAACCATCAGCACCCGGGCCGAGCCCACCGCGGGCCGGTCCGCACCCCGATCGATATCGGCACCGGTGACCGCGGCACCGGCCAGCATCCCGTGCCGTTCGAGCACATCACCGGTCTGTTCGGCGAGCACGATCGACGCGACCTTGGCGGGCGTCGGGAGCGGCAGGAGCCCCACCGCGTCGGCGGAGCTGCGCAAAACCGGATCCACCTCGGCCGGGTCGATGAGTACTTCGGCCATCCGGACCGATTCCAGAATGCGGCCGCGGCGGAGATCACCACTATCCGGTACCTCCAGCGGTTCGACGCCGTAGTCACCGGTGTCGAGTGCGGCGAGATCGATCGCGTCGGCCGGGCGGCCGGCACATCCGCACAACAGTGCGGTGGCCAGTAGTACCGCGGCGATTCCCGCGCCGGCCGGGCGCTTACAGCGGCGCATCGGGCCACCACCTCTCCAGCAGTACCGACCCGCTGGGACCCTCCCCCACGACCTCCACCCGGCAGAAGTTACGGCCGGGATCGTCGAAGTACACCTCCAGCACGCCCCACCAGCGGCCACCCATACCGGATCCGTCGGGGGCGAAATACGTACTACCCCAGAACACATGACCGGTTCCGCTGGGTCGCGCCCAGTGTTCGTCACCCTCCGGGCGGCGGGGCGGGCGCTGCAGACCTATCGGGGAACGATCCGCATTACAGACGATTTCGACGGATTCGACCGGGTCGCGGTCACCCGTGCACAACAGCCGGGCCACCGCGACCGACCCGTCCAGCGGGAGGCTTTCGTACTTCTCGCTCTGCGGGGTGCAGTTCGACAGATCCTGATAGCCGGCACCGTACGGCCAGGGCGGCAGCAACTCCGGAAAGGTCTGCGGGATATAGGCGTAGCCGCCCCAGTGCGCCGGATCGGTACTGGCGGCCACCGGCTCCACGGCCCGGGAGACCGCCGGGTCGCTCGTCCACGACCACAGGAATGCCACGGTCAGCGCGAAAACCAGCAGTCCGGCCAGCGCGACCGGCGCCCGTCGCCGGCGCGGCCGGGCGCTCGTCCCGTCCGGTACGGCAATCGGTGCCGCCAGCGCGGTCGCCGCGGCCGCGGCGAGCGCGGCGCAATCCGGATAGCGATGTTCCGGCCGTTTCGCCATGGCCTTGGCGATCACCAGGTCGAACGCCCGCGACACCCGGGGATTCGCCCGCGAGGGCCGCGGCGGCGGCTCGTGCAGATGCGCGTAGAGCACCGAGCCGGGACTGTGCCGGGGAAACGGCACAGTCCCGGTGAGCATCTGGTAGAGGGTGCAGCCGAGGGCGTAGATATCCGCGCGCCGGTCCACCGGATCACCCCGCAACTGTTCGGGCGCGGCGTAGGCGAGGGTCGCGGCGAAACCACCGGAGCCCGAGAGGGTCTCGGCATCGTCGGCCGTGCGCGCGATCCCGAAATCGGTGACCAGGGCCCGGTCGGTGCCGTCGGGCTGTTCGGCGACGAGGATATTGGCCGGTTTCACATCGCGATGCAGCAGGCCCGCCCGATGCAGTTCGTCCAAACCCTGCGCGACCTCGGTGACGATCCGGACCGCGCGGGCGGGATCGAGTACCGCGGGCCCGCGCCGGATCAGCTCCCGCAGATCGACACCCTCCACGTACTGCATGGCGATCCACAGTCGGCCGTCGGATTCCCCGCGGTCACGCACCGCCACGAGATTCGGATGCTGTACCCGCGCGGCCAGTTCCGCCTCGTGCAGGAATCTGGTGCGGAATTCCGGATCGCCGGCGCGGGTATCGGAGAGGACCTTCAGCGCGTCCGTCCGGGGCAACCGCGGATGGGTGGCCGCGTAGACGACGCCCATGCCCCCGCTGCCGAGGCGGCGCTGGATCCGATAGCCGGCGAAGGTCGAACCTTCGGCGACACTCAACAGGTTTCCCTCCCGCTCACTGTCCCCCGGCCCGCGGTCGAACTCCTCCCGGTACGACACCGGCGGCCGGCTGATTCCGAACTATAACAGCGCATCAGCGGCCCTTCCCGTCGAACGAGGGACCCGGAATTCAGGGGCTGCCCTTTCCTCCGGACGCGCCGTACGGGGCGGAATCGCCCGTTCCCCACCGGCCCCGATCATGCTGGTCACGCTGCTCGATGAACGTCCCCGAGCCGGAACTCCGAAAGGTGCCCGGCCGGCAGATGACCCTGCCGCTCGGGGTGCGGGCGCGCCGCGGGTGCTCGAGCGCGTCCCGGGCGGCCGCGGCGCGCCCACAGCACCACGCGAGGTTGCTGACAATGCGCCGGAACCGGAGGATAGTTGCGGTATGGAGGCCGACAAGGGTTCGGTGACGGCAGTGGCCGACCGTGTTTTCCAGGCCGCGCTCGGAGCCGTCGATATGCTGGCGATCTACCTCGGCGACCGGCTGGGCTGGTATCGCAGCCTCGCCGAGGAGGGCCCGGCGAATGCCGCCGAACTCGCCGCGCGCACCGAGACCCATCCCCGGTACGCCAGGGAATGGCTGGAACAGCAGGCGGTGACCGGTTTGCTGACCGTACACCGGGACGGGAACGCCGCGGAACGGGTGTACGCCCTTCCCGCGGCCACGGCGGAGGTGCTCACCGACGAGCACAGCCTCGACTATCTGGCCCCGATCGCGCGGCTGTTCGGTGCCACCGGACCGGTGCTGCCGAAACTGCTCGACGCCTACCGCACCGGTGGCGGGGTGAGCTGGGACGAACTCGGCGACGACGCGCGCGAGGCGCAGGCCGCCGGTAACCGGCCGTGGTACGAACATCGGCTCGCCGATGCGCTGAACGAGGTTCCCGAACTGGCGCGGGTCCTGGGTGCCGGCGGGACCCGGATACTCGATGTCGGCTGCGGCGCGGGCTGGTCGGCCATCGCGCTGGCCCGCGCGTATCCGGCAGCTCGTGTGCTGGGTGTCGATATCGATCTGCCGTCGGTGCGGATGGCGGTGCGCCACGCCGCCGCGGCGGAGGTGGCGGATCGGACGGAGTTCATGGCCGGTGACGCCGCGGAACTCCCGGCGGGCGGTTTCGATATCGCGTTCGCGTTCGAATGCGTGCACGATATGCCGCGCCCGGTCGAGGTACTGGCGGCGGTGCGCCGGGCGTTACGGCCCGGCGGGTTTCTGGTGGTGATGGACGAGGCGGTCGCGCCGGAGTTCGCGCCCGGCGGGGACGAGCTGGAACGGCTCATGTACGGGTTCAGCCTGTTCGTCTGCCTGCCCGACGGGATGTCGAGCCCGCCGAGCGCCGGGACCGGCACCGTGTTGCGCCCGGCGACGTTACGCGGCTACGCGCACGAAGCCGGATTCACCGCGTTCGATGTGCTGCCGATCGAGGATTTCGGTTTCTGGCGTTTCTACCGGCTCGGCTGAACATCAGCGGCCGGCGACACGCCCGCGGTGTTCAGTGCGCGGCGCAGCACGGTGGGGTCGTCGAGGAAGAGGCTGAGCCGGATCGTCTCGGCGGCGATGCGGGCGCTGGGCAGCAGGGAGTCGATCCGCACGGCGACGGGGTCACGCAGGGTCAGGTCGGTGGTGGTGCCGTCCGGCCCCGCAAGGAACAGCCTGCCGTCTTCGAACGCGGGCGCGGTCTGGTTGTAGCGGCGGCATTCGGCGACCGCCGCGATCCGGTCGAGGGGCACGCGCGCGACCACCCGGCCCGACCGGCGCAGCACCATTTCCTGCCCGGTCAGATAGTGCGGATAGACGATATCGGCGACGACCACGGCGAACAGCGCCACCAGCGACCACAGGGACAGCACGGCCAGCGTGATGGTGAGCCACACCCAGGGGATCAGCAGATGCAATACGACCACTTCGATCAGAGTGGCCACGAGGAACGCGCTGGGTAGGGCAAGCACTCCCCGGGCGGAAGTCAGCGGCTGCTGCGCACGGCTGTCGCGGTCGGTGGTGCGACGTAGCCACAACCACAGGCCGAGATACAACCGGGCCTGATTGCGGAGCAGCCGCCAGAACCCGGTCACGAGGCTCCCCCCGTAGTGTTCGAGGGGACGCCCAGCAGTTCCATCGCCCGGCGCACTGCCCGGCGTTGGGCAGGGTCGGGTACGAGGGTGTCCTCCGTCAGCGATGAGGCGCTTCCCTGAATATCGGCCGTGGCCGCGATGAGGCTGTCGAATTCGAGCCGCCGTAACTGCCCGGCGATTTCCCGGGCCATCTCCTCGATCAGTTCGGTGGACTGCGCTACCGGCCGGCCGTGCAACCGCTCCCAGCCACGTAGCAGCCGGCGGAAACCGGTGCGGGCGGCCGGATCGGCGAGGGCGCGGGTGAACCAGCTGAACATTTCTGCTGGGGTGTCACCGGAGAGCGCGAAAACCTCCAGCAGGTCGCGCTCCTGGTCGAGTGCGGCGCGTTCCGGTTCGTCGGCCTGCTCGCGGGCCCGGTCGAAGGCGTCGGCGACCTCGTCGGGTAACGCGGTCAGGCGGCGGCCGGCGTCGACCGCGCTCAGCATGCGGGCCACACCCTCCTGTTTGCGGATGAGCTGGGTGATGTGTCGGGCGCGAAACTCAGTGAACGCCGCCGCGGCGACCTCCTCGGCGCGGCCCAGGCGGCCGACGGGCTGCTGCTCGATGATCGCGGCCATCGCCTCGG
>NZ_JARWPM010000022.1 GCF_029869215.1 Nocardia carnea
CGCTACGCATTCTCTGGGAACTGCACCGGTCCCAGCAGCCCCTGACCTTCCGCGATCTCCGCGCCCGCTGCGACGATATCGCGCTGGTGTATGCGCGGGCGCGTGGCCCTGCCGCGTGCGAGGTGATCCCGCACGCCGATCTCGGCGTACTGGCCCGGCAAACGGTGCGGTATCTCGATCTCGATGCGGCCGCCGTGTGTTCGATAGCGCTGCCGCTGGCCCGGGCCGACGTGATCGCCATGAACTTTCTGCCGGCGGTCCTGATGGGCGCGCGGATCAGACTGGTTCCCGGCTCCCGGCGTTCGCATCGGCCGGACAGTGCCGGACCGGCACGGCAGCCGACGAGGTTCGCCCTCGCGGAGGTCGTCCCCGGACCGGTCGAAAACCTGGTGTCATGGCCGTGCCGGTGGTAACACCGCCCGGCGGGTGATCACCGGCCGCGCGCCGGGTCATCGCCATCGACCGAGTTTTTCCGGGTTCCGCACCACCCAGATCCGGTCGACGCGGTCGCCGCGAGTGGTGAACGAGAGCACGGCGAGTACCTCACCACCGGCACCCGATCGCGCGGTGAGACCGGGCTCTCCGTTGACATCGGTGTGGTCCAGGACGAGGTCGGGTTGGCGCCGGTAGACCGCGAGCAGGAATTCGGCCACGGCGTGGGCACCCGTGATCGGTTCGGCGGCGGCCGAAACCAGGCCCCCGCCGTCGGTGACGGCGGTGGCCTCCGGGTCCAGGACACGGAGCAAGTTGCCCACCTCGCCCGATTCCCACGCGGCCTTGAACGTGGCGACCAGCGCCACCGGTGGGCGCCGGCCGGCGCTGCCGACGGGAGTGCCGTGGATCCGGCGGCGGGCGGAGGAGGCGAGCTGACGGCAGGCGCCCGGGGAGCGTCCGACGATCTCGGCGATTTCGTCGAAGCGGTAGCGGAAGACATCGTGCAGGACGAACGAGACCCGCTCGGCGGGCGTCAGCGTATCCAGGACCAGCAGCAGCGCCATGGACACCGATTCGTCCATCGTCACCTGGTCGGCGGGATCGGTGAGCTCGTCGCCGGCGCGCCCGCTGGTCCACCGGCCCGGCCCGGGCAGCGGTTCGGGTAACCACTGCCCGACGTAGTGTTCGCGGCGCGCGCGTGCCGAGCCGAGCATATCCAGGCAGATCCGGCCGGCTGTTTTCAGCATCCAGCCGAGCGGGGAGTCGATATCGCGGCGCTGCTGCGGGGTCAGTTTGTACCAGCGGAGGTAGGTTTCCCCGATCGCGTCCTCGGCGTCGGTGACCGAGCCGAGGAGCCGGTAGCCGAGGTTGAGCAGCGCGCGGCGCTCGTCGGCCACATCGCGCAGTTCCGGCGGAATGTCCTGTGCACCTGGCATCGGATTCTCTTCTCGAATGGGGTCCATATCAAGTAGACGACACAGCCGCTGAAGATGTCTGCCGTGACCCCCGCCAGACATTTTCCCGGGCTGCGTCGTCCTTGTGGTGGGACCGATTCGAGCGAGTCCCCGACCCCCGACGAACAGGAGTTGCTCATGACCGCGACCTTCATCAACATCATCGAGGTCGATCCGGAAAAACAACAGGACGTTGTCGCACTGCTGAGCAAGGGCGCCGAGGAGGTGATCCGGCATCGGCCCGGGTTCGTCTCGGTACGGCTGCTGGCCGCCGCCGACGGGTCCACCGTGATCAATATCGCCGAATGGGCGAGCCCCGATGACGCCAAGGCCACCTCGGCCGACCCGGCGGCTCAGCAGCTCGCGAAACAGGTCGCCGCGCTCGGTACACCGAAGCCCGGCGTGTACCGGCAGGTCGCGGAGTTCACCGCGGATCGGCCGGCGGCCGGCGCTCGATGAGTGCCGCGGCATCGGCGAAGTGCGCCCCCCCCGGGGGCCCAGCCGCGCGGGGGGGGGGCGCAAGGGGAGGGGGGGGGGGGAAAGGGGGTAGGTAGGAAAAAAAAAGGTTTAACCCCCCCA
>NZ_JARWPM010000023.1 GCF_029869215.1 Nocardia carnea
GGGCGGCATCGAAGCCGGGCTCGGCCGCGGACCGCCGGGGCGGGGACCGCCCTGCGCCGCCGCGGGTCGCTGGCCACCGGGACCGGGCCGCGGTGCGCTACCACCGGGACGCGGGCCACCCTGGCCGGGGCGCGGACCGCCCTGCGCCGGACCCGGGCGCGGACCGCCCTGGCCCGGGGTGGGACGCGGGCCGCCCTGACCCGGCTGCGGACGCGGCGTCGGGCGCTCGCGTTCGGGGGCCGAGGAGTACGGGTTGTTCCCGACCCGGGGAGTCTTCGGGCCGGGTTTGGGGCCGGGACGGGCCGGGGCCTGCCCGGGCGCCGGCCGCTGCTGACCCGCCGGACGGGCGGGCGGAGTGGCCGGTTTCGCGGCCGGAGCCTGCGCCGCTTCCCGGGACGGGGCCGGTGCCGGACCCGGTTTCACCGCGGGACCGGGCCGCGGTGCCGCGGCCGGCTTCGGGCCGCCGTCGGCGGCCGGAGCCGGTACTGCCTCGGCCGCGGGAGCGGATTCGGCGGGACCCGGTTTAGCGGCCTGCGCCGGGGTACGCGGGCCGGGACGGGGTCCGGGCGCCGCGGGTTTGGCCCCGGTTGCCGGACCGGGGCGGGCCGAGGGCTTGTTGCCGTTCGACCGATCGGATTTCGCCGGCGCGGATTTCGCCGCGAACGACTCGCGCAGCCGGCGCGCGACGGGTGCCTCCACCGTCGACGATGCCGACTTCACGAACTCGCCTTGCTCCTTGAGCTTCGCGAGTAGTTCTTTGCTCGTGACACCGAGTTCTTTGGCCAACTCGTGCACGCGGGCCTTGCCTGCCACTGCTCTCCTCACTGAGAGGTCGAGCAGCGCCGCCCGCCTGCTGGCGGGGACCCGCACGACCTCGGGTTAACTCCGATGGACGTTCATCGTTGGTACTTCACGGTGTGCTCATGAGTGCTCGTGCCTGTTCTCGAGGTGTTGCTCCAGGGCTGAGATATCCAGATGTCCGGACACTCGTAGTGCTCTGCCGATCGCTCGGCGCCGGACCGCGGTGCGCAGACAAGACGAAAAGGGGTGCAGCCAGGCACCCCGTCCGGGAAGTCTGCGCTGTGGATCGGGAACAACCACGACGACGTCCGCACCATTCCCGGTGCGGGGCCCTCGTGCCACGATCCGCAGCAGTTCGGCGGCCGGTTCTCGTTTCCGGCACCCGACACACGTACGCACCGGATACACCGGGCGCCGGGGCGCCGCGGATTCACCACGTTCGTGGGCGGGAACCGAAGACTCGGACCGAACCTGGCTCCACTCTACCGCTGACCGGTCGCCGACCTCCAACCCCGCCCCCGGCTGCGCCTGCACCGGCGGGTCGTCGTGGCGTGTGCGCTGGTCGCGGACGGGGCGCGCCGTATGCGGGGCAGGAGTCAACGGCGCTGGGCCTCCGTACGGACCGAACCACCCGCATCCGGGGCCGCATCGCTGCGGATATCGATCCGCCAGCCGGTGAGCCGGGCGGCGAGCCGCGCGTTCTGGCCCTCCTTGCCGATGGCCAGCGACAGCTGGAAATCCGGGACGATCACCCGCGCGGCACGGGCATCCGGATCGACCACTGTGACCGAAACCACCTTCGAGGGCGACAGCGCGTTCCCCACGAAGGTCGCCGGATCCTCGGCGTAGTCGATGATGTCGATCTTCTCGCCGGCCAGTTCGCTCATCACATTGCGCACCCGCTGGCCCATCGGGCCGATACAGGCGCCCTTGGCGTTCACCCCGGACACCGTGGACCGCACCGCGATCTTGGACCGGTGCCCGGCCTCCCGGGCCACCGCGACGATCTCGACCGACCCGTCCGCGATCTCGGGCACCTCGAGCGCGAACAGCCGCCGCACCAGATTCGGGTGGGTGCGCGAAAGGGTGATCTGCGGGCCGCGCGGCCCACGGGACACTCCGACCACATAGCACTTGATCCGGTCGCCGTGTTCGTAGCTCTCCCCCGGCACCTGTTCGGCCGACGGGATCAGGCCCTCGGTGCCGTGCAGTTCGCTGCCGATCCGCACCACCACCGTGCCGCGGGCGTTGGCACGCGCGTCGCGCTGCACCACACCGCCGACGATATCGCCTTCGTGGGTGGAGAACTCGCCGAACGATTTCTCGTTCTCCGCGTCCCGCAATCGCTGCAGGACCACCTGGCGGGCGGTGGTGGCGGCGATCCGGCCGAACCCTTCGGGGGTGTCGTCCCATTCGGAGACCACCTGCCCCTCGGCGTCGAGCTCGGTGGCCAGTACCCGCACCAGGCCGGTGCGCTGGTCGATCTCGACCCGGGCGTTGGGCTGATGACCCTCGGTGTGCTTATAGGCGGTGAGCAGCGCGGATTCGATCGCGGAGATCACGGTTTCGATCGAGATCCCCTTATCCGCGACGATCGCGCGCAGGGCTTCGATTTCGATGTTCATTCCATGGTCCCTTCGGTCGAATCGGACGCGGCGACGGTGTGTGCGGTGAGCTCCGCGGCGTCCGCTCCCGCGGGTGGGCGGCCGGTGGCGACACCCCCGGCAAGTTCCAGTTCACGCGCGCCGGGCGGGGAGAACTCCACCTCCACCACGGCACGTTCGATATCCCCCAGGGCGACGGTGACCAGGTGGGGACCACGTTTACCCCCGACCACCAGCGCGATCCGGTCGCCGTCGAGGGCTCCGACCCGGGCGTCGAAGGCGGTCGGTAATCCCGTTTCGGGTGGTTTCACGCCCGGCCGCAACCGGATCGCCACCTTGCGGCCCCGCGCCCGGCGCCAATGCCGGTCGGCGGTGAGCGGGCGGTCGATACCCGGGGTGGTCACCTCGAGCAGGTATCGATAGGCACCGAACTCGTCGTCCGCTTCGTCCAGGCGCGCCGACACCTCACGGCTGAGTTCGGCGATACTGTCCAGATCCGCCGCGTCGTCGCTGTCCACGACGACCCGCACCCGGGTCTGCCCCGCCGCGGTGGAAACCTCGACTCCCTCGAGATCGAATCCTCGACCGGCAACGAGTCCGGCGACGAGCCGGCTCACCCTTTCCTCGGTCGGCATCGGCATATGGGCAGCTCCTGGTTCAGTTGTTACGCGGACGGAAATGTTCTGTGCCGGTCACCTAGCGTAACGCGCGCCGAGAAGGTAAAGGACCAGCGGTCGGCGGTAAGTCCGCCCGCCGACGCCGAACCGGGCCGCACAGCACGGATCTGGCACGATGGTCCGGTGACAGAGCGTGTTACCGACCGGCCCGCGGCCGGGTTCTCCCGCGGATCCGCACGTCAGGGGGGCCGCATCGATCGGCGGACGGCACTGCGGGTGGCCGGTGGCGGCGCGGTGGGGCTGCTGGCAGTCCCCGCACTGCTGTCCTGCGCCGAAGAGCCGATCACCGAACCGGATGTGCTGGTCGCCCAGGAGTTCTCGGCCCGTTCCGACGCTGCCGCCGCGACCGCCGCGATCACCCTCGACCCCGCCCGCACCGCCGCGCTCACCACCATCGCGGCCGAACGCACCGCCCACGCCGACGCCCTGCGCACCGAGATCGACCGTGCGATCGGCGTGTACGGCGACGGAACGACCCCGGCCGTGCGCACCCCGGCCCCCACGACCACCCCCGCCCCGGCCGCCCCGCCGAGTATCGACGGCCTGCGCGACCAGCTCACCGCCTCCCAGCGCGCGGCGGCCGATCTGGCGGTCACCCAGTCCGGTTACCGCGCCGGCCTGCTCGCGTCGATCAGCGCCGCGTGCGCGGTCCATGTGGGGGTGCTGCTGCCGTGAGCGCCACCGAACAGCGGGCGCTGGCAGAGGCGCTCACCGCCGAATACGCCGCCGTCTACGCCTACGGGGTGATCGCCGCCCATACCGCCGCGGACCAGCGGCGTACGGTGGCTCAGCACACCGCCGCCCACCGCGCCCGCCGGGATTCGACGGTCGATCTGCTGACCGGTCAGCGCGCCACCGTGCCACCGCCCGACCCGGCCTACACGGTCCCGATCCCGGTTGCCGACCCCGACTCCGCGGCCCGGCTGGCGATCGTCGTCGAAACCGATACCGCGGTGGCCTGGCGGGCGGTGGTCGAGCGCGCCGATACCGAAAGCACCCGTCGCATCGCCGTCGAGGCACTCACCGAATGCGCCGGGCGGCGCGCGGTCTGGTTGTCGGCCCGGGGCACCGCACCCGCCACCACCGCCTTTCCGGGCCGGCCCTGAACAACCGCCCGATCCGTCGGGGCGGCACCACGGACAGTCGGCCGGACATGTACCGCGATACGACCGGCCATCCCTTCCGATCCGTTCACAGGATTCGTAGGGGCCGCACCCTGCCGGCACGGCAGCGAGCCGGCAGTTACCGACGGCGCCCGGCCGCGGCTCGGACAGTCGAGCTTCGGCATCATCCTGCCGGGGCGCCCGACTGCGAGCCGCGCTCTTCGCAATGCTCCGCGGCCGTTTCGTTGCGGGGATCCGGCCCGCCACCTGTGCCGCCTCTCGGCCCGCACCGGGCCCGAGTCAGCCGCGGCCTCCCGGTTCCCGCCCGTCCGCCCGGTCGCGGGGGAACACGGTTCCGGCAGCACCGTGCGTCGAACCGCGGCTCCGGGACCAGGGCGCGCTGCCCCGCGGGGGCCTTTCCTGCGGTGTCAGCGAGCCCATGGATCCGCCGGGCAGTCCTGGCATATACGGCATCGAGGAACCGGCGCCACTGTTCCACGGCGTGCTGCCAGGGACCTGAGTCTGTCCCGTACCACCGATTTCGCCGCCGGTGAGACCGGGCGTCCACGGAGTCGAGCCGGTCGGTACGGACGACAGCCTCGTCGCCGGGTCGGTCGCCGGGGTCTCGGCAGGCGAATCCGCCACCGCGATCGCGCTCGTCCCCGGTGACGCCGGCCCTGGTGGCCTACCCGGGTCGCTCGGAGGCACAGCGTCTTTCCCGGCGGCCTCGCTGACCGGTGCCGACCCGGGACCGGTACGGCCGGGGTCGGGTGTGGTGGCCGCGGCCGCAGGATCTGTCACTTTCGCAACCTCGTGCGCCGGTTCCGCCGACGGGACGAACCCTGCCGCCGCGGCGTCATCGGCTCCCGCGCCGGCCCGGCCGGACCCTGAATCGCCCGACTGCTCCGGTCCCGGCTCCGTGGCGGGCCGAGATCGCGCGTCACCCGCGGGAGTGGAGTCCTCCGTCACCGCCGACGCGTGCGGTCGAGGGCTTCCAGCCGGCCCGGCTTCGTGAACTGCCGCCGGAGCCGCCGCTGAGCGCTGTCCGGTTCCCGCCTGTTCCGCCGGCGTGCTCGCGCCTCGGCCGGCCGGATGTTCGCCGGCGGTGGCGGGCGCAATCCGGCCGGCGCCGGCCGCGTCCGCCTGGACCAGCAAGGCGATGGATTCGGCCCCGCCGGCCGCGGTGCGCACATCGCGGCGCATCACCGCGCCGGCGGTTTCGCCGATCGCGCCGAGGCGGGTGGCCAACTGCCCGGCGACAGCGTCCACGGTTGTGCCGTCGGCGCCGTCACCGCCCTCGGTCATTGGCACGTCTCCACCATTTCGCCCTGCTGAACCTCCCCGGCGGGTGCGCCGATCGCGGGCCGGCTCGCCGCACGCGAACGGCCCCGGGCACGCGTCCGGTCACCTTCGGACACGGTGACATGCATCGGCGGGCCCCGGGCCACCGGGTATTGCCGCCGCTGGGAAGTTCAGCCGTAGGAGGCCACGCCGACCGGCCCGGTCCCCAGGCACAGTTGCAGTCCCGGTGTCCGGTTCTGGATCAGCAGCGCCGACCCGCTGCCGGTGATCCGCACATACACCGTGTGCATCCCGGCCCGGACCGGTACCGGAACCTTCTCGCCGCTCTCGAATCCCACCGTGATCTGCGCGTCCCGGTCGGCGAAGTAGTTGAGCTGGGCGGTCCACTCGTGCGCGATCATCGGACCGTCCAGCGGGATCCGGACCGCCACCGTGCCGTCGATACGATGGCCGCAGCCGGGCACCGGCCCGGGTACGACAGCTCTGTTCCACCACACCCGGGCCTCGGCGAACGTGCCGTTGTCGGTGATCATCCGCAAGTGCTCGGTGGTATCGGCGAAGGCGCCGGGCGGGGTGATCGGCGCGAGTACCCGGCTCGCCTCGTTCTGCGGGTAGGTGGTGGGGTTCAGCACGCCCCATGGCACCTCCTGTTCCAGCAGCGGCACTCCGTCCCAGCGGGCGAACTCCGATTTCACCGTCGTCACATAGCTCTCCGTGGGCCCCTCCGACCAGCTGCGGGTGAAGGTGTACGTCGACCACAGGCTGCTCAGCACGAACAGCACGACCACCCCCACCACCGCCGGAGCGCGGTTCCACCGGGCGGCGCCGGGGTTGCCACGGACAGGCCGGCGGCCGTGGGCGAAGGCCCGCAGCACGAGCACACCCGCGACGGTGAGCACGACGGCGGCGTCGGCCAGATAGCGCAGCGACATCATGAGTTCGTCGACCGTATTGGGTCCGGCGCGCATCAGCACGACAGGTATCTGTACCGCCGTGAGGTACAGCGCGGCCGCCAGCCATACCCGCCAGACCACCGGCCGGGCCCGGAGAGTGGCGAGGACCACCGCGACCAGCAACCCCCACGCCACCCAGACCGCCCAGTCGGGCGCGACCGCCCACGGCGCGGACGGTACCCAGCGCTCCCAGCCCCAGGGCCCGCCCAGCAGCGCCGTCACCACACCCGCCCAGGCGGCCCGGGGCAGCATATGGGCCACCTCGCCGGAACCCCCGTCCCCGGGCGATATCCCCGCGACCGCGAAATAGACCAGCGCCCAGACCATCAGGATCACCGCCGACCCCGCCCACAGGCCCGCGCCGCGGCGCAGTATCGCGCGCACGTCCGTCCCCCGGCTGTCGACAGCCCGGCGCAGCAGCACCACCGCGAAGGCCACGAACGGCACCACGACCGCCTTTTCGAAGAACAGCAGCGAAACCGCCACCGTCAGCACCCCGGATACCGCGTACCGGCGGCGCCCGGTCCGGTCCAGCGCCAGCGCGTCGGCAGCCGCCCAGGCCAGCGCGAACTGCAGCGGCAGGGCGTTCAACGCGGCCGACCACCAGGCGAACGCGGGCAGGGTGAGCGGGCCGAAGAGATAGAACGCCAGCGGGATCAGCAGGATCCGGCGCCGCCCCAGCAGCATCAGCAGCAGGCGCAGGACCGCGAGCGCGGCGGCCGCCTGCATGAGCAGTGTCACCGCGGCCGCGACCGGCCAGTTCAACGGCGCGACGGCCGTCACCAGCCAGGACACGGCGAACGCCAGCGGCATGAAATGACCGTCGTGCTCGTGGAGCAGCAGCTCACCCGACCACAGTGGATAGGTACCGGCACGGCCGGTGAGGATCAGATCGTCCCAGTAGAAATAGCCGTGCGCGGCCACCCAGGTCCGGACGGCGAGCTGGATCGCGATCAGGACGACGGCCACCCCGAGCACCATGCGCCCGGGTCTCTCCGGGCGTAACCCGCCCCGGACCCGCGCGACCCGTGCAGGCGGGGCGGCCGGGTCCGGCGCGGGGGATCGCTGCGGTACGACGGCCGGAGCGCTACCCATGGGCCCCCACCCTACAAGCGGCCGATCCGGCCGGTGGGCTACGTCTCGGCGTCGGTGCTCGCGGCGGTGTCCACGCCGAGATCGAATTCGCTCAGGTCGACGGCATCGGTGCGTTCGTCCCCGATATCGAGCAACTGTGCGACGGCATCGGAATCGCCGTGCGCGGCGCGCTCCCGCAGTTCGGACAGGTTCGGCTCACGAGGGCCGGACCGGTCGGGCTCATACATTCGGCGCAACCCTTCCTGGTGTCGGCGACGAGCCACCGGCCCGCCCCGGTTCCCGAGCTTAGGCGGGCGGGCGGATCGCCGCCGAATCCGCAGGCAGTGACACCGCGTCAGGCGGGGGCCGTGATTCCGGGCCCGGAGTACATCGGCAGGTCGGCGGTGGTGCGGATACCCGGTTCGGCGGCCACGACGGCCGGTATGGCATTGACCACCCGGCCGACCCCGGCCAGGATCGCCGCGTAATTGTGATCGCCCCGGCGGCTCGTCGGGCAGATATCCACGGCATACGACGGTTCGCCCGTGATCTCCACCCGGTAGGACCCGCCGCCCTGCGCGGGACGCGCCCAGTCGGGCCGCAGATCGTCGCGCAACCGGGTGATGTGCTCCACGACGATCGCCGGGTGGCCGGCGACCCAGCCGGTGATCTCGAACCGCAGCGCCGCCTGGCTGCCCGCGGGGACGCGGCCCACCGCGATCTCGAAGCTCTCGGGCGCGGGTTCGCGTTCGTAGGTTTCGGTGATCTCGTCGATCCGCACGCCGAGCCCGGCGGCCAAGGCGCGCATACCCGGCCCCCAGGCGATCCCCAGGACGCCCGGTTGCAGCAGCATCGGCGTCTCGTCGAGCGGTTTCCCGAAACCCATCACGTCGAACATGACCGTGGACCCGTCGTAGGTGGCGTAATCCGCGATCTCCAGACAGCGCACCTTTTCTACCCGCTGACAAGTGGAGGCCAGTGCGAACGGGATCAGATCGTTGACGAATCCCGGATCCACGCCGTTGACGAAAACGCTGGCTGCGCCCGCGGCGGCTGCCGTCTCCACCTTCGCGAACAGTTTGTCCGGCAGGGTGCCCCAGGGATGCATGAGCAGACCCGGCGCCGTCCCGGCCACGTTCACCCCTGCCTCGAGGAACCGCGCGATATCGTCCATCGCCTCGGTCAGCCGGGTATCGCCCATCGCGCAGTACACCGCGCAGTCGGGGCGGGTCGCCAGCAGTGCGTCGATATCGCCGACCGCGGTGATCCCGGTGACGTCGTCGAGCCCGGCCAGCTCACCGGCATCCCGGCCGACCTTGTCCGGAGTCGATACCCCCACACCGACGAGGTCGAACCGCGGGTCGGTGATCAGCTGCGTGAGGGCGATCCGGCCGGCGTTACCGGTGCCGGCGAGGACGACGCGAAGTGCCATTATTTCTCCTGGGTGCGGCGGCGCGAACGGTGAAATCACCGTCCCACCGCGGTCTTCGGGCTCCGAGCACTGTTCCGGAACAGTGTCTAGAACGTGTTCCAGTTTCATGGTAGCGTCACCGCCATGGGACGTGTAGACGGCAAGGTCGCCCTGATCAGCGGCGGTGCACGGGGTATGGGCGCGGCCCATGCGAAGCTGCTGGTGGCCGAAGGCGCACAGGTGGTCATCGGCGATGTACTCCACGACGAGGGCAAGGCCCTGGCCGACGAGATCGGCCCCGCCGCGCGCTACGTCCCGCTCGATGTCACCGAACCCGGCCACTGGGAGGCCGCCGTCACCGCCGCCACCACCGAGTTCGGCAAACTCGATGTCCTGGTGAACAATGCCGGCATCGTCAACGGCGCTCCGCTGCAGAAACTCTCACTGGAGAAGTTCCGCGCCGTGATCGAGGTCAACCTGGTCGGCACGTTCCTCGGTATGCGTGCCGCGGTCGAGCCGATGATCGCCGCCGGCGGCGGCTCGATCATCAACGTCTCCTCCATCGAAGGGTTGCGCGGCGCTCCCTTCGCGCACGGCTACGTCGCCTCCAAATGGGGCGTCCGCGGCCTCGCGAAATCGGCCGCGCTGGAACTCGCGCAGCACAATATCCGGGTCAACTCCGTCCACCCCGGCCTGATCCGCACCCCGATGACCGCGGGCATTCCCGACGATCTGGTGACCATCCCACTCGGCCGCCCCGCGGATTCCGCCGAGGTCGCCACCTTCATCCTGTTCCTGGCCAGCGACGAATCCTCCTACGCCACCGGCAGCGAATTCGTCGTCGACGGCGGACTGGTCACCGGAGTGCCGCACAAGTAGCACCGGGAACCGCGCGGGCGCATTCCGCCCGTGCCGGAATCATCGCCCGTAGGCCGCCAGAAAGGTGGCGGCCGCCCCGGCGGGGGCCCCGCCCCCCCCCGCCGGGGGGCGCCGCTGGGCGGCGCACAGGTTTGGGGCCGCCCGGCCGCCCCACCCCCCTCTTCCGCGCCCGTATCTGGCGGGGGGCCCGGGGGGGCCGGTTTTCCTTAAACCGACCCCCCCCCCGGGGGGGCGCAGGCTGTGTGCGGCGGCCTTGGGTTGACGGTCGCGGGTGAATACACC
>NZ_JARWPM010000024.1 GCF_029869215.1 Nocardia carnea
CCCGGCGGCTCCGGGGGGGGTGCGCCTCCTTGCCCCCCGCCCCCCTCCCCCCCCCCCAAAAAACATCCCGCGCCCCCCCCCCCCCCCCCCCCCCCCGCGGGGGGGGTTCTGGGCGGGGGGGGGGGGGCCCCCCCCCCCCCACCCCGGGCAGGCCCCCGGCCTGCCCGGTAAAGCCTGCGCCTTCGCGCGTAGAGGCTCCAGGGTCAAGGGTGGCCGCAGGCCATCGGCGCAGCCGACGCGCAGCGCCCTTGAGGCTGGAGGGGCGCGCGAACACAATGCAGGCGCCCCGCACCAGGAGCACGCGGCCGGCAGGCCGCGCACGGCGCCGCAGGCGCCGAAACCCGATCTTGAACAGCCGGTAGCTGTGAGAAAACCAGGCGAAAACCCGGTGTTCTTGCGGTCACAAGTTGTGACCGTAATTCTCACCCCTGCCTGCTCCCCCTACCGCTCCCTGACCTGCATGGGCGACGCTTCACGCTGTCGGATCTCCTCACCCCCTCAGTCCCACATCTCATACACACTTCGTGCGCACGAGATGTGGGACTGAGGGGGTGAGGAGATCCAAAAGAATTCAGTTCAGGAGGTAGGGGGAGCAGGCAGGGGTGAAAAGACAAAAGACTCTGGTTGCGTTGGGATGGGGTATCGGTGCGTTGGGTGCGTGGTTGCGTTGGTATACGTTCCGACGCCAAAGGCGTCGCTCCCAGTGGCAGAGTTGGCATGTGACGCTGCGGTAATCGAGCGCGCCAGGGCGCACTCGTCCGAGAGCTGACGCTCTCGCGTTCGCTCCGCTCAGGTAACCGTGCCGGGCGTGCCTCTCCGGTCGGCCAAGAACGGGGCTATCACACGACCACCGAACATCAAGGGCGCTGCGCGTCGGCTACGCCGATGGCCTGCGGCCACCCTTGACGCTCGGCGCCCGTGTGATCGGGCAGCCCCAGGCCGACCGGAGAGACACACCCACCACGCCGGAAACCCACGCTCCACTGCCAGGTATCCGCAGCCTGACGGCTGCGCGCGGGGGCTCTGCCCACCGGACCCCCGCTCCTCGCCGGAGGGGCAGGCGCTCCCAGAGAGTCGGATCAGGGCCGTCACCGGCATGAGGTTCGCGGAACGGCTGTCCATCTCGCTGCCAAGTCGCGTGAGATATGTAACGGCAGTGACTCTTTCGCAGATACGCAGGCCGGGAGTGAACCAACGGCATTCACTTGAGAATGACACTGTACATGAGAACCATCAATTATAGTTCGCATGGTAAATGTCTCATGCCTGGTGTTCGAGCATGGATTAGTTGACAGTGGTTGTTTTTCAAAATGGGAACGGAGCAACATGACGCGGATTGTGTCATTTGAAATTAAAGGCCTGTCTGGTCGCAAGGGGGTGGTTCAACATCATTTAAATACTGACGTGAATGTCTTCTGGGGTCCCAATGGTTCTGGTAAGACTTCGATGCTAAAAATTCTTCATAGTGCACTATCCGGAAACACTGAAGTGCTCCATTCGGTTGCTTTCACGTCGGCTCGTGTTGAATTTTATAGCGAGGATAGAAATCAAAATATCGTAAGAGAGATATCTAAGCGTGATATTCAGCAGGCCGAAGAAGAGTATGTAGATGAAATATATGATGCTGAAACGTCAGAGTTGGTGTATGTAAAGACAACGAAGAGTGAGAAACCCGCACTCTGGAGGACTACGCCTAAGCCGATTCGGTCGTCGCTTCGATATACTCACCGTTGGCTTCCTATATCTAGAATCTTGAGTACGCCGCCTCGATCGCCGCACCGCAGGGTGATGGAGAAGCGGGCGCGCAGCCTCGATTTGGATGAGGCCTTCGCGGCGGGAATAGAGCAGCGGTGGGCGGACTGGAGGTTTCGGGCGAACCGTGAAATCCGGGCCGCCCAAGACCACGCACTCGCGGCAGTGCTAGAGGTTGCCCTCCGGGGCGTCAGGAAGCGCGACCAGTCCATTGAGCCGCTTGACGTTCATCAGGCGTATCAACTGGTAACCGATTTCTTCAGTGAGCGAACCAACCCGCGTATGGGATTTGCTTTCAGGGATTTCGGAGAATTTGAAAGTCGATACAACGAAGATAGTATTTTGCCGGATATCGTTCAGCGCTTACAAAAGGTTGAGCTTGAAGTCGCGAAGCTCTTGGCCCCTCAGCGTCGCCTGGAGGAGCTGGTAAGAACTCTGTATACCGAGGGCCGTACGGTGACCTTCGGAGACGATGGAATCAGCGTAAGTGTGAACGGCGCTGATATTCCCTTGCGTCACCTTTCGAGCGGCGAGCGTCAGCTTCTTGTGATATTGCTGGAATGCTTGGATGCGGGAAGTAACTCCGTGCTGATAGATGAGCCAGAGCTTTCAATGCACGTAGCGTGGCAGAACAAGTTGGTCGAATGCATGCGAACTGTGAGTCCTTCGGCGCAACTTATTATGGCCACGCACTCACCGGAGATAATGGCGGAGCTGGAGGATCGTTGCATAATCGAGCTCTGAGCAAGCCTGCCTGGTCTCCAAAAGCTTTCAGCCGAAGGGTGCTGATTAGCTTGCGGTCCCTCCATATAGTCGTGGAGGGAAAAAGTCATGATAGCGCATATTATGGATTAATTGCCGAATCTAGTGCGGTTCTGGCTGGCGATTACGAAATATCGCGTGTGGACAAGATCTATACATCCGGAGGGAAGGAGGGGGTGCTAAAGGTATTTGAAACTATGCGGAGGAGTGGCCATTTGATCCAGGCTTCCTCTGCTGGCCCCAAAGTGGCTGTGTTTATGCTGGACAGAGATGCGGAAATAGTCACGGGTGGCACAAAAAGGAATCCGCATATTTTCTACACGCGAGGATATGACGTCGAAGCCGATATACTTATGCATGGGGATACGGCTAGAGCGCTTGGCGCAACTGTGGGTTTGTCGCCAGCTGACTCTCGGGACCTCGCCGAGCGTCTCGGAAGCTGGCACCAGGATGCAGCCCATAAGTGGCGAGACTGGGTGGTTCTTTGTTGCGTGGCTACGGTCTTGGGAATCGGATCGAGCGCAAATTACTCCCGAGGGAAGGTGTCTGACTCCGATTTGCGGTCAATTTGGTCTACGAGATCCAAGATAAAAACTGCGTCGGGGATGGGTGATGATGAATTCGAGGCTTTCGAGGGGTCGATAGCGAAAAAGATCGATGCGGTGTATGAATCGGGTAAATGCCATACTCTGGTAAAGGGTAAATGGCTTCCATTTTACCTTCGGGAGCGCGTCTCGGATCTGTTTGACCCGAGTGAGTGTCCGGATATGAATGACTTCGAAAAGAAGGTCGTGAGCAACTTTCTCTTGTCGCTCGACCCAACTCGTAAGTGGGGGCAAAGATATTCGAAGTCTTGGGAACGGTTGCTGTGTTAGGCGGCTCTTTCCGCAATGGATCTGTCGTGGTTCCAGTGCCGTGGGCGCCGCTGGTGGAGATCAGCGGGGGCCTTTGAACTCAAATACTGAATCGTATTCATTCCAGTCGATTCGGACACCTTCAGGTTTAAAGCCAGGCCCGCCTCGGGCTGGAAGGATGGTCACTCGGACACCTAAAGCGTTGAGGACGGCGATTCGTTGTGTTACAACGAGGCCGTCCCACACTTGCCGAGCGTCGTTGGTAGCGATGTCTGACAGCAGTTCGCCGTCTAATCCGGCAGCGTCTCGAATTGCGTCAGCCTCCGCTGCGGCGAGCTCCGGCTTGAGCTTTGCCGTGATCCGCGAGAGTTGCTGAGCGTCGATGGCTCCATCGGCAAACGCGTCCGCAGCGCTGTCGAGTCGAGACCGGATGGCGTCGGCCCGTGACCGTGCTTCCTGTCCGGCGGTGTCGTCTCGGGCGAACAAGTCGCGTGCATCGGGCTGTGTCAGCCTCGTGCACACGACCTGTGCGACAAACTCGTCTACCCATTCCACCCGGCGCCCAACGCATCCGCGGCCAGTCGGACAGGCATATAGAACATGCGGACCACCGCGATTCACGACCCGAAGGGTGGAGTTACACACCCCGCATCGACCGATCCCGAAAGACAGTAGGTGCCGACGCGCGCCGCTCTTAGTCGCTGAACGACCGGGAGCGGTAAGCAAGGCTGTCACGCGGTCGTGGTCATTTCGATCCACTATCGCTGGCCAGGCGGCCGGGTACTCCTGGCCGCGATGTGTCCTCACCGCGATGTTCATTTTGCGTAGAGCCAACTTCCGGACGGTTGACGACATCCAGTGTCCTTTTCCCTGGGGCGTCGGGACACCTTCCTCGTTCAGGCGCTTGACGATCGCTTTCAGCGATAGGCCAGCCAGCAGGTCCGCGACGATTTTCCGGACGACTTGTGCCGGTTCCGGATCTTCGATGTCTTCCCAGCTCAGTACGTTGCCCGCAGCGTCCCGATGGTAGATGCGTCTCCACCCGTAAGCGACAGGCCCGTTGGCCCGGCCTTCCTCGGCTCGTTGCTGCGCCGCGCGGGCGATGCGCTCGCCCTTGATCTCGGATTCCGCTGTGTCGAACTCGCCGAGTACTCCGGCATACATCCGGCCGGCGGCGGATGTTAGGTCGATGTCCGAGCCCTTGACGAGCGCGATGCCTACATGGGCCTTCGACAGGAGGTCGATCGCATGGGCGCGTTCGCGCCGGTTCCGCCAAAGGCGCGATAGGCCGTACGCAACGATATGGTCGAACTCGCCGCGTGCGGCTGCTTCGAGCATGGCCTCGTAGTCCTTGCGGTGCTTGTTCCCCTTCAGTGCGGAAATGTCGTTGTCGGTGTACACCCGCACGACTTCCCATCCCCGAGACTCCGCGAGGCGTATCGAGTCCTCGCGTTGGCGCGCGATGCCCTTCTCTGTACTCCGCGGATCCTCGGAGATTCGACAGTAAACAGCCGCCCTACCTGCCATGATGCTATGTTACCCGCTCAGAACCCCCTGTATTTCCGGGGGGCATCGGGAAGACCTGGCGGCCGGAGGATTTCACCACCCTGCTCGATGGGGTGACCAGCAAACTGTTCGACCGCTACGGCGACGACACCATCGTCTATCCCGGTCACGGGGACGACACCACTCTCGGTGCCGAACGGCCACAGCTGGCGGAGTGGCGGAGCCGGGGCTGGTGACACCGGGCCCGGACGCCCACCGGTGGTGATGCGGCAGAATGGCTACTGCCGTGCTCGCATCGATGTGACCAAGGGTGGCGGTCCATGAGATCCGGTGGAGACCCGCACAGCTCGGGCGATATGGCGGAGGTCGCCCGGGCAGCCGCCGCTCGCACGGTGAACGCGCTGACCACCGGGGTCACCCATGTGGTGCGGGCAGAGCGTGAATTGATCAGTGGGACAGAAGCGTCCGCGGGGATGCTGCTCGGTGCCGATCGACGCGGTGTGATACCGATCGACTCCGCCGGCCGCGCGCTGATCGGAAGCGACCGGGTGTACAACGGGCGGCGCGAAGCCGCGTACCTGGAATGGCTCGAGGGTATGCGGAGCCGGGGGGTCGATACCGACGCCGTCCTGGCCGATCTCGGGTCGATCTGGGATTACCTGCGGCACGACCCCAAATGGGAGTTCGATCCGGACCGGCAGTACGGCGGCGCGGTCATGTTCGGCAGCCCGGATATCGGGGGCGCCGCGGTGCTCACCCATTTCCTGCGCGACCGCGGCCTCGGCGATACACCCGTCGTGTTCTCCGGCTACGCCGATCCGGGCAAGGGCGCTCTTGTGCCCGAAGCCGTGCGGTTCCGTACCGAGGCCGAGCGGAAGGGGCTGGGCTCGCACCGCATCATCGAAGACCGCTTCGCACGCAACACCGGCGAGAACGCGAGCAACTCCTTGGCGCTGCTGCGTGCCGAGGGACGCGACGTGAGTTCGGTCATCGGGGGATGTACACCGCAACACGCGCGCCGGGTATGGGCGACGATCATGAAACAGGGCCCCGAGGTCGAGCACGCCGCCATCATCACCAATGACGTCACGGTGGACAACTACCTGCGGTACGGCCTGCGGACCGACCCCGGGCAGGCCGTACCGCCGGGTGAAATCGCCTCCGCGATCATGGGCGAGGTCAAGCGGCTCGACACCTATCCCGCCGAAGGCCATATCGTCGCCCAGCCCATCCCCGCTGATATCCGCGGCGCGTACGACAGGCTGGGCGAGATGATCCGGCCGACCGAGAAGAGGTTCTGAGCTCGCTCAGGCCAGGTTGATCAGCTGCTGCCGCAGCCAGGACAGCGCGGTGGCGCCGCCCGCGACCCGGTAGCTCGGGTAGCTCTGGTGGATACCGGATTTCACGAAATCGTCGATCTGCTGTTTACGCTCCTCGTAGGCGGCGCCGTTGAGCTGATCGTGCAGCAGGCCGAGACCACCGGCGGCGAGGGCGTCGTTCAGCAGTTCCAGGCCGAGCGAGTGGTAGTTGCCGAACTGGGCCGGGTCGGCGTTCGACACCTGGGCGAAGAAGCCGGCGATCCGGGCGGCGAAATCACCCTCGGGAGTGGAGCAGTACAGATCGCCCACCGCGCAGAAGGTGTAGGTGCGGTTGCTCAGCCAGCCGAAACCGGTCAGCCGCGGTCCGCCCGCACCGGCGCCGGGTACCGCCGGGCCGATCAGGTTATCGGTGGGGGAGCGGCGCGGATCGGCGATCAAACCGACCAGCGCGACGCGGTCGGCCGGGACGACGCCCAGCCCGGTGCCGATCTCGGACGCGAGATCACCGGCGGCGTCCGCGCCCTGGCTGTACCCGAGCAGAGCGAAGCGAGTATTGGCGCAACGTCCCGCGACCTCGGAGATCAGGCCGCGCGCACCGGCGAACGCCTCGTTCTTCGAGCGGCCGTAGACCTCGCCCTCCCACGGGAACGCGGTCGCGGTGTAGGCGACATAGTCGGTGTACGCGCCGTTGGGCAGGCCCTCGGTGACCGCGGCGAGCATGCCCTTGCCCGGATCGGTCTTCGAGGTCTCCCAGGTTCCGGGAATCGCGACGACGTACAGTCCCGGGCAGTGTGCCGGCGCGGCGTGGGCGGTCGTCGTGGCCACCGCGGGGGCGAGGACAGTGGCAAGGGTTACCGCCAGACCGGCTGCGGCGTTCTTCCATCCAGGCATCGTGTACTCCAAGTGCTCACCGAGACGGCCACGGGCCGTTACCTGTTCCCAGGATTCCCAAAACAGTCCAAGGACATGCCGCATCATTGCGGCTTGACGCATAAGTATGGGCGGGTCCGTGGCCACCGGGGAACGGCTGGTGACGCAGCAGATCTCGCCGACGAACAGCCAATCACAAAATGTCCGTATCGGCAGCACAATCTACCGGTGTTCCCCCCTGATCCACAGGATATTCACATGCCAAGGCGGCCTGTCACCGAAAATGTCCGTTACATCCGGTTTTCCGGCGGGGCGGCGAGGGATCCGCGGACCGGCAGATCCGCACCCCGAGGTGAGCGCCACCCGCGACCGGGGGGGGGGGGGGGGGGGGGGGGGGGGGGGGGGGGGGGGGGGGGGGGGGGGGGGGGGGGGGGGGGGGGGGGGGGGGGGGGGGGGGGGGGGGGGGGGCCCACCCCCCCCCGCCC
>NZ_JARWPM010000025.1 GCF_029869215.1 Nocardia carnea
GTCTCGTTCTTCACTCCGCCGCTCCTCCGCTTCGCTCCCCCGCTCTGTCGCTCCAGAACGAGACGGGCCCCGAACCACTGATGTGAACCATGCGGATGCTTGGAACAGGGGTGGTTTCGCGACGGGTTCCCCTGGAATGCCACGAATGCCGGCCGGGAGTAGGCGAGTCCGGGGTAAGCGGTTCGGGGGTCAGTCGATTCGGCGGCGGTGGGCCCAGCGGGTGAGGGCGTTGCGGTTGGACTGCTGGGTTTTGCGCAGGACGTTCGAGGCGTGGGTTTCCACCGTTTTCACCGAGATGAACAGCTTCTCGGCGATTTCCCGGTAGGTGTAGCCCCGCGCCAGTAGTCGCAGAACCTCCAGCTCCCGCGGTGTCAGCGAATCGAGTTCGGGGTCCAGCGGGGGCTCGGGGACCGGTGATTTCCCGGTGAACGAATCCAGCACGAAACCGGCCAGCCGCGGACTGAATACGGCATCGCCACCGGCCACCCGGCGGATCCCGTCGGCCAGTTCGGCTCCGGAAATCGTTTTGGTCACATACCCGCGGGCACCTGCCCGGATCACCGCGATCACATCCTCGGCGGCATCGGAAACGCTCAATGCCAGACATACGGGGCCGCTGTCGATCCCGTTCAGTACCGCCACGCCGCCCCCGGCGGGCATATGCACATCGAGGAGCACAACATCGGGTTTCGCGGCATTGATACCCGCCACGGCCTCGGCCACGCCCCCGGCCTCCCCGACCACCTCCATATCGGTTTCCCGGCTCAACTCGGCCCGCACCCCGGACCGGAACACCGCATGATCATCGACGAGAAAAACCCGCACACTCGCCCTTTCTGTGTATGGATGGCGCCGCCTCGGGCCCCCATCGGAGGCTACCTGTGCGCGGGGCCGACTCAGCAGGATCGGCACGGCGCCCGTCCTGCCTCACGACTACCCGGCAAGCGATCCCCGCAAGGATTCGTGGTAGCGGATCACTTTCCAGCCGTCATCGGCGGTCAACGAACTTCCTCACGGAGTGTCCACGTATCGCGGACAGGCTCGGATTCGTGCCCGGCCTCGGGGCGGTCGGCCGGCAGGCCTTCGGGGGTTCTACCGGGCGGAGCGCTTTCCGGAGACCGCGGACGATCCCGGCCGTTGCTCTCGTCGTCGGTGCCGGAATCGGTGCGGGGCAAGAAGATTCGCACCTCGGTGCCACGTCCCGGCGCCGAGACGATTTCCACTGTCCCTCCGCGCCGCTCCACACGGGCCCGAATGGACCGGGCGAGACCGTGCCGGTCGTCGGGAATCGAATCGGGGTCGAAACCGGTACCGCGGTCACGGACGAACACGCTGACCTGATGCGGTTCGGTCTCGGCGAACAGGTCGATATCGGGAACACCGGCATGTTTGGCCGCGTTCACCAGTGCCTCACGGGTGGCGCCGAGAACGGCGGTGAAATGTTCGCGCGGGAGGCCGGAACCGCTGGCCTCGTCGTCCATCGCCACATCGCCCACCGTCACCGGGGCGACCTTCACGCCGTGCTGATCCTCGACCTCACCGGCAATGGTGCGCAAGGCCGCGGCCAGGCTCGACTCGGCGGGGCCGGAATCGGCGAACAACCAGCGGCGCAGTTCCCGTTCCTGGCTGCGCGCCAGGCGCAGTACCTCCTGCTGGTCGCCGGATTGCCGCTGGATCAGCGCCAGCGTCTGCAGTACGGAGTCGTGTAGATGCGAGGCGATCTCGTCGCGTTCCTCGGTACGGATGCGGGCCGCGCGTTCGGCGTTCAGTGAATGCATCATCCGCAGGCCGAGCGGCACGGTCAGCAGGCCCACCCCGATCAGGGTCGCCGCCACCGCCAGCAGCGCCGACCCCAGCGAACCCCAATCGACCTGCGATACCACGACCACCGCCAAGCCCACGACGACCAGGGTGACCCCGGCGATGATCCGCGACCAGGTGACCACCGACGGTTTCGCCGGTATCCCGACCAGGGATCGCGGCCCGTCGGCGTCGTACTCCCGCCAGACGAGCGCCGCACCCACCGCGATCACCAGCAGCGGCGCGATCACCCGGGCCGCGGTACCGCTGAACGCCCAGGACACCGCCACCGACAAGCCGAGGCCGAGCAGCGCCAGGCCGATCGCCTGCCGGCGTTCGGTACCCGAGGGCCGGGCGTCGTCCGCGCCTCCGGGAGTGAAGATCCACAGCAACCCGTAGGCGACGATGCCCGCCCCGGCCAGCGCGGACAGCAGTACGAACGCCATCCGCACCTTGAGCACGTCGATACCGAGGTGATCGGCCACCCCGCCGGCCACCCCGCCGACGATCCGGCCGCCGGACCGGCGCACCAACCGCCCACCCTCGACCCCCGGTTCGAGCACGGGAGGGGTGACGCCCCGGGCATAAAAGGCAGGTCCGAACGGGCACATACCCTCGATACTGGCACGCCCGCAACCCCATGACCATGGGGAAACACCCCCATCTACCCCCACACACGCTGCAACAACGCCGAGAACCCGGTCACCCGCACGTCGGTTCACATCCGTGGTTCGGGGCCGTCTCGTTCTGGAGCGACAGAGCGGGGGAGCGAAGCGGAGGAGCGGCGGAGTGAAGATACAGGTCGGTTTCAGGGTTCACCCCGATGTGGGAAACGCCACGGCGAGCGGACCATGAAGTCATGACGAGAACCAGCTTCGGTGAGCAGGTCCAGCAGATGTGGCAGACCCGGCCGGCACGGCTGCCCCGGCACGGGCCGATCGCCGGGGTGGCGGCCGGGGTCGGGCACCGCTACGGCGTCGATCCGGTGCTGGTGCGGGTCGCGTTCGTGGTGTCCACCATCTTCGGCGGTGCCGGGATCGTCCTGTACCTGATCGGGTGGCTCCTGTTCCCCGAACCCGGCGAGGGCACATCGATGGCGGAATCGCTCGGCCGCAAACGGCCGGATTCGCACAACCAGACCAAGACGATCGTGCTGATCGTGGCGCTGGCCATTGCGGTGAGCACGATGGGCCCGGTGGGTGTGGGACTCGGCGGGTCGGGCGTCATCGCCCTGGCACTGATGCTGGCGGGCTGGTGGATGCTGTACATGCGGGCCCCGCAGCCGCCGCCGCTGCCCGCGGGCGGCACCGAGGCACCGGTGGGTCCGGGAACGACCGGATATCCCGGCACCGCCTTCCCGCAGGCGGGAGTGGATCCGTACACCTCGCACATCACCGGCATCTACACGCCGTACACGAAGCTGCCGGACCGATATGTCCCGGACAACCCGGCGCCGGCCGGCGAGAATCCCCCGGCCGCCGCCACGCCCCAGACGCCGGCCACCGCCGGGCCGGACCGCGCCGAGGAAAACCCAGCGGAACCGCCGACCGGCGACGATGCGGATATGCCGCCGACCGGGCCGCGCGGCCCGGTGCAGAGCGCGACCGGCTCCGTATCGATACTTGGACCCGCGACCACGCCCGATGCGGGTCCGCCACAGTCGGCCACCCCCGAACCGGATCCGGGCACAGCCGGTCCGGCCACGTCGACCGACCCGGTGACGTCGGCGAACGACGTGGCGGACGGCCCCGCTTCCCACGCCGGCGCACATTCCGGCCGGAAGTCCTTCCCCGCCCCGGCCCACGATCCCGGCGAGAATCGCCCGGCATCCCCCCGCCCGGCCATCGATATGTACAAGTCCACCGGACCAACCGACCGCACGCCGCCGGCCTGGGATCCGCTGGGTGTCGCACCGCTGGCGTGGGACCTGCCCGAACCCACTCCGGCGCATCCGGTGGCGACCGTGACCGAGAAAGGTCCTCGCTCCCGTTTCACCCCGGTCGTCCTCGGCCTGGCCATCCTGGCCGCGGCGGGTGCCGGAGCGGTGGCGGCGGCCGGGTCCGACTGGATGACGCCGGGCCGGATCGCCGCCGTCGCGCTGGCGGTGATCGGCCTGGGGCTTATGCTCGGTGCCTTCCGGCGCCGGGGGCACGGCCTGCTGCTGGTGACCGCCCCACTGGCGGCGTTCGTCATCCTGGCCGCGGCGGTGGGTCCGGTTGATTTCCAGGACTCCACCATGGGCGACCGCACCTGGGCGCCCGCCTCGGCCACCGAGATACGGCCGGAATATGCGGTCACCATGGGGTCGGGCACCCTGGATCTGCGCGGTATCGCATTGACCGAGAACAAGACGGTCGATCTCTCGGTGCAGATGGGTGAGGCCGTGGTGCTGGTGCCGGAGAACATGAATGTGCGCACCGACTGCACCGTCCGGATGGGTGAGGCGAACTGCCCCGATGGGCTCACCGGTCCCGGCGGGGACGCGCCGGTGCTGAATCTGAATGTGGAGGTCCGGATGGGTGAAGCGGAGGTGCGTCGTGGCTGAGCAGACTACGAAACCGCAGGACGAGACATCCGGTGGCCCGGCGGCCGACGCCCGGCGCTCCGGCCGGTTCTCGCTCGGCCTGTTCGTGACCGGACTGCTGGCGTTGCTGGTGAGCGTATGGGCGCTCACCGGGCCGGCGCACTGGGAGTTCGCGGCCATGATCCCGATCGGCTGGATCGCCGTCGCGGCGGCTATCGTCGCGGGCGTGGCGCTGGTCCTCTCGCCGCGGAAACGCCGGTAGCGCCGCGCACACCCTTCTCGTCGGGTGTGACCCCCGAATACCGGACCGGGCCCGGGCGGGCCCCCAGGGGGGGGGGGGGGGGGGGGGGGGGGGGGTGGCAAAAGGTTGGGGGGGGGGGGGG
>NZ_JARWPM010000026.1 GCF_029869215.1 Nocardia carnea
ACTGAACACCGCTTTTCCGTGGGGGGGGGGGGGGGGGGGGGGGGCCCCCCCGCGGGGGGGGGGGGGGGGGGGGGGGGGGCCCCCCCGCCCGCGGGGGGGGTCACCCCCCCCCGCGCCCCCGGGCGGGGGCGCCCCCCCCCCCCCCCCCCCCCCCCACGGAAAAGCGGTGTTCAGTTGTTCGATGCTGTTGTGTCGGACGCGGACGGTCAGAGGGCGGGAGCGGACTCCGTATCGATCACGGCGTCCAGCTCGCGCAGTCGTTCCATATGTTCGTTCGCGTGATGCTGGCAGAAGAGCAACTCGCCACCTGCGGGCAGAACGGCACGCACACGGGCCGCCGCCCCGCAGCGATCACAGCGATCGACCGCGGTCAGTGGGGTGCTAGTCAGGGTTCCTGGCATGACTCCTCCGTCCTGGCTTCCGGCACTACAGACCGTTCACCTGGTGTGAGGCCCGTGGTCACTCCGCGGGCTCGCTTCCGCTACTTCCCAGCAGTGGTATGACTACTCTGTCAGACGTTCGGGGCGATGGGTTTGTTCCCCGTGGCTTCCCACTGTGTTTTCCCTAACACGACCAGCGGTTTTCGCCTGTGGCGAACACCGCGGACCGGGCGTGGAAAACCGGTGGATCGCCTGCTCCGTGAACGACTGTCGAGTTGTGTATCGGAGGTTACCCGTGCCCAGTGACACTCACACCCTTGTTCACCTCTGTACTCCCGATGAGTGGGCTACCGCACAGCGCGACGGGGTGCATCGGCCCGCCTCGCTGGTGACCGAGGGTTTCGTGCACCTCTCGGCACCGCAGCAGGTGCACCTGCCCGCGAACCGCCTGTTCGCCGGTCGCTCCGATATGGTGCTGCTCCGGCTGGACCCTGCCCGCCTGGACGCCCCGGTGCGCTGGGAGCCGGGCGTCCCCGGCGACGATCCGGCCATGCGTTTCCCGCACCTGTACGGGCCGCTGCCGGTCGCTGCCGTGGTCGGCGTGGAACCGTATCGGCCCGGCCCGGACGGGGTGTACGCCGCGCTGACCGGCTGAAACCGCGCCCTGTGTCGCGGCGCTAGCGCGAGCCCGGGCTGTCCTCCGATGCCACGGCCAGCTCCCGGGCGAGGATGGCGGCCTGTACCCGCGACCGCATACCCAGCTTGGTCAGCACCCGGGATACATGAGTTTTCACCGTGGTCTCGCCGATGAACAGCCGGGCGGCGATCTGGGCGTTGGACAGTCCCGCGCCCAAGCAGTCGAGAACCTCACGTTCGCGGCCGGTCAGGTCCGCGAGCCCGGCGGGCGGCCGCGGCCGCGGTGCGGCGGCCGACCCGGCGAACGCCTGGATCACGGCGCGGGTCACCTCCGGGGCGAGGACACCGTCCCCGGCGGCCACCGCCCGGACCGCCTCGATCAGCGCGGGGGCCGACGCGGACTTCAGGACGAAACCGCCGGCTCCGGCGCGCAGGCTGCGGAACACATATTCGTCCAGGTCGAAGGTGGTGAGCACGAGGACCCGGGCCAGGTTCTCCGCGGTGATCCGGGCGGTCGCGGTGATCCCGTCCGTCCCCGGCATACGGACATCCATCAGCACCACGTCCGGACGCAGCGCCCGGGCCTGCGTCAGGGCGACCGCACCGTCGGCGGCCTCGCCCACCACCTCGATATCGCCGGCCGTATCGAGAATCATGCGCAAACCGGCCCGGATGGCGGCGTGATCGTCGGCGAGCAGTACTCGGATCGTCATCGCGGTTCGCCCACCGGTTCCGCGACCGCGGTGAGTGGTAGCCGGGCCCGCACCCACCAGGCGCCCGATTCGGGGCCCGCCCGGAATCTGCCACCCAGCGCCGCCGCGCGTTCGCGCATATTCGTCACGCCGCGCTGCCCGCCCGCGGCGATATCGGCCACGGCCGGATGCGCCGCCGCGAGCAGGGGATTGCGCACGGTCAGCACGAGCTCCCCGGCCTCGGTGTACACGTCGATCTCGACCTCCTGCCCCGGCGCGTGTTTCATCGCGTTGGTCACCGCCTCCTGGACGATCCGGTACGCCGCCTGGTCGACCGCACCCGCCACGGGAACGTCGCCGGTGTCCTGCCGTACCCGGACCCGCATACCCGCCTGCCGTGCCACCGCCACCAGTCCCGGCAGCTGGGCCAGCCGCCCGGGGGCCGTGGTTTCCGGGCGATCGTCGTCGCGGCGCAGTAAACCGATCATGGTCCGCATCTCCTGCAGCCCTTCGACACTGTTGGTGCGGATGGCGGTGAGGATCCCGGTGAGCCGGGGATCGCCACCGGTGCCGTCCACCCCCGCCAGGGCCGCCTCGGACTGCAGTGCGATCGCCGACAGATGCCCGGCGATCACATCGTGCAGATCGCGCGCCATGGCCTTGCGTTCGTCGGCCACCGCTGCCCGCCGGTCCAGTTCCGCCACCCGGGTCAGCGCCCGGCGCCGGTCGCGCTCGGCCTCGGCGGTCTCCTTGTGCGCGCGTACGGTCAAACCCCACCACAGCGAGGTGCCCACGAACGCCGCCGCCATGATCAGCGCCAGCACCATGTAGCGCCAGTTCTCGGTGACCCCCAGCACCACGCCCGCGGCCGTCGCGGACAGTGCCAGCCACGCCACCACCGCCCCCTCCATTTGCCGCCGGGTGCCGTAGACCACCGCCGCGTAGATGAGGTCGGTGTAGACGAGCCACACCGGCAGTGTCGGCCCGAGCATCAGGTCGAAGGCCAGCGGCACCAATCCCATCACCATGGCGGTGATCGGCGCCCGCCGTCGCACCAGGAGCACGGCACACACCATCGCCAGCAGCGCGAAGCGCGGAGCCAGCGGAGTTGCGGGGCCGTCCGCGGAAACGAACAGCATATGGAAGCCGGCCAGATACAGCAGCGACCCGAACGCGAACCATGCGACCGCGATAACGATGTCTTTGCCCGTCGCCGATAACGCCGACCACCGTTGCATCCCTCAATCACAGCACACGGTTCGGCGCGTGGAGTCCATCGAAATAACGATCCGCAGTCGTACCGAACACACCCCCGCATCGCCGCCCCAGAACGAGTCGCCTCAGACCTCGCCGAGACATTCGGATTTCCGCTCGCCCTCGTCCTGAAAGCCCAGGGGCGGCGCCGAGTCCAGCGCGGCAACTGTGTGGAGTCACAACCCAGCCGAACCCATCCCCCGGCCGCGCCGAGCCCAGCGAGGCATTTCGGTCGCAGAACCCGAATCGAACGCGCCAACGGCGGCGCCGAGTTCCCGGCCGGGCGGCACCGCCCATGCCGCTGTGTGTCCGGCGCACCGACCGCCCCACCGGTTGGCCTGCACTCGCTGCGGCCGCAGCGAGGCCCTGCCCGGAAACATCCCCGAACCCTCACGCGACATACGGCGGCGCCGAGTTCAGCGAGGCCCTACACGGGAACAACCCCGAATCCTCACGCAACCACGGCGGCGCCGAGTTCAGCGAGGCATTTGAAGGGTTCGGCCCGTCCCAGCGGTTAACCCCCCCGGGCAAATTGCCCCCGGGGCGCGGTTTGGGGGGGGGGAACCCGGGGGCCAAGG
>NZ_JARWPM010000027.1 GCF_029869215.1 Nocardia carnea
GGGGCGCGATCGTGGTGACCAGTGTCGAGCGGGCCCGCGATCTCCCGAACCCGGCCGCGGTGATCCCCGCGGCGGCGCAGGGCAGCGGTGCGGATCAGTACGTGATGACCAGCTACTATCGCGACGCACTCACCGGCCTGCCGGAGATGGGTCTGGTGGGTGATCAGCTGTGGGAGCAGAGCGGTTTGCGACCGGACGATATGCAGGCCGCGATTCTGTACGACCACTTCACGCCTTTCGTGCTCATGCAGCTCGAGGAACTGGGATTCTGCGGCCGCGGCGAGGCGAAGGATTTCATTGCCGGCGGCGCCATCGAAATCGGTGGGAAACTGCCGATCAACACCCACGGTGGACAATTGGGCGAGGCGTACATCCACGGGATGAACGGTATCGCCGAAGGGGTCCGGCAGTTGCGCGGGACTTCGGTGAATCAGGTGGAAAAGGTGGAGAACGTACTGGTCACCGCCGGTACCGGTGTGCCTACGTCGGGGCTGGTGCTCAGCGCCGACCGCGCCTGACCGGTTACGGGTCGCACACCGTGGAACGCCCGGCTCGGAACCGGGCGTTATCGGCGGCCGGGAGGTGGTTGCCCCGTCTGCCCCGGACGCGTGGCCCCGCGCCGCCGGGTATCGCACGAGTCTGGAAGGCTCGCGCCCATCACGGCGAGCGGCGGAGCCCGCGGCAACGTAAACCCGGATGGATGACTCGCGGATGGAAGCGCCGGGTGCGCGATTCGCCCGTCCGCTGCGGCGGGGTGCGCCGCCGCACGAGCCGAAGCTGTTCAGCGGGCCCGGGGCGCTTGTGAGTATTCACAGTCGGGAACAAGATATAACTGTCGATTCCTTAATGGGCAGTAGGTTTGCCGGCGAGGGGCTGGTAAAGGTGGAAAAGTCGTCATTTCATATTCTTCAATCGGTACCCGACCGGCCGTCCGGCATGTAAATATGTGGCTGTTCTTGGCAGTACACATAGTGGAGTTATCGGGTTGGCCGGGTCGCGGGCGCTGATCGCGCGGATTGTGGCGGTGTTCGCGCTGCTGGTCTGCGCTGTCGTCGCGCTGCGCGGACATATTCCGGGGATGCCGGAGAATTCCGGGGAATCCGCCGGCAACGCCCCCGCCGTCCTGTCCGTCGTCCTCATGCCCGTACTGCTCACCGTGTCGATCGTGGTGTTGCTGGCCGGGGTCATCGCCAGCCAGCATCGGCTGCCGTTGGCCATGCCCGACCTCGACGCCGACGAATCGGAACAGCCCTGGCAGCTCGGCCGTCTCGGCTTGGTGGCGCTGTTCCTGCTTGCTGTCGCCGGCGTGCTGGCCTCGATCGTCTTCGCCGTCTACTTCATCGGATTCCAGCCCACGGCCGACGAGGTGCCGGCCCCGGAACAGCGCACCGAACAGCCCAGCCGCCCGCCGGTGCCGCCCGGCATGCAGGAGGACGAGCCGGTACTCACCGGCACCGGCCTGATCCTGGCCGTCGCCGCGGCCGGGACCCTGGTCGCGGTGGCGATCACCGGCCTGGCCGTGGTCACCGTGAACACCCAGCGCCGCGAACGGCCCGCCGAACCCGAGGAAACGGGCGGTATCAACGGTGAACAATTGCGCGAGGAGAAGCTCTCGCTGGTGAAAGCCGCCGAAATGGGCCTGGCCGCGATGAACGCGCCCGGGCAGGACCCGCGCACCGCGATCATCGCCTGCTACGTGGCGATGGAGCGCGGGCTCATCTACGCGCGCGGCGCCGCTCCGCTGGCCTCCGATACCCCCATGGAGGTGCTGGCCCGCGCCTTCGAGCACGGCGCACTGCACGACGCCTCCGCCCGCGAACTGGTCGCGCTGTTCGAGGAGGCGCGGTTCAGCCCGCATTCGATGCTGGAATGGCAGCGGATGCGGGCCGAGCAGTTGCTGCGCGTGGTGCTCGCCGACCTGCAGGGCACGCCGATCCCCGCCCCGCCGGAAACTCCGGACCCGAGCCACGTGCCCGGCGGAACGGGGGCGGGCCTGCGCGAGCCGGGCTCGGATCCGGGAGCGTGGCGTAACCACAGCGGGCCCGCGCGCATGCCGAAGGAGACAGCGTGACCCGGCCCTGGATAGTCGTGACCGCGATCCTTGCCGTCGCGGCCGTCGAAGCCGCGGCCTACCTGCGGGCCCGGGAATTCATGCTGGTGGCCGCCGGAATTCCGGTGGCGATCGCACTGTGTTGCTTCGTCTGGGTGCTGTTGCGCCCGGAGAAGAAGGAAAAGGAATTCGTCGACGAGATGGCCAACGGGCCCGCCGAAATGCTGCAGCACTGGCATGCCCGCGCCGAAATGCTCGCCGACCGTGCCGACGGCAGCCGGGCTGATTGGGACCGGCATCTGCGCCCGCTGCTGGCCAAGGAATTCCAGCTGTCCGCCGGCCTGCGGGTCAGTAAGAACCGGCGGGCGCTGGAAAGTGCCGGGGTACACCTGTTCGGTGCCGAACTGTGGCGCTGGGTGGATCCGGCGGATTCGGCGTTGCGTGACCAGAACACGCCCGCGCCGGGTCGCGCGGCTCTGGACGAGATCCTGAGCCGTCTTCAGAGAATGTGAAACGGGTCGACGCATTGCGAGATATGAAATGACGATGCCCTTGGACGCGACTGTCCAACGCACCGAGGCCGTGCTCCGGGAGGTTTCCCGGGTCGTGGTCGGTAAACGCGAAGAGCTTCAGCTCATCATGATCGCGATATTGTCCGGCGGGCATGTGCTCATCGAGGATCTGCCCGGCTTGGGTAAGACATTGATCGCGCGTTCGTTCGCGGCCGCCCTCGGGCTGGATTTCACCCGGGTGCAGTTCACCCCCGACCTGCTGCCCGCGGATCTGCTCGGCTCCACCATCTACGACATGACCACCGGCCGGTTCACCTTCCGCCGCGGCCCGGTGTTCACCCATATGCTGCTGGCCGACGAGGTGAACCGCACCCCGCCGAAAACCCAGGCCGCGCTGCTGGAGGCGATGGCCGAGGGCCAGGTGAGTATCGACGGCGAAACCTTCCCGCTGCCGCAGCCGTTCATCGTGCTCGCCACCGACAACCCCATCGAATACGAGGGCACCTACCCGCTACCGGAAGCCCAGCTGGACCGGTTCGCCATTCAGCTGCGCCTCGGTTACCTCTCCGAACTCGACGAGACCGAAATGATCCGGCGCCGGCTGGAACGCGGCGCGGTGCAGCCGCGAGTGCATCAGGTGGTGGACGCGAAGGGTCTGCTGGAGATGCGGCACGCGGTCGAATTCGTTTCGGTGCACCCGGATGTGGTGGGGTACGTGGTCGCGCTGGCCTCGGCGACCCGCGGGCACGCGCAGGTGGAGGTCGGGGCGAGTCCGCGATCGGAACTGGATCTGGTGCAGATGGCCCGCGCCCGGGCGCTGCTCAACGGTCGCGACTACGTTATCCCCGAGGACGTGAAAGCCCTCGCCGTACCGGCGATGGCGCACCGGATCACCCTGCGGCCGGAAATGTGGGTGCGCCGGATCCGCGGCGAGGATGTGATCGGTGAACTCCTGCGCCGGCTCCCGGTTCCCCGCGCCGCCACCCAATGAAACACCGCGACGACAGCGCCACAGTGGAGGCGAGGTTGCGCTGGCGCCCCGCCCCGCTGACCTATCTGCTCGCCATCGCCTCCGCCGTCGCGCTGTTCGGTGCGGTGATCACGGCCAGCTGGCAGCTGGTGGTGTTCGCGGCGCCCATGCTCGGTGTGCTGGCCAGCGCGCCCTGGCAGGTGTCGCGTACCCGGATTCAGGTGGACGGTGGTGGTACGCAGCGGTGTTTCGAGGGCGAGCAGGTCACGGTCACGATTGCCGCGTTCGTCGATCAAGGGCATGCGCTGTTGCGCTGTAAGCCGGTGGTGACCGACGGGATGACGGTCACCGTGGACGAATCCTCGGATTCCGGGACAGCGCCCGCGGGACTGCGGTTGACGCTGTCGGCGCAGCGGTGGGGTCGCTACCCGGTCTCGGTGCGGGTGAAAGCGCTGAGCCCGGCCGGAATGGCGCTGGCCACCGTGACTCTGCCCGCCGGAGAAATCTTCGTCTACCCGGTCACCGATCCGCAGCGCATGCGGTTGCCGCGTACCGAACTTCCCGAACGGCTCGGTGTGCACCTCACCCGCAAACACGGCCCCGGCGTGGAATACGCCGATATCCGCGCCTACGCCCCCGGCGATCAGCTGCGCATCGTGAACTGGCCGGTGAGCGCCCGCCGGGGGCGGTTGTATGTGACCGAACGCCTGACCAACCGATCCGCGGACGTGGTCGTCCTGATCGATACCTCACAGCAGGCCCCCGGCCCCGCCACCGAGGCGATCGAACAATCGGTGCGCGGCGCGGCCCAAGTGGTCCAGTCCACGCTGCAGGCCGGCGACCGTACCGCCGTGGTGTGTCTCGGCCAATCGCCGCGCTGGCTGCGCCCTGATATCGGCCGCCGCCAGTTCTACCGGATCGTCGATACCGTGCTGGATGTCGGCGACGAGCACATCCCCACCACCGGCACCCTCGCGCCGTGGGCCGCGGTGCCGCTGGGCGCGGTCATCATCGCGTTCTCCACCCTGCTCGACACCCAGTTCGCGCTCGCCCTGATCGACCTGCGCAAACGCGGGCACGTGGTGGTGGCGGTGGATGTGCTGCGCGGCAGCCCGTTCGCCGAGGATCTCGATCCCACCATGGAGAAGATGTGGCAGCTGGAGCGGACGTCGATGTACCGCGATATGAGCACTGTCGGCGTGGATATCGTCAACTGGGCCGCCGACACCCGCCTCGACCAGACGATGCGCCTGCTACCCCAGCATCGCCGGATGATCCGGATCCGCCGATGATCAAATTCCTCGCCCACCTCTCCGGAACCCTGCTGGTACTGCTGGTGGCGCTCATCCAGCCGTGGGCCGCCCCCGTCGCGATCCTGCTGGTGGTGATCGGCTGGTGGTGGCGCCTCAGCGCCGTCGGCGCGGTCCTCTTGGTGATCGGCGTCCTGGGTCTCTCGGACCCCGGCCTGATGGCGGCCGCCGCCGCGGGCCTGGTCGCCACCACTTACCTGCTCAACATCGCCGCCGTGAAAGCCCCCCGCGGCGTAGTCCCCACCACCTTGCCCTCGGTCGTCGGCGCGGTCCTGTGGACCGGCGCCGCCGGCGCGGCAGCCGTCCTGCCGATCGAACTCGCCTGGTCCCCCGTCGTGGCCCCGGCCCTGGTGATCCTGCTGTCCTCGATCCTCACCTACAGCATCACCGCCACCCGCCGCCGCCCCGCGAACTCGGTGTCCGGTGCCGCGGAGCAGAGCGGGACACCGGGAACGACCTGACCTCGGTTCCCGAGATGGATTGGATCAACCCGCTCCGGGTGTGACACTCGGAGCCCGCTCACTCGGCACCATGACACGTCGGCGATAGCGGGCCGTTCCGATCAGGGCGCAGGGCGAACCACGATGTACTCGCCGGCGGTTTCCTGGAACTCGACGGCTGCGGCGATCGCCTCGTCGTCGAGACCGGGGCTGTGCTCGGGGACGACGATCAGTTTGTCGTCGTCGTCGTACAGCCGGTGCACGATCGCGATACATCGTCCACGCGCGGAGACCAGCGGAGCCTGTGGACCGAGGAAGTACGCGTCGAGTTCTTCGCCGTCCGGGGCGAGGGTGCCGGGAACGTAGCCGTAGTTGGTCGTGTACCGGAATCCGCAAGTGGGGTGGTGGCTTCCGTACGGGCGGTCGAAGACCAGGTCGACTGTGCGATCGAGATACGGGAGTGCGAGGGTCAGCGACCTCGAGGTGTGGCCGCCGTGCCGATCGTTCACCGCATCAGCGTAACCCGATGCGACGCGCGATCACCCGGCCGGCGAGGACAGACTGGGGAATCAGCGTTCCGGTTTGCGGTTGACGCGGGTGAGGTCGCCGCCGTAGTGGGCGAGGACTCGGGGGTCCATGACCGCGCGCCACAGGGGTGGTACGGCGGCGAGCAGGACCATGGTGGCGTACCCGAAGGGGAGTTGCGGGGCCTCCTCGGAGCTGCGCAGCGTCTGGTAGCGGCGGCCGGGGTTGGCGTGGTGGTCGCTGTGGCGTTGTAGGTGCAGTAGGAAAACATTGGTGACCAGGCGGTCGCTGTTCCAGCTGTGGCGGGGGGAGCAGCGTTCGTAGCGGCCGTCGGGACGGCGGGCCCGGAGCAGCCCGTAGTGCTCGAGGTAGTTGACGGTCTCCAGCAGGCCGATGCCGATCACGGCCTGGAGCACGAGGTAGGGGACGATGGCGGGGCCGAAGACGAGTACCAGCGCACCGAACAGCGCGGCGCTCATCGACCACGCCTGCAAAAGCCGGTTGTCGCGGCAGAACCATCGTTTTCCCTTGCGGGACAGCCGCTCTCGTTCCAGCGCGAGCGCCGACCGGAAACCGCCCCCCACGCTACGCGGGATGAACGCCCACAACGACTCACCGAAACGGGCACTGGCCGGGTCTTCGGGTGTGGCGACCCGGACATGGTGGCCGCGGTTGTGTTCGACGAAGAAATGACCGTATCCGGATTGCGCCAGCGCGAGCTGCGCCAGCCGGCGTTCGAGGTGTTCGGCCCGGTGGCCGAGTTCGTGGGCCGCGTTGATACCGATACCGGAGACGAGTCCCAGCGTCACGGTCAGCCCTAGTTTGTCGATCAGCTGGAGTTCGGACCGCGACCACATGTACCCCGCGATGACCAGGCCGGTGAACTGGAAAGGCAGGAAAAGGAACGTGCACCAGCGGTAATAGCGATCGTTGGATAGCGCTTCGTAGTCTTCGTCCCGTGGGCTGCTACCGTCGCAGCCCACCGTGACGTCGAGGATGGGAATCACCCCGAACACCACGATCGGGCCGATCCACCAGAACACCGCCAGCCCGGTGAAGTCGACCAGTTGCGCCGGCAGTAGCGCGCAACCGGGCGCTACGGTGCTCAGAATCCACAGATATCGTTTGGGGTCGCGCGCGTTCGCCCGTCTGAGGATTGCCATATCCCGTGCCCGCGACCAGCCGGCGGCGCGGGACGGTGACAGCCCCGCCTGACCGGGGCGGCCGAGTGCCGGAACCGGGTTGGTCTTCACCGAATCAAGGCAGAGCCGCGCAGTTCGCCGGAGCGGGCACATCGGCGAGACGATCGGTCACCCACGGCAGCGAGGTCGTCATCGACGGGAAGAACGCCACATCGTGTGTGCTGAGGAATCCCGAAATGGGCGGCACGGCAGCGTCCGCCTCCAATTGAACCGGCGTACCGCCGCCGCACCAACTCGCGGCGATCCCGCGAACGGCCGGGAACATCTCATCGTTGCGCGCCGCGTAGATACGCACCGGCACCGCGGGAGCAGACCCGCCGAGCCGTTGTTCGTCGAATGCCCTTTTCAACTCCGGGGAACTGTCGATCACGGCCGTGATCGGCTGTCCACTGGTGGTCCAACGGGACGTGTGCTGCGGCTGGGTGAGGGTATTGGAGAGGCCGCCGCCGCATTTGCCGATCGAATCGTTGAGGATCGCCTTACCGGTGTCGTTGAGGACGGCATCGAACACCGGCCGGGTGTCGGGGTAGTCGGCGGCGATACCGTTGAGAATCCAGGCGATGGCCGGCGCCACTCCGGGGAGGCCATCGCTGCGCGCGATGTATTCCGCAGGGCCGGCCGGGGGCCCGCCCACGTATGCGCCACGTACGTTCAGATCGGGGGCATAGGACGGTTGCAGTTCGGCTGCGGCCGCGGCGGCCATCCCGCCCTGGGAGTAGCCGTAGAGCAGGACCGGAGAGCCGGGATGGAAGCCGGTGCCGGGCAGGCGCAAGGCGGCACGAGCGGAATCGAGGACCGCGTAGCCCTGGGTCTTGCGGTTGAGGAAGTTGTGGATACCCGGTGAGCCGAAGTCGTGATAATCGGTCATCACCACCGCCATACCCTGGGCCAGCAGATGCTGGATCGCCATCACGTCGTATTCGAAGACCATATCGGCCGGCGGCTGGTATCGGACCACCTGCGACACCATCGCCGAAGGCGCGCATTCCGGGCCTTGCCCCTGGGTACCGCCCGCGTACGCTACCAACGGGCGTTCGCCCCGGCCCCGCCCCCGCGCGGGGGGGGGCCCGTAAGGACCCCCCCCCCGGGGGGGGGGCGAAAGGGGG
>NZ_JARWPM010000028.1 GCF_029869215.1 Nocardia carnea
GATGGGTGTCGATCCGCTGCGCCGGCTCGTCGCGGGCGGGCGGGGGGGGGGGCGGACGGGGGAGGGGGCGGAGGGGGGGGGGAGGGGGGTGGAGGGTGTGGGGGGGGGGGGGTAAATTAAATAATTTTTAAGATGGCGGGCGGCGGGGGGCTTCGCGGCATCTTCATGGACGACCGGGGCTCTCGCCCGCCCGGCAGCTACTTCCCGGCGGAGGCCGGTTCCCGGTGCAACTGCTCGAGCACACCGTCGTTGTCCTCGATCGGCGCGATACCGTCCGCCCGCACCTCGATGAGCCGGGCGCTGGCGATATCGAAGAACAGCCCGGAGACGGTGACCCCGCGTTCGCCGGCGGCGCGGCGGACCGACGGATGCCGGCTCAGGTTCTCCAGCTGAACGGCGATGTTCACCATGCTCAACTGCTCGACCGGTCCGAAACCGGCGGCCGCGGCGGCCCGGCCGACAGGATGTCCGGCACGGTAGCGGTCGAGGCTGGGCTGCCCGTATTCGAGCCAACGGTCGATGCCCGGACCGGCGGACTCCCCCGAGTGCAGCGCGCCCATGGCCCCGCAGGAGGAGTGACCGCAGACCACCACCGACCGGACATTCAGTTTCTCGAGCGCGAAGACCAGCGCGGCTTCGACCGAGGCGTCACCTTCCGCGGGCACCAGGTTGCCGACATTGCGGACGGTGAACAGGTCGCCCGGCCCGCTGTTGGTGATCACATTCGGCACGATCCGCGAATCGGAGCAGGTGAGGAAGAACGAATCCGGGTCCTGCCCGTCGCGCAGTTCGTCCAGATGCGGGCGCATCAGATGGGCGTGGCTGCGGTGGTAGGCGGCGATCCCGCTGACCAGCGGATCGGTGCCGCTTGCGGACCCGTCGGCGGACGGGTCACGATCGACCCGCCAGGGCCCGAGCACATCGTCGAGTACTACCCGGCCGAGGCTGCGCGACGGCGGCGCCGCATCGGCCTTCGCCATCCGCGCCTCGCCGATTTCGACGAAGTCGACTGTGCCGCCGTTGCTTTCGTGCTGGCGCGCCCAATCGGTGATGGCGTCGTAGGCGGCGTGGTCGAGGAAATCGACGGTCATCTCCACTGTCACCGGCACGCCCTGCGGGACCTTCGCAAAGGTGGAGGACAGTTTCGGCAGCGACAGGAAGGTGCAGGAACCATCGATGCGGACCAGCCAGCGATCGGTCCCACCCAGCGGCTCGGCGGTGATCGCGACCCGCACAACCCGCCAGATCAGCAGTGCGAAGGCCAGCGCCAAGCCGATGAGCACGCCCTCGAGCAGGTTCAGGAACACCACCGAGAGCAGGGTGACCGCGTAGACCAGCAGGTCACCGGTGCGGTGGGCGAGCCGGATATGCGCCAGTTTCACCAGCTGCACACCGATGACGATCAGCAGACCGGCCAGCGCGGCCAGCGGAATCTGCTCCACGAACGAGACCAGGGCCACCGAGAAGACCAGCACCCAGACACCGTGCAGTATCGCCGAGGCGCGGGTGCGGCCCCCCGCGGCGACGTTGGTGGAACTGCGCACGATGACGCCGGTGACGGGCAGGCCGCCGAGCAGACCGGACAGCACATTCGCCGAGCCCTGGCCGATCATCTCGCGGTCGAAATCGGAGCGCGGTCCCGTGTGCATCTTGTCGATGGCCACGGCACACAGCAGGCTCTCCACACTGGCGATGAGCGCGAAGGTCAGGATCATCACCGCGATCCCGGCCCAGTCGCTGCGGGGCAATTCCGGCAGGCCGATCGCATCGAACAGGGAACCGTCGATGGTGACCCGTTTGACGTCGAGGGACAACGCCAGCGACAACGCGGTGGCCACCACGATCGCGGCCAGGGCGCCGGGGACGACCCTGACGCGTTCGGGTAGGTACTTCCAGCCGAGCATGATGGCGATGACCACCACGCCGATGAAGGCGGCCGGACCGTGCAGCGAAAGCAGTTGCGCGGGCAGTTCGGTGATGTTGTTCCAGGCAGTACTGTTGGATTCGCCACCGAGGAGTACGTGCAACTGTTGCAGGGCGATGGTGACACCGATACCGGCGAGCATCGCGTGCACCACCACGGGAGCCACCGCCAGGGCGGCCCGTGCGATCCGGCTCAAACCGAACAGGATCTGCAGGATCCCCGCGGCGACAACGATGAATCCGGTGACCTTCCAACCGAATTGGTGGATCGATTCGGCAACGATCACGGTGAGTCCGGCAGCGGGGCCACTCACCTGTAGCGGGGAGCCACCCAGCGAACCGGCGACGATACCGCCGATGACGGCGGCGATGAGCCCGGCGGCCACGGGAGCACCGGAGGCGATGGCGATACCGATCGAAAGCGGTAGCGCCACAAGGAATACCACGATCGATGCGGGCAGGTCGTAGCGCAGGATCGAGGTGAGCTTCGGGCTTCCGAAGCGGGGCGCGGACCCGGCGGGGCGCAGTCCCGCTGGGTCCGGACCAGGCTCTGTCGCAGGGGAATTCGGGATTTTGGTTGCCATTGCTCTCCTTCGCCGACTCGGCCGGAGCCGAGGTCGGTCGACGATCAATATGTCCAGTCGGGCACAGACCGCGAACCGGCATCTCGCGGTGAAGTAGGTACTCGGCACGGCAACGGGCCGAGACTTAAACCGTCGCCATAGTATGAGTAAAGACTTAGCAAAGCCTGAGAGGGCACCTCCACTGCTGGTGATATCGCACCGAACGACGCCGTCCGATCGCTTCCGACCTCGGTAGTTGTCGAAATACGCTGCAGAGCAAGAGATTACGAGCCGACGATCAGCGCCTGGGCGGCCGGGCCGAACCTGCGGGCGGGTCGGCGCCGAAACTGTTCGTCAACTCCTCTTATAGTAAAGAACTACCCAAACTTGGCAATAGATTGGGAGTGTCGAAAATGACAATCGCTGCCGAACCGCAATGTGTCGCGGCACATCGGTGACGCCTGCCGGTGCTCAGCCGATCGCGGCACGCAGGGCAGGACGGTCGAGCTTGCCGCGTGGCGTCCGCGGCAACGCCTCCAGCACCTCGATCCGCACCGGCACACTCGGCGCCGGAAGCGTCGCGCGCAGCCGCCGGCGGATCTCCCCGCTGTCCGGCGCGCGTTCGTCCACCACAACCGCGGCCACCGGTACCTGACCCCAGCGTTCGTCCGCGATCCCGATACAAGCCGCCTCGGTGACCCCGGGGATCGCGGTGAGCGCGGCTTCCACCGCCGCGGGTTCCACATTCAGACCGCCGCGGATCAGCATCTCGCTGTCCCGGCCGAACAACCGCAACCGCCTGCCGTCGAGCGCGCCGCGATCCCCCACCGAAACCCACCCGTCGACGGGGCCGTCCACCACACCGGACTCGGTCAGATAGCCGCGGAAAACCATATCGCTGCGCACGAACACACGGCCGTCGCGGATCTGCGCCTCGACCCCGTCGAACAACTCGCCGACCGAATATTCGCCGGCCGCCACCGGGCCCGAATCGCCGGCCGCCATCCGGCCCGTGTCAACGGCCGCCACCGGGCCCGAATCGCCGGCCGCCACCCAGCCCGTGTCAACGGCCGCCCTCGTGCTCGTTTCCACGGCCGCGGGCGGACCCGGTTCGGCGGCTGCGCCGAGGCCCCGGTCGAACGAGACGAAGCTGAGTTCGGAAGCACCGTAGAAATGGGTGAGCGTCGCGTCCGGCAGCACCTCCTGCAGGGCGGCCCGCCCGTTCCGGGGCCATCGCGCCGCCGAGGACAGGACCTCCCGGACCCCGCGGAACGGCGCGACCGCCGTCCGCACGACATCCCAGGCAAGGGTCGGCACGGCGTACAGGTGGGTCGCACCGGCCGCGAGCGCATCGGGGGCGGCCCGCAGATCGACCGCCGCGCCGCGGGTCAGGGCGTGCAGGGCACCGTAGAGGAAATGCGTGTGGTCCAGTACCCCGGGCACGGCGACCGTATCGCCCGGCCCGATATCGAAGGTGCGGTCGGAGCGGTCGAGGGTCGCCGCCCAGGACGCCTGATCCCGGACGAAGAGCTTCGGCTCGCCGGTGGTTCCGGAGGTGATACCCACCAGCAGTTCGGAATCCGGCCGGGCACAGCTCACCGGCCCGGCGCACTCCAGTTCGGTCGCGGTGCGGAGTACGCCGTCGTACCCCATCCGGCGCAACCGCGGGTGTTGTGCGGTGACCGCCACCACCGCATCGGGTCGTGCCACGACCAGCACCCTCCGCAACTGGTCCGGAAGCAGATGCCGGTGCAACAGCACCACGCACACGCCGGCCCGCATGGCCGCGGCGACCGTGACCAGCGAGTCGATATCCGAGGTCGGTAATACGGCGACCCGCCGCATACCGGTGAGCCCGGCCGCGACGCGGGTGGCGCGCCGCCACAATCCGGAATAGTCGATGCTTTCGCCGGCGGTCCGCACCGCCGGCGCCGCGGGCCGGGACCGGAACTGCCGCGCGATCCGTTCCGCGAGCAGTTCAGTCATCGTCGACCCCGCGCGCCGCGAGCGCATCCCCCATCGCGTCGGCCGTCCGCAACGACCGCACCAGCACCGGCGTGACCAGCGCCGTCATCGACCACTGCAGCCCCCGCGCCCGCCGCGCCTCGGCGACCTCCCGCACGATCGTGGCCAGCAGCGGGACACAGCGGATCGCCAGCGCCAGCAGCAACCCGATCCGGTCCGGGTCCACGCCGATCCGCCGCAGCGGCCCCAGCGCCCGGGTGACGGCGTCGAGCATCTCGGTGACCCGGGTGGTCAGCGTGACCAGCGCCGCCAGCGCCACCGACAGCAGCAGCAACCCGCACACCACCAGTGCCCGCGCGGGCGAGGTGGTCAGAATCTGGAACACCGCGATGATCGCCAGCATCCACACCATCGGGCGCAACTGGTCGAGTGCCACCCGCCACGGAATCCGGGCCAGCGCGAACAAGACCGTCACACCCGCCGCGGCCACGGCGAGTTGCGGTGGCGTGCGCACGAATACCGTTGCCGCCGTGATGGTCACGAGCAGCAGTGTGAGTTTCATCCCGGCCGGGGTGCGATGCACCGGCGAATTCCCGGGGCGGTACAGCCCGATCACTCGACCAGCTCCCGGTAGGCCGGCAGCGCGGCGGCCGGTGCGCCGTCGAAGGCCACCGCGCCGTCGTCGATGACGATCACCCGGTCGAATCCGGCCAGCAGCGACAGCTGATGCGTCACCACGATCACCTGCTGATCGACGGCGTCCAAGGCCTCGGCGATGATCCGGGCGTTACGCAGATCCAGCAGGGTGGTGGGTTCGTCGGCGACGATCACCTCCGGCCGCCGGATCAGCACCGCACCCAGCGCGAGCAACTGTTTCTGCCCACCGGAGAGCAGATGCGACGGATGCTCCGCATGCCCCGCGAGGCCGAACCGGTCCAGGATCTCGGCCACCCGCGCCGCGACCTCCGCCTTCGCCAACCCGCTGCGGCGCAGCGAGAACGCCAGATCCTCGGCCACCGTGGGCATCACGATCTGGGTATCCGGGTCGGTGAATACGAACCCGACCTTGCGCCGCACCCGCGCACCCTTGCGTGCGGTGTCGACACCGTCCACCGTCACGGTGCCGGAACTGGGGGTGAGCAGACCGTTGATCATGCGGGCCAGCGTCGATTTCCCCGACCCGTTCGCCCCGACGATCCCGACCCGGCGTTCCACGATCCGCAGATCGATCCCGCGCAACACCTGCCGCTCACCGAAGGAATGGCTCACCGACCCGAACACGATCTCACTCATCCTGTACCTCCCGGCGTGAGCGCGGCCCCGTCCCGTTCATGCCGTCCGCTCCAGGAGCATCGCGACTCCCTGTCCGCCGCCGATGGCACAGGCGGCCAGGCCGAGCTCGGGGCCGTCCGGGCGCAGCATCCGGCTCGCCAGCCGGGTCAGCAGAACCGCGCCCGACGCGCCCCACGGATGGCCCATGGCGATCGCGCCGCCCTCCGGGCAGATCAACGATTCGTCCAGCTCCAGTTCGTCGGCGACCGCCAGAACCACCGACGCGAAGGCCTCGGTGATCTCCACGACGCCCACTTCGGACACCGTGCGGCCGGCCCGGCGCAGGACCTTGCGGATCGCCGGTACGGGGCCCAGGCCGGGCAGTGCCGGATCACCGGCGGCGACGGCGGTGGCCGCGATACGCAGCGCCGGTAACCCGGCGGCCAGCCGGGGTGTCGTCACGGCGACGACCGCGGCGCCGTCGGAGATACCGCAGGAGTTACCGGCCGTCGCGGTACCGTCGGGTCCGAAACTCGGTCGCAGCCGGGCCAGCCGCGCCGTGGTCATCCCGCGGCGGATGCGCTCGTCGCGGCCGACCCCGGCCACCGGCACGATCTCCGCGGTGAAATCCGCGGCCGCGGCCAGCGTATGCGACCGTGCCGCGTACTCGTCCTGGCGTTCCCGCGAGATTCCCCGGACCCGCGCGAGATCGTCGGCGGCCACACCCATATCGGGATCCGGGAAACCGGGCGGCGCGAACGGTGCCCGGGTGTAGCGCACCGGGCCGGCGCCCGCCGCCGGCGGCCAGAACCGCCAGGGCGCGGTGCTGGCCGATTCGGCGCCACCGGCCAGGATCAGCTCGTCGGCACCACTGCGCACCCGCAGTGCCGCCTGGATCACCGCCTCCAGCCCGGAACCGCACTGCCGGTCGACCGTCACGCCGGGTACCTCGGTGCCGAGGCCCGCCTGCAGCGCCGCGACCCGGGCCGGGTCGCCACCGGGACCGAGGCAGTTGCCGAGCACGACATCGTCGACCGGCGCATCGATCCCCGCGTCCCGCAGCGCGCCGGCCACGGCGGCGAGCACGGGCGCCGCGAGATCGGTGACGGTGCGCCCGGCGAACCCGTGGCCGGCCGTGCCGATGGGGGTGCGGCGGGCGGCGACGAGAACGGGTTCGGTGCTCATACGAGCAAGTCTTTCAACCGCCCGCGTGCGATCTTCCCGGCGGCCGTGGTGGGCATCTCCGGCACCGGCACCCAGCGGCGCGGCATCGCTTCCTTGCTGAGCAGACCGCGTGCTCGCCGCCGGATCTCGTCGATATCCGTACCGTCCAATTGCACGGCGGCGGTAACGGTTTCACCGAAAACGGCGTGCGGGCTACCGATCACGGCGGCCGCCGCGACACCGTCGATGGCACCGAGCACGCGCTCGACATCCTCGGCGACCACGGCGGTTCCGCCGACATTGATCACGGCGTCGCCCCGGCCGTGCACCCGCAACTCTCCGGCGTCTCCGAGTTCGGCGAGATCGCCCACGCAGAACCAGTCCGGCGCACCGAGCACGGTGTACGGGGAGCGTACGTGCAGTAGTCCGTCGCGAATCCGCGCCTGCACCGCGGGCAGCACCCGCAGCGGCGCGGGAATCTCGCGGGCCGCGACGAGCGAGACCTCCGAGGAGCCGTAGTACTCGACGACCCGGAGGTGACGGGCCGCGGCCAGCGCGCCCGGATCGGCCGCGATCCCGGCCACGATCGCGGTCCGCAACCGGGGCGCCCGCGACACCACGTCCCGCAGGACCGCGGGGACGGCGTGCACCACCGTGGCCCGGGCGGGGTCGTCGGTGACGCAGGCACCGCGCCACAGGGCGTGCAACGCCCCGAACAGATGCATGGTCGCGTGCAACGGTCCGGTGATCAGTACCCGGTCCCGGGCGGTCACGC
>NZ_JARWPM010000029.1 GCF_029869215.1 Nocardia carnea
ACGCGGTGGCCGGGCTCCTGGGGGATCCGTACGACGATCCGGCCCGACACCACCGTGGTACCGCGGGTGACCGCGGACGGGTCGCCCCCGGATTCGCGGATCACCGGCGCGGACTCTCCGGTGATCGCCGATTCGTCGACCGAGGCGATCCCCTCCACCACATCGCCGTCCCCGGGCACGACCTGCCCGGCTTCCACCACGACGTGATCGCCGCGGCGCAGTTCCGGTGCCGGAACCGGTTCTTCGACCGGCGTGGCGCCGGGTGCCCAGTCGCGCAGCCGGCGGGCGACGGTATCGGCCTTGGCCTTGCGCAAGGTATCGGCCTGGGCCTTACCGCGTCCTTCGGCCACGGCTTCCGCCAGGTTCGCGAAGACGACGGTGAGCCACAACCAGGCGACGATCGCCCAGGCGAAGAAGCTCGGGTCGGCCACGGCCAGCACAGTGGCCCAGACCGCGCCGATCTCGACGATGAGCAGCACCGGATTGCGCCACAGGGTGCGCGGGTCGAGTTTGCGCACGGCCTGCGGGAGCGCGGCAAGCAGCAGCCGCGGCTCGAGCAGGCCGCCGCGGACCCGGCTCTTCGTGGTGTGCGGCTCCGCCGGTACAGGGGTCGATTCGAGGGTGGGAGCGGACATCAGTGGAGTCCTTCGGCGAGCGGCCCGAGCGCCAGCGCGGGCAGGAAGGTGAGAGCGACCAGGATCACGGTGACACCGGCGACCAGGCCGACGAACTGCGGCCGATGAGTGGGCAGGGTTCCCACCGAGGCCGGGGCGGTGCCCTGTTTCGCCAGGGAACCGGCCAGGGCCAGCACCAGGATCATCGGCAGGAACCGGCCGAATACCATGGCCAGCCCGAGCGCGGTGTTGAACCATTCGGTGTTACCGGTGAGCCCGGCGAAGGCGGACCCGTTGTTGTTACCGGCCGAGGTGAACGCATACAGCACCTCCGAGAGGCCGTGCGGTCCGGAGTCCTGGATCGAGGCACGCTGTCCCGGCATGGCCATGGCCAGCGCGGTACCGCCCAGCACGATCACCGGCGTCACCAGGAAATAGGCGGCGGCCAGTTCGATCTCCCGGGGCGTGATCTTCTTCCCGAGGTATTCCGGGGTGCGCCCGACCATCAACCCGGCCACGAACACCGTGATCAGGGCCAGCACCAGCATCCCGTACAGGCCGGACCCGACCCCGCCGGGCGCCACCTCGCCGAGCTGCATATTGAACATCAGCATCATGCCGCCGAGGCTGGTGTAGGAATCGTGCATCGAATCCACCGCGCCGGTGGACGTGAGAGTGGTCGCGGCGGCGAAAGCCGCGGAATTCGCGACCCCGAAGCGCTGTTCGACACCTTCCATGGACGCGCCGACCGCGGCCGGCACGGTGCCGTGGTGCTGGAGCTGGAAGACGCTGACCAAGGCGACGCTGACCAACGCCAGCACGCTCATCACCGCGGCGATCGCGTACCCCTGCTTGGGGTTGCCCACCATGCGGCCGAAGGTGCGCGGTAGCGAGAAGGCGATCACCATCAGCAGGAAGATCTCCAGCCAGTTGGTCCACGCGGTGGGGTTCTCGAACGGGTGCGCGGAGTTCGCGTTGAACGGTCCGCCGCCGTTGGTGCCGAGATCCTTGATGGCCTCCTGACTGGCGACGAGCCCGCCGGGCAGGGTCTGTTGCGCGCCGCCGAGCGTGGTCGCGACCTGGTCGTTGAGCTGGAAGTTCTGGATCACCCCGCCGCCGATCAGCACGACCGCGGCCAGCGCGGAGATCGGCAGCAGAATCCGCAGCGTGCCGCGGACCAGATCGACCCAGAAGTTGCCGAGCGTGCCGGCGTGGGCGCGGGCCAGCCCGCGGACCACGGCCATGGCGACCGCCATCCCGACCGCGGCCGAAACGAAGTTCTGCACGGTGAGCCCGGCGGCCTGGGCCAATGGCCCGAGCGTCGACTCACCCGAATAGTTCTGCCAGTTCGTATTGGTGACGAAGCTGATCGCGGTGTTCCAGGCCAATGCCGCCGACATCGGGGTGGCCGTCGCGTCCGGGAACAGCGGCAGCCGGTGCTGCACGACGAGCAGGACGAACAGGAAGACCACGCTCACCGCCGAGAAGGCGAGGGCGCTGCGGGCGTATCCGCCCCAGGTCTGCTCACGGCCGGGATCGGCGCCGATCAGCCGGTAGATGCGGTGTTCCAACCGGGTATGCCGGGTGCCGGTGTAGACGCGGTACATGTAGTCCCCCAGCGGCACATGGACCACGGCCAGCGCCGCCACCAGGGTGCCGAGGAACAGCACACCCGCCACGGTGGTACTCACTCAGAACCTCTCGGGAAACAGCAGGGCGGCCACCAGCAACCCGGCGACCAGGACCACCAGGGCCAGGCCCACGGCATTGATGACGTTCACAGTCGTTCCACCATTCGCTGCACGAACCCGAGCACACCGAATACCGCGACCGTGACCAGCAGATAGGCCAGGATCGACACGTACGCCTCCATTCCGAAACCCGGGGCAGCGCGACACAACCGAACGGCTGCGGCTGCCCAACCGGGTCGAAACTACGAGTCGCCCACCCCGGCGCCCCGCCCGTTGACGACTCCTTTACGCCCTGCTTGCGCGCCTTGACGTCTTCCTTGCGCGCGCGGCCGGGGCAGTGTGCGGCCCGTCACCGGAACAGCTGGCCCGCGCGCCGAAGCGGCGGAATGCCCACGCACCTCGCGCAGCCCTGGATGCGATGCGCCGGCACTCGAGTTTCTCGGAGTTCTTGCGCTCAGGAGTGGGCGAAGTCGATGTCGAGCTGTGTCCGGCGAATCGGCGCGCGAACGCGGTCGAGAGCGCACGCTTGCGGGTAGGGCTGTACGCCCCCGATGACCAACCGGCCGGTACCGCTCCGGCCCCGCGCCCCGGAGGACCGTTCATGCACCCGTTCGCCTACACCCCCGCCGAACTGGCAGATGCGATCATTCTGGCCGTGCGCTGCGTGCTACACGTGTACTCCTCGGGTACGCCCTGCGTCCCGGGCTGAGCTCCCGTACCCGTCCGTCTCCGCGCACCCGGGCGGCGGGACCGGGCCGCCCTGCGGGCGATCACGCGTCGGTGCGGGCAGAAGCGAAGAGCCGGACCCGCGGTGACGCGGATCCGGCTCTCGGGAGCGCGGGCAGCGGTGCGCGCTACTCGGCGACCGCCGCGAACCCGGTGCGCAGATCGGCGAGGATATCGTCGATTCCCTCGATCCCCACGGCGAGCCGCACCAGCCCCGGCGTGACCCCGGAGCTCAGCTGCTCCTCGGGGGTGAGCTGGGAATGCGTGGTGGACGCGGGATGGATGACCAGTGAGCGGACGTCACCGATATTGGCGACATGGCTGTGCAGGGTGAGCGCATCGACGAACTTCTTGCCCGCGTCCACGCCACCGGCGAGTTCGAAGCCGACCACCGCGCCGGTGCCCTTCGGCGCGAGCTGCTTACCGCGTTCGTACCACGGGGAGGAGGGCAGGCCCGCATACGACACCGAGGTGACCTCCGGGCGCTCGGTCAGGAATTCGGCGACGGCCTGCGCGTTCTGTACATGCCGTTCCACCCGCAGGCTCAGCGTTTCCAGGCCCTGGCTGATGAGGAACGCGTTGAACGGGGCGATGGCGGCGCCGAGATCACGAAGCAACTGCACCCGCGCCTTGAGGGCGAAGGCCGGTGCGCCGAGATCGGCGAAAACGGCGCCGTGGTAGCTGGGGTCCGGTTCGGTGAAACCGGGGAACCGCGGACCGTCCTCCCCGCGGACCGTCCAATCGAACGTCCCGCCGTCGACGATCACGCCGGCGATCGCGGCACCGTGGCCGCCCAGATATTTGGTGGCCGAATGGACCACGATATCGGCGCCGTGCGCGAGCGGCTGGATCAGATACGGGGTCGCGACCGTGTTGTCGACGATGAGCGGGACGCCGGCGCTGTGAGCGGCCTCGGCCACCCCCGGGATATCGAAGATATGGTTCTGTGGATTCGACACCGTCTCGCCGTAGAACGCCTTCGTATTCGGCCGGACCGCGGCCTGCCACTGGTCCAGGTCGTCGGGATCTTCGACGAAGGAGACCTCGATACCCAGCTTGGGCAGGGTGTAGTGGAACAGGTTGTAGGTGCCGCCGTAGAGCCGCGGGCTGGAGACGATGTGATCCCCGGCGCCGGCCAGGTTCAGGATCGCCAGGGTTTCGGCGGCCTGCCCCGAGGAGAGCAGCAGCGCGGCGACCCCGCCTTCGAGCGCCGCGATCCGCTGTTCCACGGCGTCCTGGGTCGGATTCATGATCCGGGTGTAGATATTTCCCGGTTCGGCCAGTCCGAACAGCGCCGCGGCGTGCGCGGTATCCCGGAAGGTGTAGGACGTGGTCTGGTAGATCGGAAGCGCACGGGCGTTGGTGGTGCCGTCCGGTGTCTGCCCGACATGGACCTGTTTGGTCTCGAAGCTCCAGCCTGCGCTCGGGTCGGCCGGGGGCGTGGACTCGGTCATCGCGAAATACTCCTGAGGGTCGGGGGAACAGCCGATCGCGCCGGACAGCGCGCCGAAACCCTCTCGGGTACACGCGTGCCGGCCTGCCGCGGCCCGTGCACCGCTGCGGCCCGCCAAACCTATGCGTTCCGTGCCGCGCCGGCCACGGTTTTGCTCTTTCCGATTCCAACTGTGCCGGGCGGGCGCCGCGAGCACCAGGTGCCGGCGTTTCGCGTCCCTTTCCGGGCGGCGTCGGGAAATTGCCGCATAACTAAGACAAACAGTGAATTCTGTCTTACCGTTACGACATGACGGGTCAGACGTATCAGGATGAGGCGTACTTCGAGCTGCGTTCGGGGGAGACATGGCGCTCGCCGTGGGCGATGTACGCCGCACTACGCGAGCACGATCCGGTGCATCGGGTGGTGCCGGCGCAACACCCGGAGAACGACTACTGGGTGCTGACCCGGCACGAGCACGTGTACGCGGCGGCGCGCGATGTCGGCACCTTCTCCTCCAGTCAGGGGCTCACCGTCGAGTACGGCGAACTCGAGCAGATCGGTCTCACCGCCAACCCGCCGATGGTGATGCAGGATCCACCCGAGCACACCGAATTCCGCAAACTGGTGGCCCGCGGGTTCACGCCGCGGCAGGTCGAGGAGGTGGAACCGGTGGTGCGCCGGTTCGTGCGGGAGCGGCTGGACCGGCTGGCCGCCGCCGGCGGTGGCGATATCGTGCTCGACCTGTTCAAACCGCTGCCCACCATGGTGGTGGCCTACTACCTGGGCGTTCCGGAGGAGGACCGGCCGCTGTTCGACGGGTGGACCGATGCCGTCGTCGCGGCCAGTACCCAGCGCACCGAGGATGCGCAGGTGGCGTCGATGCAGATGCTGGGCTATTTCGCGGAACTGATCAAACGCCGGCGCACCGACCCCGGCGACGATACGGTGTCGCTGCTGGTGCAGGCGGGGATGGCGGCCGACGACACCGATGTGGACGGGCTGGTGCAGATCCTGGCCTACGCCTGGACCATGGTGTCGGGCGGTAACGACACCACCACCGGCCTCCTGGGCGGAGCCGTCCAACTGTTGCAGCAACACCCGGAGCAGCGGGCCGCGCTGGCCGCCGATCCGGGACGGATCCGGGTGGCGATCGAGGAATTCGCCCGGCTCACCTCACCTGTCCAGGGGCTGGCCCGCACCACGACGCACGATGTGGAACTCGCCGGCCGGACGATCCCGGCGGGCCGTAAAGTGCTGCTGGTGTACGGCTCGGCGAATCGCGACGAACAGGCCTTCGGTGCCGACGCGGCGGAACTGGACATCGACCGCAACCCGCAGCGCATCATGACCTTCGGCCACGGCCCGCACCACTGTCTCGGTGCCGCGGCCGCCCGCATGCAGGCCCGGGTCGCGCTGGAGGAACTGCTGGACCGCTTCCCTGAGTATCGCGTGGATATCGACGCCGTCACCTACGCGCCGGGCCCATACGTCCGGCGCCCCACCAGCGTGCCGTTCCGTTGCACGGCCTGAGCGCGCCCGGCCCGGAATCGGTAATGCCGCGTGACCCCGTAAGGCCCCGCCCGTGCCGGAAGACCGAGTGTGAGGGCGTCAGGGCCGGTAGTGGTAGCGCGGCCTCACCGGGTCGGACTCTTGCTCATGCCCGCTGTACCGCGCATGAGCGAGCCGGAGTCGGCAGTGCGGTACCCCCGCCCGCTGGCGGTGTGTGCACAGCTCGCCGGTCGCGCTCGTGCGTACGGGCAGTGCACGGCGATTCGAGCCGGGCGGTGGAAGTGGAGCGTGGTCTCGGATGAGCGGTGACTGGTTGGCGGGCGGGCGGACCGAGCTGGCGGCCGAGCGGATTCTGGACGCCGTGCGGACGCTGGTGATCGACCAGGGCGCCGGGACGGTCGGGATGGCCGAGATCGCCGCGGCCGCCGGGTGTTCCCGTGCCACGCTCTACCGGTACTTCGACAGCCGGCAATCACTATATGTGGCGTTCGCCGGCCGCGAGGCCACCCAGTTGATCGAACGGGTCTGGCGTGACCACCCGCTCGACGGCCCGGACCGCGCCGAACGCCTGCTGGACGGAATCGCTGCCACCCTGGCCGAGACCCGCAAGACCCCGCATCTGGCGGTCTGGTTCGAGCCGGCCAATGCGGGAATCGTGGCGCGGCTGGCGGATTCGTCGGCGGTGATCGACGCGCTGGTGACCGCGTTCGTCACCCGGTTCCGGCCGGAGTTGCCGCCCGCGGCGGCGCAGCGGCTCGGCCGGTGGGCGGTACGCGTCATGGTGTCGCTGCTGACCCTGCCGCCCGCGGACGAGGCCGAGGAACGGGCGATGCTACGCGATTTCCTGCTGCCGTTCCTGCTCGATGCGCGGCTGCCGATCGACTGAGACCCGCCCGCGCCTCGCCTGCCGCCGCGGCCCCGCCGGGGGCTCCGGTGGTTTGTCCACGGGCATACAGGCGGGTTCGGGACTGCGCCCGCGGTGGAACAGCGGTGTCGGGGGAGTGCGGTAGCTTGGCGGCATGAGCGCGCAATCCGGCCTCGATTTCCCGCTGCTGCTGGCCGACTTCCAGGGTGAGTTCCTCGCCTCCATTCCCGATGCCGATCCGGCGGCCGCGGTGCCGGCCTGCGGCGCCTGGACCGTCCGCGAACTCGTGGAGCATCTGGCCTTCGTACACCACTGGGCCGCGGCCAGCGCACGTGCCGAGAAGGCGGCCCGGCTGGGCGACGGCCCGTTCGACCTCGCCGATCACTACGCCACCTGCGCCACCGAACTCCGCGAAACCCTCGCCGAACTGGATCCCGCGGCGACCGCGCGTGTCCTGGCGTACCCGGAACCGATGGCCGAGGGGCCGGTATCGTTCTGGCACCGTCGGCAGGTCCACGAAACACTGGTACACGCCCACGATCTGCGGGCGGCCATCGCGGGCAAGGCCGCGCTCGGATTGCTACGCGCGGTGCCCGAGGTCTGGGCGGACGCCGTGGACGAGGTGGTGACCGTGTTCTATCCCCGGCAGGTGGGCACCGGTCGCATGGCTCCGCTGGCTACCCCGCTTGCGTTGGTTGCCACGGATCTCGACCCGGCACCCGGGTGGGTGCTCGGTGGCGTGGGCAGTGATATCGGCGAAGTGCCGCTGCGGGTTTCGGGTTCCGCCGAAGGTCTCGCCCTGCTGCTGTGGGGCCGGGTCACCCTCGACGAGGCGGGGCTGACCGTCGAAGGGAATCGAGCCGACGTCGACGCGGTGTTACAGGAGCCGATCGTTCCCTGACCCCCGGCCCCCGGCCCGGCCGGGCTCTGCACGTCTCGGGCACCGGAGAGTCGGTGGGCAGTCTCCAGTGCCGGGCGTCCGTCGGCAGCAACGCCACCCGGCTGCCGGCACGGGAGGAGCGGCCGGTCCGCGCGGAGCGGGCGGGGGTGCACCCGGTGGGTTCAGCGGTCGGTGGCGTGACGAGATGCGCGGTGTGCGGCGGCATCGACCCGCAGCTAGGCGAGTTCGGAGAGGCTGCGGGACCAGCGGTTCAGGCGTTCGGGGTCCACCGCGGTGGCGGCGGAACGGTCCGCGGCCAGGACCTCGTGCCCCAGACGGCGGATCCGCTGATGGCGGGTCCAGTGCGCGCGGGTCCATTCCGGTTCGTTGTGCGCGGCGTCGATCGCGCCGAGCGTCGAACCCATCAGCTCGAATTCCAGTTCCCGCCGGGTCTCGGCCGGGCGCTGCCGCGCGGGGAGACCCGGGGACCGCAGTATCCGCCCGACCACCTCGAGCACCCGCTGGTCGTTGCGCAACAGCACCCGCCGGTGCGCGCGGCGGTCGATCGACCACAACACCGCCAGCCCGATCACGACACCGATCACACTCTCGGTCAACCGGTCCCGCACCACCGGGAGGATATCGCCGTACTGTCCGCCACCGCCCATCAGCAACGCCAGCGGGGTGATGAAGACGACCGCCAGCCCGTAGTTGCGCGCGACGAATGTTTCGATCGCGAACTGCAGCGCCATCAGAATCAGCACCAGCACCCAGGCCCGCGGCTCGACGGCGTAGAGGCCGGTGAACAGCACCAGCCCCAACGCGGTACCACCGATGCGGTGCACCCCGCGGTAGGTGCCGCGCACCCGGTCCGGGCCTTGATGCAGCAGGACCGTGACGGTGAGCACCGCCCAGTCCGGACGCCCGAGATCCGCCGCGACCGTGAGCCCGCCGGCCAGCAGGGCGGCGATCGCGATCCGGTTCGCCGCGACCGCGGCGTGGCTGTCCGGGGACGCCGAACGGCGCAGCCGGTACCGCAGGGCAGGCCGGGGCGTCGGGGCGGGCCGGCCGGTATCGAACAGCAACTCGGATTCGTCGTCGCCGGTATCGCCGCGGTGCAGCGCCGCGGCGAACGATCGCTGGGCGGCGCCGAGTTCGGCGACCGAACTGTCGCCGGCGGGCCGCCGGGCGTCATCGAGCAGTGTCCAGGCCGTCTGCACCTTCATCGCGGTGGCGTAGTAGGCGTCGGTGCGGTCGCCGCCGGGGTCGAGGGCCACGAAATCGCGTACCGCGGTGACGGCGGCCGCCACCGCCCGCTGTTCCGGGGCGCTGTCGCGGGACAGGGCCGCCGACATCCCGACCAGCAGCGCGCTGATCCCGCCGATCGCCGTCCACAACGCCACCTCGTCCGGCGGCACTCCGTGACCGGTGATGAGCGCGCCGACCCCGGCGGCGAGAACGAAGAAGAATCCGCCCGGCGGCCCCAGGCGCAGCGCCGAATTGACGAAGGTGCCCGCCACCGCGACCACCGACATCAACGCGACCAGGATCAGCTGCCACCAGTGCGATCCGCCGCCGGCCGTCCGGCCCTCGATCAGTTCCCCGGCCAGGCCGCCCGCGAACGCCGATACCGCCAAGGCCAGTGCGGCCGCGCCGATCACCCGCCACCGGCGCCGGTAGACCTGGCCCTCCCCGAAGATCACCGCCAGCGCACCGGTGGCCGCCATCAGACCCTGCTGCTCATACCCCAGCGCCACCGCCGGCAGGGCGGGCGCCCCGAACGCGACCGCGGCACGGACGGCGCCCGGAAACCGGCGGCCCGCGGGCGGTAGACCGAACAACACCGACCGGGCCGGTGCGGGAGACGGTATCTGCGGGCCTTCCGGGGCAACCAATCCACCGCCTCCTAGCAGCTCATTCCTCGGTGACGAACCCGTTCGCGACCATCCAGTCCCGCGCGACCTCCGCCGGTTCGCGCCCCTCCACATCGACCTGCCGGTTCAGTTCCGTGATCGATTCGTTGGTGAGCAGCCGGGAAATGGGGGTCATGATCGCGGCGACCTCCGGGTGCGCCTCGGCGAATTCGGCACGCATCACCAGCGCAGCATTGTACTTCGGGAAGAAGGCGCGATCGTCCTCCAGCAGCACCAGGTCCAGGGCGGGGATCCGGCCGTCGGTGGCGGCCACCGAACCGAACGCGCACTGACCGGCGTCGGCGGTGGCCTGGAAGACGACGGCGTCCTGCACGATTCGTTTCTGCACCCGGCCCTCGTCGATACCGTAGGCGCGGGCCATACCGGGGAAACCGTCCTGGCGCACATTGAACTCGGTACCCACGCAGGTCGCCGCCGCGGCCGGATCGGTCGCGACGAGTTCGGCATAGCCGGACAGTGTTGTCACCCCGGTCTTCTCGGCGGTGCGCCGGGCCGTCGCCAGCGCATAGGTGTTGTTCATCGGCGCCATGGCCGCCCACACCATCGCGTGCTGCGCGCGATCGGCGTCGCGCACGGCGGCGAACTGGCCCTGTTCGTCGGGGACCGGTTTCTCGTTGCCCAGATAGTTCACCCAGCCGGTGCCGGTGTAGTCGTAGGCGATATCGATCTGACCGTTGAGCTGCGCGTCGCGCAAACTGTTCGACCCGTGGATATCGGTCAGATCGCGGACCTCGGCACCGGCCGCGACCAGCGCGAATTCGATGATGTACCCGAGGATGTACTGTTCGGTGAAATCCTTGGATCCCACGGTCACCGCCACGCCCTGCAATTCCGGCACCGGCCGGATACTGCCGGGACCCACCCGCAACGGCACCGCACTACCGGCCTGTAGACCGCAACCCGCGAGAAGAACCACCGCGGCGAGTATCAGCGGGTAGAGGATACGGCGTACGGACGCCGCCGCCTCCGGGCCTGACCCACTCATGCTGTGTTGCCGGGGCATGAGTGGGGGCCCTGCGTGGTGACGCTGCGCTGCCACCTCCGGGCCCGACCCACTCATGCCAGGCCCCGGGGGCCGAGGACGCGTTCGGCAACAGCGCCCAGCCAGTCCACCAGCAGCGCCAGCGCCGCGGCCAGGACCGCGCCGACGACCAGGGTGACGTTATCGCGCAGTTTGTAGCCGGTGTCGATGAGAATCCCCAGACCCCCGGCACTGACCAGGAACGACAGCGTCGCGGTGCCCACGGCCAGCACCAGCGAGGTGCGCAGACCGGCCAGGATGTAGGGCACGGCCAGCGGGAACTCGATCCGGCGCAGTACCGTCACCGTCGACATTCCCTGCCCGCGCCCGGCATCGATGAGCATCGGATCCACCTGCTGATAGCCGAGAATCGTATTGCGCAGCACCGGTAGCAGCGAATAGAACGCGATCGGTGCGACGCCGATCCAGAAGCCGGTTGTCCGGGTGACCAGGTAGAACAGCACGATCAGCCCGATCGCGGGGGCGGCGGCCCCGACGTTGGCGATACCGACGAACAACGGTGCGAGCCTGCGGTACCCGGGCCGGGTCAGCAAGGTCCCCAGGGGGACTGCGACGGCGACGACGAGTACCACGACCGTCGCCGTGATCAGCACGTGCTGCCAGGTGACAGCGGCGATATTGCTCGCGGTCAGGCTGGCCTGCTGGGTGACGGTGAGATCGCGCCGCAGCGCCCAGACCAGCACACCGACGGTGAGCAGTGCGACGAGGACCGGCTGGACGAACAGCCGGGCACCGTCGGCGCGCCGCGCCGCCGCGGGTTTGCCGGTCCGGGGAGCGTCCTGCGTGGCGGTCATGCGGACACTTCCGTCGCGGCCGGGTCACCGCCGTGTGCGGCGCGCAGCGCCGACAGGTGCGAAACCAGGGTGTCGATCGTGACCAGCCCGGCGTATTCGCCGCGCGATCCGGTGACGACCCCGGTGGCATTACGGTCGGTGAGCAGTGCCTCCAGACCGTCTTGCAGAGTCGAGGCCATGGCCAGGGTTTCACCCAGCGGGGTCCCGGTATCGCGGACCGACCTTGCGTGCGCGAGCTGCGCGGCCGAGATCCAGCGCAGCGGCCGGCGGCGGGTATCGAGCACCAGCCCCCATTCCCGCTCGGCGAGTGCGGCCCGAGCGGTTTCCACCGAATCGTCCTCCGTAACGGTGGGACAGTCGTCGAGGACGACGTCCCGGATCCGGGTCAGCGTCAGCTGTTTCAGGGAGGCGTCGCCGCCGACGAACCCGGCCACCGTCTCGTCGGCGGGGTCGGCGAGGATCGCGGCGGGGGTGTCGTACTGCAGAATGCGCGAGCGGTCGCCGAGGACGGCGATCCGGTCGCCGAGTTTGACCGCCTCGTTGAAATCGTGGGTGACGAATACGATGGTCTTGCCCAGTTCGGCCTGTAACCGCAGCAGTTCGTCCTGTAACAGGCCGCGGGTGATCGGGTCCACCGCGCCGAACGGCTCGTCCATCAGCAGGACGGGCGGGTCGGCCGCGAGCGCGCGGGCCACTCCGACCCGTTGCTGCTGGCCCCCGGACAACTGCCGCGGATAACGCCCGCGATAGGTGTCCGGATCCAGGCCCACCAGCTCCAGCATTTCGTCGGTGCGGGCAGCGATCCGCTTCCGGTCCCAGCCGATCAGGCCCGGCACGGTGGCGATATTCTTCGCGACCGTCATATGCGGGAACAGCCCGGCCTGCTGGATCGAATACCCGATACCGCGGCGCAGCCGGTCGGGGTCCATGGCGGCGGCATCGCGGCCGTCGATGGTGATGGTGCCGGAGGTGGGTTCGATGAGGCGGTTGATCATTCGCATCGTGGTGGTCTTCCCGCATCCGGACGGCCCCACCAGGACCACGATCTCGCCGGCCGGGATCGTCATCGACACCGTGTCGACCGCCGGCTGCCGCTGTCCCGGATAGCGTTTGGTGACCGCGTCGAGCACGATCTCGACCCCGGAGACCGCCGGATCGGCGGTGGTAGCGGAATCAGGCACGAATCCCCCTCGGAACGGTGAAACGGCCGACGAGCAGGAAGAACCCGTCGAGCAGCAGAGCGAGCAGAACGATCAGCACAGTGCCCGTCAGCGCCTGCGGTACCGCGTTCGGGCTGCCGAGCCGGGCCAGGCCGGAGAAGATCAGATTGCCCAGGCCGGGGCCTTTGGCGTAGGCGGCGAGGGCGAGGATGCCCATGATCAACTGTGTGCTGACCCGCATCCCGGTGAGAATCGACGGCCAGGCCAGCGGTAGTTCCACCGCGGCCAGAACGCGTAGCCGGTTCATCCCGACCCCGCGCGCGGCATCGACCACCGCCGGGTCGACGGCGGACAGGCCCACCAAGGTATTGCGCAGAATCGGCAGCAGCGCGTACAGCACCAGCGCGGTCACCGTCGGCACCACACCCAGCCCGAAGAGCGGGATGAGCAGGCCGAGCAACGCGAACGACGGCACGGTGAGGATGGTGCCGGCCGCGGCCGTGGCGGCGGCGGAACCGGCCGGGCTGCGGTAGACGAGCACCCCGATCAGTACCGCGACCACGGTGGCGATCAGCAGCGACTGCACCACCGCCGAAACGTGCAGATAGGAATCCACGACGAGCTGGTGGCGCCGCTCCACGACGAAGGTCCACAACGTATCCAGGGCGGGACCTCCAGTTGTCCGGTACGGCGAAGCTGTCGCGGCCGCACCGGGACCGGATTCCGGCGCGGCACAACGCCGGCGTGAGCGGGGGCGGGACGGCCGGCGCGTACCGCGCTCACCGAACCCTGGATAGGAGTGCCCGAGCCCAACCGGATCGAAACCCGGCCGAGACCCGCGCCACAGCGGCGACGGCGGTGGTCACCGCGTCGCGGGAAGACGGCGGCTCAGCGGCCGTCGTTGTCCGGGGATTCGGGAGTGTCCGGGCGCCGCCCGGTGAACCGCCGGTAGCCGACGACCGCGGCGACCAGGATCGCGATCCCGACGATCACGAGAAGTTCCATACCGGGCGCGTACCCGCCGCCGGGCCGCCGAATCAGGATCCGCCGGCCACCACCCGGACCTGCTTCAATTCCGGGTCCGAGGCGTCGGGAATGTTCATTCCGCGGTCGTGCCCGGTGCGCACGTATTCCAGCACGCCCCGGCCGAGGCGTTCGCCGGGCACCACGACCGGAATCCCCGGCGGGTAGGGCGTGAGTTGTTCGGCCGCGATCCGGCCTGCCGCGGCGTCCAGGGGCACCATCTCGGTGGGCCCGAAGAAGGCGTCGCGGGGCAGCATCGCCGTTTCCAGCAGCAGTTCGTCCGGCCCGGGTACCCGGATCTCGCGCGGAGTGTCGCTGGGCCGGGCCTGCGCCCGCCACGTCCGCATCGCCGAGACGAGGGTGCTCACCGTCGCCGCGTCGTCGGCCAGCGACAGGGTCGCCAGCAGGCGGCGGTGATCGCTGAGACCGAGATCGATCCGGCAGTTGTCGCGCAACCACGCGTCGGCCTCGTACCCACTGACACCCGTCTCCGAGACATCCATCAGCACCTGCAGGCGATCGAGATCGTGCGAGGCCTCCACACCGAGCAGTTCGTCCTCCATGACCCGGATACCCGGTATCCGGTCGAGTTCGGTGCGGGCGCGGCGGGCCGTATCGAGCGCGCGATCGAAGATCTCCCGGCCGTGCTGCACCATCTGCCGGCGCCAGCCGTCCAGCGCGGTGTAGACGAGCACGTTCGGGCTGGTCGTCATCAGCAGGTCGGCGCAGTGCCGCAGACGTACCGGGTCGACGAGATCACCTTGCAGATGGAACACCGAGCCCTGCTCGAAACCGGCACCCATCTTGTGCACGCTCACCACACAGACATCCGCGCCGACATCCATCGCCCAGGTGGGCAGGCCGGGATGGAACGGCAGATGCGCACCCCACGCCTCGTCCACGATCAGCGGTTTCCCGCGTTCGTGGCAGACCTTCGCGATACCTTCGATATCGGCGCAGGTGCCGTACGGGCTGGGGCTCACGATCAGCGCGCCCGCCGCGTCCGGGTACTTGTCCCAGGCGGCCCGCACCTGCTCGGGTGACGGGGGATGGGTGAAATGACGTTCGGTATCCCAGCGCGGCGTGATCCAGCGCGGTAGCACGCCGGAGAAGATCAGGCCCGCCACGATCGATTTGTGACAGTCGCGCGCGACGAGCAAACCGCCGTCGCAGCCCCCGGCGACCGCCATCATCGCGGCCTTGACCGAGAGTGAGCTCCCGCAGGTGGAGAAGAACGCCTGGTCTGCTCCCACCGCGGCGGCCATGAGTTCCTCGGCGTGCGCCAGATACCCACCCTGCGACAAGCGGTCGTCGAGCCCCGGCGAAGCCAGCACATCGGCGGCGAACGCATCGCGCCCGATCACCTTGAGGACGCGTTCGTCCGCCCCGCGACCTTGCCGATGGCCGGGCGGGGTGAACCCGTAGCGGCCCAGGCGCTGATAGTCGGCCAGCGCTTCCAGCAGTGGGGCCCGGGACTGATCGAGCTTTTCCCGGGCACCCTGCTCAGTGCCCACGCGGCTCCCGCAACGTCGCCCCTTCCCCCACTTTCACCCGGCGATGCTCGAGAATCACCAGGCCGATACCGGTCACCAGGCATACCCCGGCGCAGATTCCCCCCACGATGGCCCAGCCCTCGAAGCCGTAGCCGGCGGCGGTCAGGGTCAGGGCGACCAGCACGAGGCCGAGGGCTGTCAAGATGATGCCGGGCCAGTTCCGGGCGTCTTCGATCGATTCCCCCGCATGCGAACGCGTGGTCCGCTCGGTATCGGGGAAACGGTGCTCGTGCGGATCGCCGCTGGGCTGCGGCTCGTGTCCGGCGACCATGGTCATGTCCTTTCCTGTCGCGCTTCCGACCAGGGACTTCGGCCCGGATACCCGCTGACCGGCGGTTGAACCACCCGGCCGACCGTGCCGCCCGCCACCTCAGGCGGGGTTCGGGCCGGGCGGGGCGGGATGCGCGGGATCCGGTACGGGCGGCCGGTCCGGTGCCGGTCCGGGTGGTCGGCCTGGATCTGGTGGGAGGGGTGGCCGGCCTGGGTCCGGTGGGAGGGGTGGCCGGCCTGGGTCCGGTGGGAGGGGTGGCCGGCCTGGGTCCGGTGGGAGGGGCGGCCGGCCTGGATCTGGTGGGAGGGGCGGGCGACCGGGGTCCGGCGGTGCCGGTGTCGGACCCGGGTCCGGTGGAAGGGGCGGATGACCCGGGCCGGGTGGACGGTTTGGGTCCGGTGGCGGCGGGTCGGGATCGGGCACGGGAGACGGCCGGCGCCCCGGATCCGGCGGGGGAGCCGGGGGTATGGGAAGTGGCCCCGGGTCGGGATCCGGCCCGGGGACCGGCGGCTGCGGATCGATGTCACGCATGCTCGTCCTCTTCTCTGAATCCTGCCGCACCGGTGCTCGTCTTCTCGAATCGAATCCTGCCGCACCGGTTCGGTACGGCGGTGACCATCGGATTGCGGACCCGCCGCAGCGCTACCGGCCGCACTGCGCCCCGCCCGGACGTTCGGTGCGCACCGGGCGGGGCCGCGGGGTGCCGGGTCGGCCGGGGTCAGCTCAGGCGCTGGGCGAGCAGGGCCTTGGCCTGTTCGGCGCCCTTCTGGCTCTCGTGCTGGGCGCGTTTGAAGAATTCGGCGACTTCGGTATCGCCCGCGCGTTCGGCGTCGCGGCTGTAGACCTCCATACGCAGCGCGTTGCTGAGGCATGCCTCGGTGAACCAGATGAGGTTGTAGTCCTTGTCCTTGGTTCCGGTGAACTGGCCGGTTTCTTGCTGGATGCTCATTGCGGCCTCCTGTTCGATGGTGCGCGCCCGATACGGGCGCCGCGGGTGCCGACGGTGTTCGTACCGTCACCGGCGCGCTACCCGGCCGCGTGATCGGTAAACCGGATGGCGCGCTCGATCGATAGGGGCCGGCCGCCGGTTACTTCCGGCGGCGGGCGGTCGCGCGGCGATTGGATTTCTCGATCGCCGAGACCAGTTCGTCCTTGGTCATCTTCCAGCGACCGGTGATGTCGAGCCGGCCCGCGACGTCGATCAGATGCTGTTTCGAGGCGTTCGCGTCGACGCCCTCGGCCGTGGCACCCTTGGGGTTCGGCCCGCCGCTCGCGGCGCGTTCGTCCGACGGGCCCCGCTTCTTCTTGGGCTCCCAGTGGTCGCCGATCTTCTCGTAGCTGTGTTTGAGCGCCTCATAGGCCACCCGATGCGCGCGCTGTTCGCTTCCGTAGGTCTGCATCGCCGAATCGTGCGCTTTGGCGAAGGTGCGTTGCGCTTTCTCGTCCGAACGCTGCAGGGTGCTCGGCAATTCGGATTTCCGGGCAGTACCGCGGCTGGTCGTCTTCGGCATCGCAGAGCTCCTTCCTGGTAGTGGCTTCCGTCCGGCCGGTATTCGCCGTCCGGCGCGAACAGCACGGCGGCTACCCGTTCGCGCGGAGATGAATCAGGGCTCGGGGCGGCGGAAGGCCGTCCGTCGTGGTCGCTGGCTATGCTGCGCAGACAGCCCACGCGCGAACGGACCGGAAGGCCTGTATGCCACGAATCGCCACCGCCACCACCGTCGACCGCGCCGCCCTGCTGGAATTCCTGCGCACCCGCCATCACGGCGTACTGGTCACCACGCGAACCGACGGCTCACCACAGATGTCCCCGGTGACCTGTGGTCTGGATCCACAGGGCCATATCGTCGTGTCCACCTATCCCGGCCGTGCCAAGACCCGCAATATCCGCCGCGACCCCCGGGTGTCGATCTGCGTGCTCTCCGATGAGTTCGACGATGCCTACGTCCAGGTCGACGGGCGCGGCGAGGTGATCGATATGCCCGATGCCGTCGACGGCCTGGTCGATTACTACCGGGGGATCGCCGGGGAGCACCCCGACTGGGACGAATACCGGGAAGCCATGGCGAGGCAGAACAAATCGCTGATCCGGATCACCATCGAACGCTGGGGCCCGATCGCCACCGGCGGTTTCCCACCGGACCACGCCCCGGCCGGCTGACCGACGAGCCGGGGCTGCCCGTCGACCCGGGATGGTGTCCGATGCCCGCATCCCGGGGCGGCCGGACACCCGCACCCGGGCCCGGAATTTCCGGCACGCGGTTCGAATCCCCGCGGAGATTCCGTGCGCGACCGCTCGTTCGCCTGGCCGCGGCCGGGCCCGGCACGCTGGTGCAGGCACTCATCCGTTTCGCCGGTGTGGCCGAAGGCGATTGTGCGTTCCTCGCCGTCCCGGCACCGTCCGAGGCGGCGGGACCACGTGGGTTAGCGGGACGGCTCGCGGAATTCAGGAGGTCTGGGCTCCGATCCGCCGGCCCGCCGCGTGCATGGCGGCGGCGTCCGAGGCGACGATGACCTCGGCGAACCGTGACCGGTAATCGCCGAGGTCCGCCCCCACCGACCCCACCACCGCGTACACCGGCGTGCTGCCCGACCGGGCGAGAATCGCGGAGATGATCTTCCCGGCCCGGGTCTGCCCGTCGAGCCGTCCCTCACCGACCACCACGGCCTTCGCCTGCGCGGCAAGCGCATCGAATCCGGCCGCGTCCAGCACATACTCCGCGCCTGACCGCAATTCGGCGCCGTACTGCGCCCACATCCCGCCGGAGAATCCGCCGGCCGCCCCGGTGGCGTCCACCCCGGAGGGGTCGCGCGGCAGTCGGCGCGCGGTATCGGCGAGCCGCCGGGTCAGCTTCTCGACCGTGGCCGGGTCCGCGCCCTTCTGTGGCCCGAAAACGCGTGCCGCGTCGACGTAACGCGTAGTGACATCGGTGAGTACGGTGATCGACGCATCGCCCAGCCCGCCCCCGTCCTCGATGGCGGCAATCGCGCCGGTACCACCGTCGGTGGTGGCCGAACCCCCGGCCGCCACCACGATCCGCCGCGCCCCGCGCCGCGCGGCGGCGGCGATGAGCATGCCGGTGCCGTAGGTGTCGGCGGTGACCGGATCGCGCGGACCGTCGTGCGGTGTCGTGATTCCGCTGGCCGCGGCGATCTCGACCACCGCGACACCGTCGTCCGACAGCCCGAATGTCGCGGAACAGGGCACGCCCCACGGATTGCGCGCCGTGATGGTCACCGGGTGCAGGCCGAGCGGTGCACGCAGGACGTCCAGGGTTCCCTCGCCGCCGTCGGCGACGGGGAGCCGGAGCGCCCGCTCGCCGGCTTCCTCGACACCCTTGCCGATGGCCTCGGCGACCTCCACCGCGGTGAAGGTGCCTTTGAAACTGTCCGGAGCGATGAGCACTGTCACGGCAGTGGTCCTTCGTCGATCGGCCCGCGGTTCCCTGATACACCCATGGCGGCGACTCTAACGACCGGCAGGTACCGGATCGCAGTCGGACCGGCTGTTGGCCGCTGTCTCTTCCGCGTCGTTCCGCGCCCGAATCGTCTCGTGCTGTCCACCGGTCTGGATCGTCCGCATCCGCGGCCACTTGCCGCGCTCGCCGGAATCGAAAGGGTACCGACCGTTTCGTAGGAAAGTAATTCTGGCAAATCAGCGGCCGGTTCCGCTGCCCGATCGGTATGGATACCGCCTGCTGGGCCGGTATTTCGCAGAACCGCAGGTGATAGGCCTAGACCAATCCTCGTGATGATTCGGCATGAGTGAGAACTCCGGCTGTGGCACAATACAATTCGTGTCAGGGCGGGTCGGCGGCAACTCTACGGCAACGGTTTTGTTGTCGGAAGTGGAGGTCGCAAGTTTCGGTTCGGCGGGAACTGTCTGCCGGGTGGCCGTGGCTCCCTCCCGTCTCCCCTGGATGAAAACGACCGGTGTTCCGCGGCTATCGCCGCTGCGTGCCGGGGTGACCACCTCCGCCGGCCGGGTGGCGGAACGAAGCCACGTGAAGGTGTGTGGTGTATTGACCTCTTGACAGGTGATCGTCCGGCTTCCCCCTCCTCATCCTTTCCGGTGGTGCGCACAAAGACGTGTCGTGACCATCGGTCGCGGCGGTGGCGAAGCCGGCAGCGGTGACCCGTATGCCCAGCGGTGGACCGGTGGGATCGGAAGTGAGTAGGAGACGAAAATGGAACGCACATCGCTTGCCGAACTGATTCGGCACGGTAGCCCCGAGATTCATCAGCAGCTCCAGGAGATCCTGAGCAATCCGGACTTCGCCGTCACGGAACAGCAGAGCCAGGAGCAACGGCGCGCCAATGCCTACGACCAGCTGAAGTACCTGGTCGGCAAGTTCGGCAGCACCAGCGCCACCGCAACCGATCTGCCCGCCCTGTTCGCCGTGTTCGACTGGTCCGCGGTGCTGGCGACGGACCTGGTCCCGCTGATCTCCGGTCACTACAATCTGGTGTCGGGCAGCCTGTCCACGCTCACCGATTCCGATACCGCCGCACCGTATCTCCAAGACCTGGACAACGGTTCGAGCATCGGTGTCATCCTGCTCACCGAGTACGGGTGCGGGTCGAATATCCAGTTCATGCAGACCACCGCGACCTGGGACGGCGACGGGTTCGTAATCAACACCCCGAATCCGCGGGCACGGAAATTCATGCCCTCGGTGGGTATTCCGGTGTCCCGGGTCTGTATCGTCGCGGCCCGGTATGTCGACGGGGCGGGCGTCGACCAGGGTGTGCACCTGTTCACCGCGCGACTACGCGACGCCGACGGCAATCCGGCCCCCGGTGTGACGATCACCCAGCTCGACCACCAGCCGCTGGTCGTCATGGACAACGCGATCATCAGCTTCGACAACCTCCGGGTCGACCGCGACGCCTGGCTGAGCAATGGCCTGGCCACGATCGACGACAGCGGCGTGCTCACCTGGCGTGACGAGGAAAGCCGGCGGCGGGCGTTCCCGTCCGCGATCAGCCAGCTGACCGTCGGCCGGATGGCACTCGCCTCCTGCCTCAACGCCTCGGCCCGCGCCGCGCTCTACATCGCCTTGAACTACGCCACCAAGCGAGTGGTGCCGATGACGGCCGTCGACCATCCGCTCATGGTCGATATTCCCCACGTCCGCGACACCTTGCTCACCGACCTGGCGGGCACCGTGGCCCGGACGATCTACGGTAACGACGTCAAGACCATGCTCGCGGGCAGCGATCTGACCGACCGCGATACCGTCGTGACGGCGATGCTGGCCAAGTACTTCATCCAGCTGCACGCGCTGGACACGGTTACGCACTGCCGTATCAAGATGGGCGCGCAGGGCATGTTCAGCGCCAACCGGATCGCGAACTACCTCGGCGTCTGTCACGCGGCCATCACCGGTGAGGGCGATTGCGCCGTTCTCGGCTCCGTGGCCGGGCGTGCGCTGGCCAAACAGTTGCTCGCCACCCCACCGGCCGCGCCGGTTCTGCACGACCCCGCCGACGCCGGGGATCGCGCGCGCCTGTTCGGCGCTCGCACCGCGACGATCGCGCACGAAGCACGGCCGCATCTGGAGACTCCGGGGCTCGAGGACCGGCTGGCGGTGATCCCGCACGCTCTCGACCTCGCCGACGCCCACTGTGCCGAAGCGGCCCTGCGCTTGCTCGACCAGCATGCCGAGCTGCCCGAAATCGCGGCTGTACGTGATGTTTTCGCGCTGCACTATCTCGATCAGCACGCCACGTGGTATCTCACTCACGGTCTGCTCGATATCGCGGGCGTCGAGAAGACGAAGGAGGGGCTGCGCACGGCCATCGACGATCTGGCTGCCAACCTGCCCGCGTTGCTGGATGCTTTCGGCTTCGACGACGAGATCCTCGACGCCCCGGTGCTGTCGGACGATCTGCCCGGGGCGTGGAATGCCCGCTGCAACGAGCCGAGCCGTCGCTGACGGAAGCCGGAGGGCGCGGCCGGCCACCGGATAGGTGAACCCGCCGGCGCTCTTCCTCGCAATCGGCGCGGGGGGGGGGGGGGGGGGGGGGGGGGGGGGGGGGGGGGGCGGGGGGGGGGGGGGGGGGGGGGGGGGGGGCGGGGGGGGGGGGGGGGGGGGGGGGGGGGGGGGGGGGGGG
>NZ_JARWPM010000030.1 GCF_029869215.1 Nocardia carnea
CCCCCCCCGCCCCCCCCCCCCCCCCCCCCCCGCCCCCCCCCCCCCCCCCCCCCCCCCCCCCCCCCCCCCCGGCCGGTAATCCAATCGGAAATTCCCTTACATCGCCATCTGGTGCTGGCGCTGGGCGTTGAAGAAGTCCGCCCAGGAGGTCACCTCGGGATGCTGTTTGAGCAGCGCCCGCCGCTGCCGCTCGGTCATCCCGCCCCACACGCCGAATTCGACCCTGTTGTCCAGGGCGTCCGCCCCGCATTCCATCAGGACCGGGCAGTGCCGGCAGATCGTCGCCGCTTTGCGCTGGGCGGCGCCGCGGACGAACAGCTGATCGGGATCCACTTCCTTGCATCGGGCCTGGGAAACCCAGGCGATCCTTGCTTCGGCCTGCTCTACATCCAAGCGAGCGACGGGGGTTGTCATGTGCATTTGGTGTGCCCCTTTGCCAGTCCGAACACCGGGTCACGGCGCTCCGGAATCGCGTGTACTCCGCAGCAACCCGAACCCCGCTGCGAAGTGCACCACATTCCACATTGAGTGTTAGCTCTATCACACTGAGCTCTCAATCTAGGTAAAGGTATGCCGCGAGCGCAAGACCGGATGATGACTTTTTGGTACGACCGTCCCTGCGGCCTCCGCCCCGTTGCCCGCCCCCACGGTCGAATACGCACGTCAGGAGCCGTCACCCGGACCCGCCCCACAATCGGCGAATCCGGATACACAACACCGAATGTCCACACGTCACGGACGCCGGACGGCCACCCTCTACCCTGGTGCTGTGCCGATCACACGTGCGCTCCTCAAGCTGGCGGGCAGCTGTGTACTCGCCTCCGTACTCGTTGCCGGAATGTTGTTCCCGGTCGCCGGAGGTTTCGGATTCGTCTCGAACCGCGCCGCCGACGCCGTCGACAACGTATCGGCGGAACTGGTCGAGGGAACCGTGCCGGCCGTCTCCACGATGGTGGACGCGGCCGGTAACCCCATCGCCTATCTGTACGAGCAGCGCCGCTTCGAAGTGCCCAGCGACCAGATCTCCAACGATATGAAGCTGGCCATCGTCTCGATCGAGGACAAACGCTTCGCCGACCACCACGGCGTCGACTGGCAGGGCACCATCCGCGCCTTTCTCACCAACACCAGCAGCGGTGAGGTCCAGCAGGGCGCCTCGACCATCGACCAGCAGTACGTGAAGAACTTCAACCTGCTGGTGGTCGCGAAAACCGATGCCGAACGCCGCGCCGCCATCGAGACCACCCCCGCGCGCAAGATCCGCGAGATCCGGATGGCCCTGACGCTGGACAAGGAACTCAGCAAGGACGAGATCCTCACCCGCTATCTGAATCTGGTGCCGTTCGGCAACTCCTCCTACGGCATCCAGGACGCGGCCCAGACCTACTTCGGCATCGACGCGAAAGACCTGAACGTCGCGCAGTCGGCCATGCTCGCCGGCATGGTGCAGAGCAGTTCGAAACTGAACCCCTACACCAACCCGGAGGGTGTGACCGCCCGGCGCAACACCGTCCTGGACACCATGATCCAGAACATCCCCAGCCGGGCCGAGGAATTCCGGGCCGCGAAAACCCAGCCGCTGGGCGTACTGCCCGAGCCGAAGGGACTGCCGCAGGGTTGTATCGCCGCCGGCGACCGCGGTTTCTTCTGCGACTACGCGCTGCAGTACCTGGCCGAGGCCGGATTGAGCCAGGAGCAGATCCAGAAGGGCGGATATCTGATCCGCACCACCCTGGACCCGGCCGTCCAGGATTCGGTGAAACGTTCGGTCACCGAGCACGCCGACCCGCATCTGCCGAATATCGCCTCGGTCATGTCGCTGATCGGCCCGGGCAAGGAGAAACATCCGCTGCTGGCGATGGCCAGTAGCCGCACCTACGGGTTGAACCGGGAAGCGCACGAGACTCTGCTCGCCCAGCCGTATTCGATGGTCGGCGACGGCGCCGGCTCGGTGTTCAAACTGTTCACCACGGCGGCCGCGATGGAAAAGGGCATGGGTATCAGCGCCCAGCTCGACGTTCCGGGCCGGTTCGACGCTCGCGGTATGGGTAACGGCGGCGCCCCCGGCTGCCCGCCCGACACCTACTGCGTCGAGAACGCCGGTAACTACCGGTCGCCGATGTCGGTGACCGAGGCGCTGGCCACCTCGCCGAACACGGCCTTCGTGAAGCTCATCCAGGCTGTCGGCGTCACCCCCACCGTGGATATGGCCGTCCGGCTCGGCCTGCGCTCCTACACCGAACCGGGCAGTTCCGGCTTCGACAACCAGAGCCTGGCCGACATGATCAAAGGCCAGAACCTCGGGTCGTTCACCCTGGGCCCGGTCGCGGTGAATCCGCTGGAGCTGTCGAATGTGGCGGCCACCCTGGCCTCCGGCGGCACCTGGTGCCCGCCCTCGCCCATCGCTCAGGTCATCGACCGGTACGGCAAACCGGTTCCGCTCACCGAGCAGGCATGCGAGCAGGTCGTCGAGCCCGGTCTGGCCGATACGCTGGCCAATGCCATGGGCAAGGACCACGATCCGGGCGGCACCGCCGGCGCGGCGGCTTCGGCTACCGGCTGGAACATGCCCGTCGCGGCCAAAACCGGGACCACCGAGAGCCACCGCTCCTCGGCCTTCGTGGGCTTCACCAATTCGCTGGCCGGCGCCGTCTACGTCTACGGCGACAGCCCGACTCCCGGAGAGATCTGCTCGTTCCCGCTGCGCAACTGCCCGGCCAGCGACGCCAACGGCCTGTTCGGCGGTAACGAACCCGCCCGGACCTGGTTCAAGGCCGCGAAGGACGTTTCGGGCAACTTCCCGCCGCCCGCACTGCCGCCGGTCGACGAGAAATACGTCCGCGGCTCGGCGAATGCGCAGGTACCCGATGTGGTCGGGATGACGGCCGGCGAGGCGACCGCCGCGCTCACCGGCGCCGGCTTCAAGGTCACCTCGGTGACCTCGCCCGGCTCGGCGCCGAAGGGCACCGTCACCGGTTCGACCCCGAACGGATCGGCGATCCCGGGCTCGCAGGTGACGATCTACCTCAGCGACGGCACCATCCGGCAGGCACCGGAGCCGGGACGTCCGCCCGCGCCGGCCCAGCCCCCGCCCGGTATACCGCTGCCGCCGTTCCTGCCGCCGATCCCCATCCCGATACCCCGGTGATCACCCGGCAATGACTGTGCCCCGGGTCCGCGCGATCAGCGCGCCCGGGGCACAGTGCTGTCACTGCCGCTGAGGCGCCGCGATCACAGGCGCGCTTTCACCGCCGCCGAGATCCGCGACCCGTCCGCCTTCCCGGCGGCCAGCCCGGTCGCGACCTTCATGACCTGCCCCATCTGCCGCTTACCGGGCCGCTCACCCAGTTCCTCCGCAACCTGGGCGATCGCGGTATCGGCGAGGTCGGCGACTTCCGCGTCGGTCAGCTGGGTGGGCAGGTACTCGTCGATGATCCGCGCCTCCGCGTGCTCGTTGGCCGCGAGCTCCCCGCGACCGGCCTGGGTGTAGACCTCCGCGGCTTCGTTGCGCTTCTTCGACTCCTTGGTGAGTACGGCGACGACCTCGGCATCGGAGAGCTCCCGCGCTTCCTTGCCGGCGACCTCCGCCGTCTGGACGGCGGCCAGCAGCATTCGCAGCGTGTTCAGCCGCAGCGAATCCTTCGCCTTCATCGCGGCGGTCATATCGGCGCGCAGCTTCGATTTCAGTTCCGACATGGGCGCAACGGTAGCCGCTGCACCGCGCCACGCCCATCGGATTATCGCTCCGCACCGGGCGTGTCCACCCTGGGTTATCGCATTGTTTCCCAAGGCCACGGGCCCGGTGACCAGCCCGGTGAGCAGGTAATCGGCCCGCCACAGCACCGTAACTGTGGCTGAACACGCTGCGCGCGGGCCGTCCTGGTCACCTATGCTGGGCAAATGCCCGTGATCTCGACGTCGGCCCTGCGCCGGACCGCGTTCGGCGCAGCCGGAGCCGCGGCTGCCGGAGTCGGCTACGCCTCACTGATCGAACGCAATGCCTTCGTGCTGCGCGAAGCGACCATGCCGGTCCTGCGGCCGGGTTCCGCTCCGCTGCGGGTGTTGCACATCAGCGACCTGCATATGACTCCCGGGCAGAAGCTCAAACAGCAGTGGCTCCGCGAACTGGATCGGCTCGAACCCGATCTGGTGATCAATACCGGAGACAATCTGTCACACCAGAAGGCCGTACCGGCGGTGGTGCAGTCGCTGGGCCCGCTGTTGTCGCGGCCCGGTCTGTTCGTCTTCGGCAGCAACGACTACTTCGCTCCGGTGCCGAAGAACCCGCTGAAGTACTTCGACAAGAACCACAAGCGAGTGCACGGCGCCCCGCTGCCGTGGAAGGATCTGCGCGCGGCGTTCACCGAACGCGGCTGGCTGGACCTCACGCACACCCGCCGCGATATCGAGGTGGGCGGTATCCGGATCGCCAGCGCCGGCGTCGACGACCCGCATCTGCAACGCGACCGCTACGACACCATCGCCGGTGCCCCCAATCCGCTCGCCGACCTGCGCCTGGGTCTCACCCATTCGCCGGAACCGCGCGTGCTGGACCGCTTCGCCGAGGACGGTTACGACCTGGTCCTCGCCGGCCATACGCACGGCGGCCAGCTGTGCCTGCCCGGCTACGGCGCCCTGGTCACCAACTGCGATATCGACCGGTCGCGGGTTAAGGGCCCGTCCAAATGGGGCGCCCACACCCGGCTGCACGTCTCCGCCGGTATCGGCACCTCCCCCTGGGCGCCCTACCGGTTCTGCTGCCGTCCCGAGGCGACTCTGCTCACCCTCGTCGCGGTGCCGCCGAAGAAACCGGCCGCCGATTCCGGCCGCGGCAGGTCCACGTCGCAGGCCGTGGCACGGTAGATCCCACAGCCCGGAAAACCGGCCCCGAGCTGCCGGTTTCTTTTCCGGACCGGACCTGATGTAAGCTACGTCAGGTCCGCTTCACGGGGTGTGGCGCAGCTTGGTAGCGCGCTTCGTTCGGGACGAAGAGGTCGTGGGTTCAAATCCCGCCACCCCGACTCGTGTTGGTCGAGACACGATAAGGCACCTGGCCACGGTTTATGGTCAGGTGCCTTTCTCGTTCCCGATAACACCACGTACCGCTCTGACGGCGCGATCTCAGACGCCGGCGGTGTGCCGCCCGGGGTGCTGCTCGAGCTTCATCGACAAGAGTTCGGAGAATCCGGCGCGCTTGGCGAAGCGTGCTTTCCGGCGCTTGTAGACCGTGAAGCCGAGCTTGGTGTAGACGGCGAGGGCGGAGGCGTTGGTGTCCTTGATGTCCTCGAGTACGTACTCGCTGTATCCGGGCAGCGCCAGCAGGTGACGCAGCAGGGCTGTGGCGACGCCGCGGCCCTGGTAGGCCGGTTCGGTGGCAACGAACCCGATTTCGGCGCGTCCGGGGCGGGCACCGTCGGTGGGCGCCATGAACCAGCGCCGGATCACCACATACGCGAGCAGCCCGCGTACCGGCCCGAGGTGGCGCCGGATCTCCGCGCGGCGCGGTGCGAACAGTGTCTGGTCGCCCTCCGTGAGAGAGGCGAGGCCGGCCGGCTCACCGTCGACGAGCGCGATATAGAACCGTTCGAGCAGCAACATATGTTCGAACGCGTCGGCCAATGTGCCGGTGTCGCGCGAGAACGCGACGAAATCCGCCGCGAAGCTGCGCACGTACACCTCGGTGATACGGCGCCGGTATTCCGCGCCGAGCCGGTCACCTCGCTCGACCACGACCATTGTCTCGACCATTCCAGCCCGCTTCACTCGCCGTACCAGGTACGGGTTCGACCGTATCGTCCCGCGCAACGCCTGCGGCCGTGCCGGTTTCACGTTGTATGTGAGGAAAGCGAAGGCCCCCGCGCCTCCCGGTGTCCGGGCGGTGAGTTTCACGAAGTGCCGTCCCCGCTCTGGGTCAGGGCTGCCAAGGCCGCGCCGAGTTCCGGTCCGCCGGGCAGTGCACCGTCCGGGTTGCTCATCCAGTGCATCACCAACCCGTTCAGCAGAATCATGTATAGCCCGGCCAGGGCACGGGCCTGTGGTGGGTCCAGATCCGGATAGGTTTCGGCGAGCGTGGTCGCTATCTCGGCCGTCCCGAAATCACTCAGTTCCCCCATCCGGGCCTGTTCGCTCGGTGTGCGGTGGATCCGGACCAAGTTCTCCACACTCGCTACCAGCACCTCCCGATTGCGTTCGAACAGCTCCGCGATGCCCGCCCAGACCTGTGGGAACGCGGCGCCGGGCGATTGTCCCGCGGTGGCGCGGATCCGGCGTTCGAGCTCGTCCCCGATCACCCGGCCGGTCTCGTCGGTGAAGGCCTCGGTGAGCAGCCGGTCCTTGGAACCGAAGTGGTAGCCGATGGCGGCGAGGCTCACCCCTGCGGTGGTGGCGATGTCCCGGGCCGTGGTGGCAGCGAACCCGCGCTCGTAGATACAGGTACGCGCGGCGGCGAGGAGATCCTCCTTGTTTCCCATACCCCCACCCTACCGCTCGTCTTAGACGATTGTTCTAGACATTCGTGCTACACCGTGTTAGACATTTGTCTAAGACATTCGAACAAGCCTGAGCGAGGAAACGATGACCACAAGCCCTACCGCCCTCCGGGTCCTGATCTCCGGCGGCGGGATCGCCGGCAACGCCGTCGCGCTGCAACTGTCCCGCGCCGGTATCCGGCCGACCGTGATCGAACGCGCCCCCGCTCCCCGGCCGGGCGGTCAGGCCGTCGATCTCCGCGGTCCGAGCCGGACGGTCGCCGACCGGATGGGCCTGATACCCGGAATCCGCCGGTATCAGCTCGACGAGCGCGGCATGCTGCATGTCGACAGCGCCGGGCGCGAAATCGTCCGGATGCCCGCGGATCTCTTCGGTGGCAACGGCGCGGTCGCCGAAATCGAGATCACCCGCGGCGATCTGAATCGAGTTCTGCTGGACGCGATTGCCGATGCCGTCGGCGAACCCGGCAATCCGGGTGTCGACTACCGATACGGCGAATCGATTCGTGACCTGCGCGAATTCGGTGACAGCGTACGGGTCGACTTCGCTTCGGGCACCACCGGGGAATTCGACCTGGTGATCGGCGCCGACGGCCTGCACTCGGCGACCCGGCGGCTGGCCTTCGGACCGGAAGAACAGTTCAGCACTTACCTCGGCGCCTACACGTCGTACTTCACCATGCCCACCCCGGCCGGTATCGAACCGCACTGGATGACCATGTATTCGCTACCCGGCGGAATCGTCGCGGGGGTGCGCCCGGATGCCGACCCGGCAACCGCGAAGGCGATGGTCACCATCCGGACAGACCGCGATCCGGCGCTCCAGAGCGATACCGCGGCCCAGCGGGAACTCATCCGGGCAAGCCTCGCCGCCGGCGGCTGGGTGACCGGCACCATCCTCGACGCGATGGACCGGGCCGAGGATTTCTATTTCGACGAGATCGCGCGGATCACCATGCCGGACTGGACCACCGGACGGATCGCGCTGGTCGGGGACGCCGGGTACTGCGGGTCGCCGATGAGCGGGCAGGGCACGGCCATGGCGCTGGTCGGTGCCTATGTGCTGGCCGGGGAGATCGCCCGCACCCCGCACGACCCTGCCGCCGCACTGGCCCGCTACACCGAGATCCTGCGGCCGTTCGTAGAGACCGCACAGCAGTTGCCGCCAGGGGGCGTGAAAGGTATGGCCCCGCGCACGAAGATGGGGATCCGGGCCGCCCACGCCTCCGTCCGCCTCATGACCTCGCGGCTGATGCAGCCGCTGATGACCCGCATGCTGTCGCAGACCGACAGCTACACCCTGCCCGAGTACCCGGCCGGGACAACGGTGCCGATACACCTCCGCGCCGGCGCCGATACCACTCGCACGACACCACACTGACCGCTGAACGCCTCCCGTTCACGTACGCGATCAGCAGCGGTCGCCCGGATCGCATGCCATCTCTTCGAGGGCTTCGGCGGCCGTAGTCCCAGCCGCGAGATCGACTTCAGCCACCGCAGGGCCTGCGCACCACCCGCCACCGCGTAGGTGATGTTGCCCGGGATCCGGCCCACGTCCGGGAATCCCGGACGCCACGCCCGCCGGCCGCGCGTTCTGAAGGCCTGCCCGCGCCGGCCACTGGACCCGTCCACCTCACCGATGTTGTCCGCGGGCCCGGCCGCGGGCAGCCGGGATACGCGGTCCGGTGGCGCGCCGGCCGCCCAACGCGGCGGGCCGGCTCGCTCCGCGACTCATCCGCGCCGAAAGTGCACCACCGACCAGCAGCATCCGCATCATACGTTCGGCGGCATCGGTGAGCAGGCGTTCGGCATCGGCGACCGCGTCGGCGAGGGCCATCGGTACGGGGAGGATGGAGGCGATGGCGCCGATACCGACATCGTGGACGAGCGGCGCACCCTCCCCCAGCGATCCGGCCAGCGCGACCACCGGCACGCCCTGGGAGCGGGCCCGGCGGGCGATTTCGGCGGGCACCTTGCCGTGCGGAGTCTGCAGATCGATCGCGCCTTCGGCGGTGATCACCAGATCTGCGCGGGCGATCCGGCGGTCCAGGTCGGCCCCGGTGAGGCCGGAATCCAGCAGGGCGTCGAAACGGGAGCGCAGCACCGCGCCCAGCCCACCCGCCAGTCCCGCGCCGAGTCCGCCGGACGCACCGGTGACCGGCCCGGTGCGCAGGTCACCGGCCGCCCGGCCGTCGCGTTCGAGGATTGCCGCCCAGTTGTCCAGCGCGAGCGACAGCGCTTCGACCTGTGCGGGTGTGGCGCCCTTCTGCGGTCCGAACATCCGCGCGACACCGCGCGGCCCGCAGAGCAGGTTGTGCGGATTGCCCGCCACCACGATTTCGGCGTCCGCCAAGCGGGGATGCAGGCCGGACAGGTCGAGACGCGCTGCGCGCGCGAGTTCGGCACCACCGCAGCCGATTTCGCCACCCATCTGGTCGAGGATGCGTGCACCCAAGGCTCGGAGCGCGCCGGCACCACCGTCGCAGGTCCCGGAATCGCCGCAGCCCACCACAATTCGCCGCGCACCCGAGTCCAAGGCCGCGGCGATGAGCTGCCCGACTCCGAAGGTGGTGGTGGCGCCCGGGTCCCGGCGGTCGCGCGGCACATGCCGCAGACCCGCCGCGGCGGCCACCTCGACCACGGCTGTCTGCGCGGCCGGATAACCGAGCCGTGCCCACTGTGCCCGCAGCGGGGTACCCACCGGCCCGGCCACCTCGAGGTGATGCAGAGTCCCGCCGGTCGCGGCGGCGAGCATGGCCGCGGTGCCTTCGCCACCGTCGGCGATGGGGGCGAGATCCACATGCACGCCCGGCAGGACACGGCGCAGACCGGCGGCGATGGCGTGCGCGACGGGCTCTGCCCCGAGACTTTCCTTGAACCCGCTGGGCGCGACGAGGATGCGCTGGGGAACGGGTAATGCCATGGTGGTGCCTTTCGAGAGAGCCGACCACGCGGGTCAGGGGTTGGGACTCAGTCCCAGGTATGGCCAGACCCAGACCGCGAAGACGAGGAGCAGGGCCACCGACAGCGGGGCGAGGACGGCGGAGTAGCGCAGCAGATGTTCGGGCCGGAATCCCGGAACGGTGTCGGATGCGGCGAAAACGGTCATCGGTTTCGCCGAACTGGTCATGGTGTGGCAGAAACCGGCCGCCGCCGTCGACAGAAAGGCCGCCGCGGCCGCATCCACACCGACCGCCGGAGCGGTCGCGACGATGATCGGCACGAGTACGGCCGAACGCGCCGACCGCGACTGGATCATCAAGTGGGCCAAGAGGGAGACGACCACGGTCAGTACCAGGAAGACCGCACCGGCCGCGGATCCCAGCGCACGCACCGGGTCGAAGACGAGGCCGGCGAGCCAGGCGGAGGCGCCGCTGGTCGTGAGGGCGATGCCCAGGCAGAGCGTGGCGGCCATGAACAGCAGCAGAGTCCACGGGATGGTCTTCGCGGCGGCGGGCAGCGTGGTCGCGCCGATCTTCGGCGCGGTCACGAGCAGGGCACCGAGCACCGCGACCACGGCCGGATCCACCCCGTGCAGCGCTTCGGTGCACCACAACACCACCACGGCCGCGAGCGCACCGAGCACCCGGCGCTGAGGCACGGACAGCGGCCCCCGCGCCGGCGCTCCCGCCGCCTCGGCGAAGGCCGCCGCGGGCACGGTGAGCGGGGTGCGCCGCTCGTCGCGGTCGGCGTACAGCATCAGCGCGATCTCCGCGGCCAGATGCGACCACACCACCGCGAGCGGGAGGCCCAGGATCAGCCACTGCACGAAGTCGTAACCGGTACCGGTGGCCGTCGCGACGATCTCGCTGGTGATGAGATGGGCGCCCGCGCCGAGCAGCGAACCCACCGCCGAGACCAGAATGACCGACGGGATCCCCACCGCGAGCGCCAGCACCAGCTGCGGCCGCTGCCGCAGCACCGCGGCGAGCGCCAGGAAGACCGGTAGCGCCAGGGCGGCGCGGCCCGAGGTCGCCGGGATGGCGAAGGTGGTCACCAGCAGGACGACCGTGAGCAGATGCATCAGCTGCCGTGGGGTCCGGGCGAGGGTGAGCACCCGCGCGGCGATCCGCGCCGACAGCCCGCTCGCGGTGACCGCCGCGGCGATCACGAACGACCCCACCAGCAGCCAGATCACCGAATCGCCGAGGGTTCCGGTGAAAGTCTCGGTATCGATCGGCCCGGTGACCACGAGCGCCACCGCAGCGCCGAGCGCGACATAGGTGTCGGGCACCGGCGCGAAAACCCACATCCAGATGGCGACCACGAACACCACGAGCGTGATCAGGGCTTCGCGGCCGAGGTCGCCGGCCGCCGCGGCGGCGAGAAACCCCAGGCATACAAGGATTCCCGCGATCGCGGCCAGCAGGGGCGCCCAGGCGGGCTCCCGGGCGGGTGGTGCGCCGGCCGGTGGGCGCCGGCGGGGTGCGGTCCGGAATTCGGTCGGGGTCACGAGAGCCGGTACCCCATCCCGCGCACGGTGTGCAGGCGCTGGGCGCCGATCTTGCCCCGCAGCGCCCGCACATAGACATCGACCACGTTGGAGGCGGGGTCGAAATCGTAGCCCCATACCTGGCCGAGGATCTGTTCCCGGCTCAGGACCTGGTCGGGGTGGCGCAGGAATACTTCGAGCAGGCCGAATTCCCGGGCGGTGAGATCCACGGTCCGCCCGTCGATATGCACTCGCCGGGAGCGCAGGTCGAGGGAGAGGCCGTTGTGCGACAAGGTGATCGACGGCGCACCCGCGGTCGATTCGTCCTGGAGGCGCAGCCGTACCCGGGCCAGGAGTTCGGCGAACTGGAACGGTTTGGTCATGTAGTCGTTGGCGCCGCCCTCGAGCCCGGCGACCGTATCGTCGACGCTGTCGCGCGCGGTGAGCACCACCACCGGGGTTCGCACACCCTCGCCACGCAGCCGGCGCAGCACGGTGAAACCGTCCATCGAGGGCAGCCCGATATCGAGGATCACCATGTCGAAAGCGCCGGATCGGGCCATCAGCAAGGCGGTTTCGCCGTCGGCGGCATGCTCGGTGGTGTATCCGGCGGCGCGCAGGCCCTTGCCGACGAACGACACGATGTGCACATCGTCTTCGGCGATCAGGATCCGGCTCATCTCCTACCCCTTGCGTTCGTTCGGATCGGCGGTGTCGCGGCTTGCGGGATACGCCGGGTCGGCCGGCAGATCGAGTCCGAAGGTGGCGCCGTCGCCGGGCACGCTGCGCACCCAGGCCGACCCGTGGTGCGCATCGGCGATCGCTCGCACGATGGCCAGGCCGAGTCCCGCACCGGACCTACGATCCGTCCCGGACCTGTCGGCCGGACGGCCGCGCCGGAACCGGTCGAAGATCACCGGTGCGTCTTCCGGAGCGACACCCGGGCCCTGGTCGGACAGCCACAGCGACAGCGTGCGATCCGGCTCGGTACCGCTGAGCCGGCAACCCAGCTGCACGGTGGTGCCGTCGGCGGAATGCGCTACGGCATTGGCCGCGAGCTGCAACATCGCTTGGGTGACCCGCTGCGCGTCGATCCACGCGGTGCCCTCGGCCACCTCCATCAGATGCCAGCGCCGGTCCCCGAGAGTTTGTACCTTCGATTCGATATCCAGCATGGTCTGCGCGATATCGACCGGGCGCCGGACGACGAAGTCCGGCTGTTCGGCCTTCGCCAGCATCAGCAGATCCGAGACCAGCCGCCCCATCCGGTTCAGTTCGGAATCGACCAGGGCCAGCGTGCGCCGCCGTTCCTCCGGGTCTTCGGAAAGCAGTTCGAGATGCCCCCGGACCACCGTGATCGGCGTGCGCAGTTCGTGGCCGGCGTCGTCGACGAACTGCCGCTGGGTCGTATAGGCGTGTTCGAGGCGGTCGAGCATATCGTTGAAGGTCTCCGCCAGCGCCGCGATATCGTCGCGCCCCTCGACCGGAACGCGTGCGGTGAGGTCTGTTTCCCCGATTTCGGCGGCCACCGCGCGAACGGTGCGCACCGGCAGCAGGATGCGACCGGCCACCAGATAGGCGACGCCGGCGATCAAGGCCAGCCCGGCCAGCGAAACTCCGGCGATCGTGCGCATCATCCGGTCGACACCCGCCCGCCCGACCTCGGTGAACGCGGCCACCACGAACGAACCCCGGTCGGCCTCGGATTCGACGTCCACCCGGCCCCACCGCATCTCACCGGCCGGCGAGTCGACCACCCCGGAGGTCCGGTCACCTGACACGGTGGCGGTGAACAGGTTCGGGTCGGCGGCCACCGCCGCGGGTACGTTGCCCCGGATACCACCGAGCTGCCGGCCCTCCACGATCCCCACCATCACCTCGCCGTCGTAGGGGGACTGCCGCAGCAGATAGGTTTCGAGCAGCCTTTCCACCGAGGTGAACGGTTGGGTGGTGGTGGGGTCCACGCCCTCGGCGGCGAAGGTGCGGAATTCGTCGGCCTCCTGCGCGATATCGGCGTTCGCCCGGGTGTTCACATCGCGTAGCAGCAGGTTGCGGGCGGTCACCAATACCACGACCAGCAGCAGGAAGGTCGTGAGCATGATCCAGGCGGTGATCTTCCAGCGGGCCGGTAACCGGGAGCCGCGCCGCCGGCGGACCCGCTGATCGAGCGCTGCCGGGTGGCCGGCAGCGGTCCGGAAAGGTTCGGGCGCGGGTTGGCGCAGGGTCGGCTCCGAGGTGTGGTCGGTGCGAGCGGGGTCGAGCTCAATCATCGCTGTCGGACGGTCCGTCCGTATCCGGCTGATCGTCCGCGTCGTCGTCGAATCCGTCGTCGGCATCGTCATCGCCCTGCTGCGGTACCGGTGCCGGAGCCACCGGTCCGGGCGCCGGCGCGGGAGCTGCGGGCCCGGGGGCGGGCGCGGGCCCTGGAGGTGTAGCGCCGGGAGCCGACGGCCCGCCGGGCGAGCCCGGTGCCGGTTGCGGTACGGCGCCTTCCCGTTCACGAGGGGCCGGCTGTCCCGGTTCCGACCCGGTGCCCGGCGCGGCCGGTGCGACCGAGCCGTCCGGCGCAACGCTCACCGAGACCGAGGATGGATCGAGCTCCGGCTCCGGCGAACGGGTCAGCGCGAAACTCACCAGCACCACGGCGGCGGCACCGGCCAGGACGAGGACAGCGGCAAAAGAACGAGAACCGGACATAACAGTCACTATGCCGAACCCCGATGATCCCCCCGTGAGGCGCGGATGAGGATTTCTTCATCGAACACGAAACGGGCCGCCCGGCGCGTAGACAGATTAGTAACGG
>NZ_JARWPM010000031.1 GCF_029869215.1 Nocardia carnea
TGCGGGTGCGACGGTCGACGACCCGGATTTCGCGGAAACCGTTGTCGGCCACCTGAACAGCCTGCCGCAGCGTTTCCCCGCGGAGATAGAGAAGATCAACGGCGCGTACTGGCCCACCGAGACCGGACTCGCGGTGCCGGATATCTTCGGCACCGAACACCGCGACCACGCCTTCGCCTCGGTCGCCATCCGCGGCGACGACGACACCACGGTGCTGGCCAATTACCGCAAGGTCGCCGACCGGCTCACCATCCCGGGTATCGATATGGAGGTTGCCGGCGGGCAACCGGTCGCGCTCGCGCTCAACGACACCATGGCCCACGACCAGCGGCGCATGGAACTGATCGCGGTCCCGGTGGTGGCGGTTCTGCTGTTCTTCCTGTTCGGCGGCGCGGTGGCCGCCGCGCTGCCCCTGATCGTGGGCGGGTTGACCGTGCTCGGCGCGTGGGGGGTCGTGCGGCTGCTCACCCATGTGATGGAGGTGAATTCGTTCGTCTCGCCGGTGGTTTCGATGATCGGGCTGGGCCTGGCCATCGACTACGGGCTGTTCATCGTGAGCCGGTTCCGCGAGGAACTCGCCGCGGGATACGACCCACCGGACGCGGTACGCCGCACGGTCGCCACCGCGGGCCGCACCGTGCTGTTCTCCGCGACCATCGTGGTGGCGGCGGCCGGCGCGATCCTGGTGTTCCCGCACGGGTTCCTGCGGTCGTTCGCGCTCGGTGCCATGGTGACGGTCGCGCTGGCCGCGGCCGTATCGGTCACCGTCCTGCCGGCCGTTCTCGTGGTGCTCGGCCGCCGGGTCGACCTCCTGGGTTTCAACCGGTTCCATGCCCGCCGCGCGAACACCGACCAGCGCGACAATCCGTGGGGCCGGATCGCCGGCCGGGTGATGCGCCGCCCGGTGCTCGTCGCGGTCCCGGTGGCCGCGATCCTGCTGCTGCTCATCGCCCCGGTGCACGAGGTGGCGTTCGGCGGTATCTCCGAACGTTTCCTGCCGCCGGACCATCCGACCCGCACCGCCCAGCAGCATTTCGACGAACTGTTCCCGCTCCGCCGGATAAACCCCGTCGATCTCCTGGTGATCACCCGGGACACCGGTACCATCGACGAGATCGTGGACCGCGCGAACGAGGCCCCCGGACTCGAGGCGCCGTTCCCGCCCGCCCTGCAGGCACCCGGGCAGCTCGGCGTCTTCACCACCTCGACGGTGGTGCGGGACGCCCACGACGCAGGCGCTACCCTCGGCTATCTGCGCGCCATGCCGCTACCGAAAGGTGCCACCCTCCTGGTGGGCGGGCAGCCCGCGGTGGAGCGCGACAGCGTGGACGCGCTGTTGAACCGGATGCCGTACATGGTCGCGCTGGTCTTCCTGATCACCACCGCGCTCATGGTTCTCGCCTTCCGCTCGGTGATCCTGCCGCTCCAGGCGGGCCTGCTGAACCTGCTGGGCCTGGGCGCCACCCTCGGCGTCCTCACCTGGATCTTCGTCCAGGGCCACGGCGCGGACCTGCTGGGGTTCACCCCGCAGCCGATCATGGCGCTGGTCCTGGTCCTGATCATTTCGGTGATCTACGGTCTGTCCACCGACTATCAGGTATTTCTCCTGGCCCGTATCGTCGAAGCCCGCGCCGCGGGCGCTTCGACCACCGAGGCGGTACGTGCCGGTATCGCCCGCACCGGCTGGATAATCACCGCCGCCGCCCTCGTCCTCCTGGTGGTATGCGGCGCCTTCGTGTTCTCCGATCTGGTGATGATGCAGTACATCGCGGTCGGCATGGTGACCGCGCTCGTCGTCGATGCCACGATCCTGCGCATGCTCCTCGTGCCCGCCACCATGCAGATCGTCGGAAACCTCTCGTGGTGGCCTTCTCGCCACCCGCCCGGCAGCCGGGTCGTCGAGCCCGAAACCGAGGACACGCACCACGGCACAACCGGATTCGCGCTGTCACTCGAAAAATCCGAGAATCCGTTGGTGGAATCGGGCAGGCGGTAGGCGACCGGTGCGGGACGTGAAGCAACACCCTGATATCCACCGATGCCACCGCGAAACGGATCGGGTTCCTCGACATCCGGAATCCGGCGAAACCCGTAGGCCTGGGCACCTTGTCGTTGGCCGAGCTCGGGCATACCGACGATCTTCAGCGCCGGTGTACTGCGCCGGAGGTGCTGCCGAAGAAGCTGGTTCGCGACCTGCTGCCGGATCTGCGGGCGACCGGCGGCTTCGTCCAGGAGAAGGTGGAGGGTGTCACCGTCGGCGGTAACGGGAACCTGTATGTGGTCACCGATAACGACGGTCTCGATGACGCCGACGGCGAAACGGTATTCCTCGATCTCGGGCCCGCCGCCGCGCTCGGCGGCTGAGGCCCGCAGGGGTACCGCGTTCGCAAGCCCGTACGGCAACCGCCCCCGATCTCGAACCGAGGTCGGGGGCGGTGTGCTTCGTACGAGTCTGCTCGGCGACTCGGTGACTCAGCGTCCGGCGAGGACCGGTTCCCCGGCGGTATCGCCCTGCGCGGTGTCGAGCCGCCTGGCGAGCCCCTCGCCTTCGATATCGAAGGAGGGCACCAGCGGCGCCAGCCACTTCGGCATCCACCAGATCCGCTCACCCACGATCAGCATGAACGCGGGCACGATGAGCATCCGGACCAGGAACGCGTCGGCCAGCACACCCACCGCGAGGGCGAACCCGACGGTTTTCAGGATGACATCGTCGACGAGCGCGAACCCGGCGAAGACACCGATCATGATGATCGCCGCGGCCACCACCACGCGGGCGCTGTGGGCGAATCCGTCGAGCACGGCCCGGCGCGCGGGCGTGCCGTGGACGTAGGCCTCGCGCATCCGGGTGACCAGGAAGACTTCGTAATCCATGGCGAGACCGAAGAGGATGCCGGTGAGCAGGATCGGCAGGATGAACAGCACCGGGCTGGTGGTGTCCAGGCCGACGAGTTCGTTCAGCCAGCCCCATTGGAAGACCGCCACGGTGGCGCCGAGCGAGACACCGACCGAGAGCAGAAAGCCCAGTGCGGCCTTGATCGGTACCCAGACCGAGCGGAACACCGCGATGAGCAGGAAGATCGCCAGGCCCACCACCACGGCGAGGTAGAGCGGGAAGACCGCGGTCAGTTCGTCGGCGATATCGACGCCCACCGCGGTCTGGCCGGTGACCAGGGCGCGGGCCCCGGTCTCCGCCGGGAGATCGGCCAGGGCGGTGCGCAACTCGGCGACGAGATCCTTGGTGGCCTCGTCCGAGGGCCCCGAGGCGGGGATGACGGTGACGGTGGCGAAGCCGACGGTCGCGAGCTGCTGGGTGAACGCCTGCCGGGCCTGCGGGGTGTCGGCGGTGATGGCGGGTACGACCGTGGCGATATCCGACCCCGCCCGGCCCGCCATGGCCTGCAATTCGCCGGTGACGTTCTGCACCGCCGCCGCGGGGTCGGCGGCGTTCGCGGTATCGACGACCACGACGAGCGGGCCGTTGGCGCCGGCCCCGAAGTTGTCGGCGATCAGGTCGTAGGCGACGCGGGCGTCGCTGCCGGCCGGTTTGCTGGAGTCGTCGGGAAGGGCGAGCTGCATCGACGCCACCGGTACGGAGGCGAGTACCGCCAGCGCGATACCACCGGCCAGAGCCGTCCATTTACGCCGGGCGATACCCTCGACCCAGCGGCGGCCGTGCGTACGCGGCGTGGCTTCGCCGGACGCGTTGCGCAGATAGCGCGGCGTCCCCTTCATCACTTTGTCGCCGGCGAAGCCGAGGATGGCGGGCAGCAGGGTGAGCGAGATGAGGACGGCGATCGCGACGGTGAAGGCACCGGCGAGACCCATCTGGGTGAGGAACCCGATATTGCACACCGCGAGGCCGACGAGGGCGATGACGACGGTCGCGCCGGCGAACACCACCGCGGAGCCGGCGGTACCGACCGCGCGCCCGGCCGCTTCCTCGAGTGAACGGCCCGCCCGGACCTCGCTCTGGTAGCGGGACATGATGAACAGGGCGTAATCGATGCCCACTGCGAGGCCGAGCATGGTGCCCAGTGCAGGTGTGGTGGAGCCGAGTTCGACGAACCCGGTCAGCGTGGTGATGGCGAGCATCCCGATACCGACCCCGACCAGCGCGGTGAGCAGCGGCATTCCGGCGGCCACCAGCGATCCGAAGGTGATCGCCAGGACCACCAGCGCGACCGCGATACCGACCACCTCGGCGAGCGGCATCTCGAACTCGGTGAGTGCGTCACCGCCGATGGCGACGTTCAGGCCCGATTCCTCGGCGGAGTGCGCGGCGCGCTCGAGGGCGGTGCGGTCGGTATCGGCGAGTTCGGCCGACGTCTTGGTGTAGGTCACCGCGGCATAGCCGACGCGGCCGTCGGGGGAGAGGGTCCCGCCGGTGAAGGGGTCTGTCACCGACTGCACGTTGTCGGTGGTGAGCCCGCGCACCGCGGCGGCGACGGCGGCGTTGTACGACGGTTCGGTGAGCGACCGGCCCGCGGGCGCCTCGAAGACGACGCGCGCGGTGGCGCCGTCCGGGGAGGCCTGCGGGCTACGCTGTTCGATCAGTTCGAACGCCTGCGTGGATTCGATACCGGACAATTCGAACTTGTCGTTGGTCTTGCCGGACAGGGTCGCCGCCCCGACCGCCAACACGGCCAGCAACACTACCCAGAAGGTGGCGACCACTTTGCGATGGTTGAACGACCACCGGCCGAGCCGGAACAACTGCCACGCCATACGCTTCCTCCAAGCGGATTATGTGGACCCTGTGGTCCGGTTATGCTCCAGGGTAGGAGCAAGCGGACTCGAGGGTCCACTTCGAGGAGGCGGATGTGGAGCAACTCACCCGGAGGATGATATGAGACGTGGGTCTCATCGCCGATCGCCAAGGGCCGCTGCGGATCTCGTGCGGGAGGAATGATGACCGGAAGGACCTCCGCGAAGGCGGAGACCGAGCCGGCCGAGGACCCCCGCTGGGCGGGGCGTCGCTCGGATGCCCGGCAGAACCACGAGCGGGTACTCGCCGCCGCGATCGAGATTTTCACCGAGCACGGGCTCGGGGCCACCATCCCGCAGGTCGCGGCGCGGGCCGGCGTCGGCAAGGCGACGGTCTACCGCAGCTACCCGACCAAAGCCGATCTCGTGCGCGCGCTGGCGGAGATGCATATCGAATGGTTCCACCGGCTCGCCGTCACCGCGGTGGAGGCCGCGGATACCGACGCCTACCACGCGCTTGAGGAACTGCTGGAACGGGTTTTCGCCCGCTTGGCCGAGGACCGGCTGATGATCGAAGTCCTCAGCGGTGTGGAGGGGTTCGGCGACGAACGCCTCGACCGGTATCTCGAACAGATCCTGGCATTGGGCCGCGCGCAGCGAACGCTCCGTGACGACGCCACCGGCCTGGATATCCAGATCCTGGTCTCCGGCGTGGCCCGCGCCCTGATCGATCTCGGAATCCGCGATCCCGACGTCTGGCGCCGCTACGCCCGCCTCGCCCTGGCCGCCCTGCGGGCCGAAGCCCGATGACGGACACCGCGAGCGGTGCGGTACGCCGCAAACTGGTCATCGGAGCGAGTGGGTTCCTGGGCTCCCATGTGACCCGCCGTCTGGTCGGACAGGGCGAGCGCGTCCGGGCGATGGTGCGCGAGACGAGTTCGTTGCGGGCTCTCGAGGGCTTGGACATCGAACTGGTCACCGGAAGTATCGAGGACGCCGAATCGCTCCGGTCCGCGATGCGGGGCTGCGACCTCGTGTACTACTGCGTCGTCGATGCGCGGCCTTGGCTACGCGACCCCGGCCCGCTGTTCCGTACCAATGTGGAGGCCCTGCGAACCGTACTGGATGTAGCGGCCGAGGCGGATTTGCGGCGTTTCGTGTTCACCAGTTCGGTCGCGACCTTGCCCATCGGGGCCCGTGTGCTCGACGAATCGTCCGGCCCGCACAACTGGACCCGCGCCGGCGGCGCCTATGTCCGGGCACGCGTCGAGGCGGAAGATCTCGTTCTGCGGTACGCGCGGGAACGCGGGCTGCCCGCCGTGGCCCTGTGCGTCGCGAACACCTACGGCGCCGGCGACCATCTGCCCACGCCGCACGGTGGTTTCATCGCCGCGGCCGCGCGCGGGAAGATGCCGTTCTACGTCCGGGGCGCGGGAGCGGAGGTGGTCGGGATCAGCGATGCGGCGCAGGCACTCGTGCTGGCGGGTGAGCGCGGGCGGATCGGGGAGCGCTATATCGTCTCCGCGGGCTACCGCACCACCCGCGAACTGCTGGAGCTTGCCGCGTCCGTAACCGGCGCCGCCCCACCGAAATACGGGATACCGCGCGCACTACTGCCGGTGGCCGGCGCCCTGGGCGAACTCTACGCGTGGACAACCCGACGCGATATCCGCGTGACCCGGGTGACGATGCGATTGATGCATATCATGACCCCGCTCGATCACTCGAAGGCCGAACGCGAACTCGGCTGGCGGCCCGGGCCGATCGAGGACGCGATCCGCGACGCCGCCCTCTTCTTCACGACTCGGCGGCGTCGCGGCACCGGGCGCACTACTCCTCGGTGAGTTTCCCGGCCGTCATCCGCCAGCGGCGGGTCGCGCGGACGGAATCCAGCATGCGGCGGTCGTGGGTGACCAGAATCAGTGTGCCGGTGAACGACTCGACGGCCTGTTCGAGCTGTTCGATGGCGGGCAGGTCGAGATGGTTGGTCGGTTCGTCGAGGACCAGCAGATTCACCCCGCGGGCCTGGAGCAGCGCCAGCGCGGCCCGGGTGCGTTCGCCCGGCGACAGGGTGTCGCAGGCGCGGTTCACGTGGGGGCCGCGGAGACCGAATTTGGCGAGCAGGGTGCGCACCTCGGCTTCGGGCCGGTCCGCTACGGCCGCGCCGAATGCGGTGGCGAGGGTGGCGGCGCCGCGGAACAGTCCGCGCGCCTGATCCACTTCACCGAGCTGTACCCCGGAACCGAGTCCGGCCGTACCGGTATCGGGGGCCAGTTTGCCGAGTAACAATGCGAGCAGAGTGGACTTTCCGGAACCGTTCGCGCCGGTCAAGACGATCCGGTCGGCCCAATCGATCTGGGTGGTGATCGGTCCCAGCGTGAACTCACCGCGGGTGACCGTGGCATCGTTCGCCGTCGCGACCACCGAACCGCTGCGCGGGGCCGCCGCGATCTGCATCCGCAGCTCCCACTCCTTGCGGGGTTCCTCCACCACCTCGAGGCGTTCGATGCGGCGTTGCGTCTGCCGGGCTTTGGCCGCTTGTTTCTCGGTGGTCTCGGCCCGGGTCTTGCGGCCGATCTTGTCGGAATCGTTCTTCGCCTTGCGGCGGGCATTACGCACACCCGCTTCCATCCAGTTGCGTTGTTTGAGCGCGCGGGCTTCCAACGCCGCCAAGGTACCGGCGAATTCGTCGTAGACCTCACGCGCGTGCCGCCGCGCGATCTCCCGCTCGGTCAGATAGGCGTCGTATCCACCGTCGTAGAAGCCGATCTGCTGCTGGGCGAGGTCGAGTTCGAGGACGCCGGTGACGGTGCGAGCGAGGAACTCGCGGTCGTGACTGATGACCATCAGCGGCACCCGGATACCGCCGACGAAGCGTTCGAGGCGTTCGAGGCCGTCGAGATCGAGATCGTTGGCGGGTTCGTCGAGCAGCAGGATATCGAAGCGCGACAACAGTACCGACGCCAGGCCGGCGCGGGCGGCCTGGCCACCGGACAGGCCGGTCATCGGCGTCTGCAGGCCCCCGGCCAGACCGCTGAGCAGACCGAGATCGGCCGCGACCTCCTCGGCGCGTTGGTCGAGATCGGCGCCGCCGAGGGCGAGCCAGCGTTCGAGCGCGGGGGAGTAGTCGTCCGCGCCGCCCGCACCGAGGCGTTCGGCCGCCGCGTCCATCACCTGCTGGGCGTGCGCGACGCCGGTTCGGCGAGCGAGGAATTCGAACACGGTCTCGCCGGCACGCCGTTCGGGTTCCTGGGCCAGATAGCCGACGGTGGCGTCGGGTGGGCTCAGGGTGATCCGGCCTTCGCCCGCGGCACCGTCGGCGAGCATCCGCAACAGGGTCGACTTACCGGCGCCGTTGACGCCGACCAGTCCGATCACATCGCCGGGCGCGAGGGTGAAATCGAGGTCGGCGAACAGGGTGCGTTCGGCGTGTCCGGCCGCGAGTCCGCTGGCCTGCAATGTTGCGCTCACCCGCCATATTCTGCCGTCAACTGCGCAAACGCCGTGATGCGGCCCGGGTCGGCGGATACGGATCGGTTGCCGCACCGCCGGATCGGTGGGTTGCCGACTGTTCGGGAGGCCGGAAAATAATTACACTCGGCAGCAGGATCCGGTGAGCAGAGCCCGGTATCCGGGTGGGTAGCAAGTAAGCGTGGATCGGCCAGAACGGGAAACGCTCATGGGCAACGAAGCGCCGGACCGCCCCGCCGCCGAGCCGGCGGACGACCTGGGCTGTGATCGCACCACCACGACCGTATCGTCGTTCGTCGCCGAACAGCGCCGGCGCGGTGCCGACCCGGCACTGCTACTGGATACCGATTTCCTTCTCCGCGGCGCCGAGTAGATCGCTGGGCCGGATCTCGAAGGCGCGGCATATCCGGTACATCTGCGCGATGGTCATAGCGCGTTCGCCGCGTTCGAGCCGGGCGATGGTTTTCTTGTTGTAGCCGGTTTTCTCGGCCAGTGCCTCCTGGCTCCAGCCGCGGCGTGCCCGCGTGGCCCGTACTTCCGCGCCCAGCGCCGCGTCCAGCCGCGCCTGTTCGTCCGGCTCCGCGGGCGTCGCATCCATGTCGACCATTCTCGGGATCGTGCCCGGTCTGATCAAGTGCCCGATTGCCTCGGCGTGGTGGCCGTCGGCTACGGCTCAAAGGTACTCTATAGGGTCTATAAAGGACTATATATGGTTGAAAAGGGACCGAACTAGGACTACTCTGAGGTAGAGCGGTTGCCTATCATCGCAGTTCGCGCCGGGGGTGGCGCAGTCGCAGGGGCCCGCGGAAAGGAGATCCGATGAGCTGGACCGGAGATCCGGTATGGCTGGCCGAGGTGCTCCGCGCCGAAGGTCTGCGCGTTATCGAACACGAGGGCTGGCGCCAACGCGGGCACGGCGATTTCCTCGATATCCGCGGCGTGCTCTGCCATCACACGGCCGGTGGCGGACCGAACGACTGGCGGGTGGTCCAGGACGGCCGTCCGGGACTCCCCGGCCCGCTCGCACAATTGGTGCTCGAGAAGGACGGCAGCTACCGGGTGATCGCCGTCGGGGTCTGCTGGCACGCGGGACGCGGCAGCTGGCCCGGCTGGCCCACGGACAACGCGAACTACCACACCATCGGTATCGAAGCCGTCTCCCGCGGCACACCGCCGTGGGATTGGACCGCGGCCCAGCTGAACGCCTACGAACGCGGCTGCGCCGCCATCCTGCGGCGTATCGGTCGTGGCGCGGGCGACTGCGTCGGGCACCGCGAGTACTCCAGTGAAGGAAAGATCGACCCGGCGGGCATCGATATGGACGCCTTCCGCCGGGCCGTGCAGGCACATCTCGACGGAAGGGGCGCCGGCATGGCGTTTCTCGAAGAAAAGATCACCAACTATCACGGGCAGCAGGTCACGGTCCGAACCCTCCTGCACTACCTCGACAAACATGCCGGCCTGACCCTGGACCAGCTCTCCGGATCCGGAACCGCCCGCGGCGCCGATTTTCCCGGCTGGGATTTCCTGGGCGGCCGGACCACCGCGGAGGCGCTGGGCGCCATCGGCGCGGCGTTGGATATCCCCGGGTTCCGTGATCCGGCCGCGCACCGCAGCGATCGGGTGACTATGCCCGCACCGCGGCCCGATTGACCCATCCCCGCCGCAGTATTCTGGCCGGGCCGGATTTCCGCCTCCCGAGAAATGGGTCCCTGCCATGACAGCACTGTCCGAGAAGGCCGCCACATTCCTGGAACTCCATCGGCCCGGTGATCCGGTGATCCTGCCGACGGTATGGGACGCCTGGACGGCGCGGCTGGTCGAGCAGGCCGGTTTCGCGGGCGTGACGGTGGGCAGCCATCCGCTCGCCGATTCGCTGGGTAGATCCGACGGCGAAGGTATGTCGTTCGCGGAGGCGCTGGGCCGGGTCCGCGAGATCACCGCCGCGGTGCAGATCCCGGTGTCGCTGGATATCGAATCCGGGTACGGACTGGAGCCGGAACAACTGGTGGACGGGCTGCTCGAGGCGGGGGTGGTCGGCCTCAATATCGAGGACACCGTGCACAGCGAGGGCGGGCGGTTGCGCGAAGCGCAGGAGCACGCCGATTTCGTCGGCGCACTACGCCGGGCCGCCGACGCCGCCGGGGTGCACCTGGTGGTGAACGCGCGCACCGATCTGTTCCTGCGCGGGATCGGTGCCGACGCCGACCGTATCGAGCGCGCCGTGGCCCGGTTGCGACTGGCCGCCGACGCCGGCGCCGATGTGCTGTACCCGGTGGGATTCCACGATCCGGGCACGCTGCGTCGCCTGTGCGACGAACTGCCGCTCCCGGTGAATGCCGTGGCCTTCCCGGAAGAAGGGGACCCGGGCGTACTCGCCGAAGCGGGCGTCGCGCGGGTCAGTTTCGGCCCGTTCCTGCAGCGGGCGCTGACCGGTACGGCCACCGAGCTGCTGAAACGCTGGCGCTGATCCGGACGCCCGGCCGGGTGGAGCGCGCCCTCATCGCGCGCTCCACCCGCCGTCCATGGTGTAGGCGGCGCCCGTGACCATCCCGGCCTGCGGCGACGCCAGCCAGCTCACCAGCGCCGCGACCTCCGCCGGCTCGACGAGCCGTTTGATCGCGCTCTCGGTGAGCAGGATCTTTTCCAGCACTTCCTGTTCCGCGACGCCGTGCGCCGCCGCCTGATCGGCGATCTGCTTGTCCACCAAGGGGGTCCGCACATAGCCGGGATTCACGCAGTTGCTGGTCACCCCGTGCGGGCCGCCCTCGAGCGCGGTCACCTTCGACAATCCCTCCAGCCCGTGCTTGGCCGTGACGTAGGCGGCCTTGTACGGGGAAGCGCGCAGGCCGTGCACCGACGAGATATTGATGATCCGTCCCCAGCCCTGCCGGTACATCTGCGGTAGCACGGCCCGCACCAGCAGGAACGGTGCCTCTACCATCAGGGCGAGCAACTCGCGGAACCGCTGGGGTGAGAACTCCTGGATCGGACTGATATGCTGCACACCGGCATTGTTGACCAGGATGTCGATATCGAGTTCCAGATCTTCGAGTGCCGCGACATCGAGCAGATCCACGGTCCATGCCGTGCCGCCGAGCTCCGCGGCCACCGCCCGGGCGCCGGCCGCATCGATATCGGCCACCGTCACCGTGGCGCCGCGCGCCGCGAGCGCTCGGGCGCAGGCCGCGCCGATCCCGCTCGCGCCGCCGGTGACCAGCGCGTGACGGCCCGCCAATTCCTTCATCGCGCAGGCACTTCCGTGGCCTTCGGTAGCACGTTCTCGGCGTCGGCGCGGTCGACGTGCTCCAGGTCCAGCCCCTTCGTCTCGCGGGCGGCGAGGACCGCGATCGCGCTCACTGCCGCCGCGCCCGCCAGATACCAGGCGATCGGCACCGCGGAACCGTAGGTGTCGAGCAACCGGACGGCGATGATCGGTGCCAATGATCCGGCCACGATCGACGTCACCTGATAGCCCAGGGACACACCGGAATAGCGCATCCGGGTGGGGAACATCTCGGCCATGATCGCGGGCTGCCCGGCGTACATGAAGGCGTGGAAGACCAGCCCGATGATGATGGCCGACACGATGATCAGGTTGTTACCGCTGTCCATCATCGGGAAGGCGAAGAAACCCCAGGTGCCGGCGGTCACCGCACCGACCAGGTAGACGGGGCGGCGGCCGAAGCGATCGGCCAGGTGGCCCACCAGCGGGATCACCACGAAATGCACCGCGTGTGCCGCGAGCAGCCACCACAGGATCACCGAGGTGTCGGCGTGCACCTCCACCTTCAGATACGTGATGGTGAAGGTGACCACCAGGTAGTACATGATGTTCTCGCCGAACCGCAGCCCCATGGCGGTGAAGACACCGCGCGGGTAGCGGCGCAGGACCTCGACCACGCTCAGCGACCCGGCCTTGATCTGCTCGGCCTCCTGCTGGGCCGCCACGAAGATCGGCGCATCGGTGATCTTCGTGCGGATGTAGTACCCGACCAGCACCACCACCGCCGACAACCAGAACGCGACCCGCCAGCCCCAGCTCAGGAACGCGTCGTCGGACAGCGTGGTGGTCAGCACCAGCAGCACCACCGTGGCCAGCAGGTTGCCCGCCGGTACGCCCGCCTGCGGCCAGCTGGCCCAGAAACCCCGGCTGCGGGCGGGACTGTGCTCGGCGACCAGCAGTACCGCACCACCCCATTCGCCGCCCACCGCGAACCCTTGGATGAAGCGCAGGGCGACCAGCATGGCCGGGGCCCAGTAGCCGATCTGGTCGAAGGTCGGCAGACAGCCCATCAGGAAGGTCGCACTGCCGACGAGGACGAGACTGAACTGCAGCAGTTTCTTGCGGCCGTATTTGTCGCCGTAGTGCCCGAAGACCACACCACCCAGCGGGCGGGCGGCGAAACCGACCGCGTAGGTGACGAAAGCGGCCAGGATGGCGTCCAGATCGCTGGTGCCCTCGGCGAAGAACACCTTGCTGAACACCAGCGTGGCGGCCGTGCCGTAGAGGAAGAACTCGTACCACTCGACCACCGTGCCCGCCATCGACGCGGCCACCACCCGCCGCAGTCCGGACGCGGCGCCGGAATCGGCGCCCGCCGGTGCGGCCGGGACGGACCCGGCGCTGTGCTCCCTCATCGCACTTCTCCTTCGTGCCCGGGACCGCATATCGTCGCTGATGTGACGGCCCCCACATTGTTCGGCTGAACCGAGTATTGGTGCAGAGGGATGGCGCCGCAATGACCATTTGTGCAGGAGCCCTGTGCAAAAATGCAGATATGAGCGCCGCGTTGTCGGGCCGCCCCAGCGCGGACGACCTTCTCGTCCTGCTGGCGGTCGGCCGGTCCGGCCGGTTCGTCACCGCGGCGGACGAACTGGGGATCAACCACACCACCATCTCGCGCCGGATCACCGCCCTGGAGCAGACCCTCGGGGGCCGGGTGCTCACCCGGGTGACCGGCGGCTGGGAACTGACCGAACTCGGCAAGGAGGCCCTGGCCGCGGCGGAGGCAGTGGAATCGGCGGTGAAATCACTCGCGGCCGGCGCGGACGGCAACCGGACGCTCGAAGGTGTGGTCCGGATGTCGGCCACCGACGGTTTCAGTGCCTATATCGCCGCGCCCGCCGCCGCGCGGGTCCGCCGGCAGCATCCGGATATCTCGGTCGAGATAGTGGCCACCACCAGGCGGGCCTCCCGCCAGCGGTCCGGCCTCGACCTCGAGATCGTCGTCGGTGAACCGCAGGTGCGCCGCGCCACAGCGACCCATCTGGCCGACTACCGGCTGGGCCTCTACGCTTCGCGCGGTTACCTGCGCGACCACCCCGCCCCGGCCGCCATCGACGATCTGGCCCGGCATCCGCTGGTGTATTTCATCGATTCCATGCTTCAGGTCGACGATCTCGACCTGGCCTCCGGCTTCGTCCCGGCCATGCGCGAATCCGTCACATCCACCAATGTTTTCGTGCACGTCGAGGCGACCCGCGCCGCGGCGGGCCTGGGACTGCTGCCCTGCTTCATGGCCGATCGCCACCCCGACCTGGTACGTGTCCTGGCGGATTCGGTGGCGGTGACCCTGGGGTACTGGCTGGTCGCCCGGGCCGAAACCCTGCGCCGGCCGGAGGTCGCCGCGGTGGTCGCCGCGCTCGGCACCGTGATCGACGATCAGCGGGAGAGCCTGCTCGGCCGGATATGAGCGCGCCGCGGTACCGGCCGCCGCGCCGGCGGGCCCGCGGATGGTCACGGCCGGTCCTCGGGGATACGCAGCATGCGGGTGTGCAGGGCCATATAGAGCAGCGCCGCGTCGGCGGGTACGGCGAACAGCTTTCCGGTCAGCCGTTCGATCCGTTTGAGCCGGTGCAGGACGGTATTGCGGTGCAGATGCAGGTGTTCACCCACCGCGGCGGTGGAGCCGCCGAACTCGAACCAGGCCAGCGCGGTCTGTGCGAGGAGTTCGGCATCCCCGGGTTCGAGCCGGTCGAACGCGGCGAGCACCTCCGCGAAGACATCCGCGGCCAGGGTGGGGTTCGCGGCGATCAGGGCACGCTCCGGCGCGGACGCATAGGTGTGGACCCCGGTGTCGCCCGGCCGCGCGCAGCGCCACGCGAGCCGCGCCTGGTCGAGCGCGGTGGGTGCGGCCGCGAAATCGGTGAACGGCCGGCTCGCGCCGGCGCGTGCCCGCACGGACCGTAGCGCTCGATCGAGTGCGGCCGCGGAACCGGCGACGACCAGGGTGACCCGGTCGTCGCCGACCGCCGCGGAGACGGTGGTGACGCCGGTCGTGGCGGGACGAACGTCGCCGACCAGCAGGACCGCGGTAGCCCGGGTCGGCAGCCGCATCTTGCGGACGAGGTCCCGGCGCTGCCCCGGCCCGAGGCCGGGATCGAGCAGTGCGCGCAGTAACGCCTGATCGGGCGGGGCGGCGCCGGTGGCGGCCACACGCCGGTAGGCCTCGCCGGCCGCCACCGAGTAGTCGTCGACGGTGGCCCACACCAGCGTGGACAACCGCGGAAGTGCGCCCCGGTCGTCGTGCCCGGCGTATTCGACGATGATCTCCCAGAACACCAATCCCGCGACCCGGAAGGCATGCAGCAGACTTTCCAGTGGGATACCGCGCTCGGCCTTGAGCCGCCCGGCGCGATGCGCGGGTTCGCGCGGGTATGGCAGTTCGGCGAGCGCGTCCAGCCACGCCGCACAGCTGTCGGCCACCAGCGCGAGCAGCTCGTCATGACCGAGTGCGACGGTGTCGTAGTCGGTGTCGTCCTGCTCGATCCGGGCGGTCACCCGTTCGGCGATCACGGCCGCATCGGCCCGGAGCGCGCGCAGCAGGCGCGAGGTCTCGAATTGTGTGTCCTGGCTCACTATCGCTCAACCTAGTGCGGGCAGTGCGGGTGCACAACGGAGCCGCCCGAAGTGGGGGCCTACGCCCATCGTCATCGCGGCGGACCCGCTCGATACTTGTCCTCGTCACCACTGTCCCAGGGCATCGAATCGATCGGAGTTGCCGTCGTGACCAACACAATTCGTGAACTGTTCGAGCGTTACCACGCGTGCTGGGCCGCCCGCGACCCCGACCGCATCGTGCAACTGCACACCGCCGACTCCCTGTTCCATCTGCATTCGGGCCAGGAACCCGCGCGGGGCCGGGCCGCTATCCGTGAAGCCGCCGCCGGCACCTTCGCACTGGTTCCGGATCTGACCTTCGAACAGCTCTCGCTGCGCGTCGGGGCGGACTTCTGGGTGGTGCGGTGGCAGCTGACCGGCACCTCGGCCACCGGCCGGAACGTCTGCGTCGACCTCGCCGACTTCGTCCTGGTCGAGGACGGTGCGGTCAAGGAGAAACATTCCTACGTCGACGGCGTCGCCATGCAGGCAGCGCTGGCGTGACGTCGCCCGATATCCGCGCGGCGGTTGCCGGGTCCACCTGGTGACTCCGCGACCCGTCGAGTGATTCGCGACCGCATACCGGCCGCCTGCACGCGCCGGGTCAGTCCTGTGCGGTGGGCAGCGCGGTGAGTAGCTGCGCGAACGCGGCGCGGGCGGCTCGATGCTGCTCGGCACGCCGGTGCTCTTCGGCCCGGACGCTCTCGCCGGCCCGGTCGAGTGCGGCGCGGACCTCGGCCAGCTGTTCGTCCCGGTGCACCGCCGCGGCCCGGGCGGCCGCACGGGCCCGGAAGTAGTTCCACAGGGGAATCGTGGCGCCGAGCGCACACAGCACCGCCACGAACAGCGGGCCGAAGACGGCCACGACGGCGGCGAGGCCCGCCAGTGCGGCGGCTCCCAGGGCATTCGCGGTGGTCGACGGCGTATCGGCGAGGTAGTGCGCCATGATGCGGCGGTCGACGACGGCGAGTTGACCGCTGTCGTATCCCGCACTCGTGACCTCGATCGGCACGCCGCGGCGTTCGATGGTGGTGACCACCGGATCCGGCGCGGTGGGGGGTTCGGTGAGACGCGCCCGGAGCAGCGGGGTCGCGATCCGGAGGGCGAGGTGGCGCAGCGGCACCGGTGCGGCGGGATCGAACAGATCGTGGCGGAGCAGTTCCGCGACCGTGCCGGCGGGTGCGGCCCAGCTCGGTGCCGAGTGGCGTAACTGCCCGCCGGGCAGCAGCTGCAGCGCGTCCATGGCCTCCCTCAGTGGCCGCTCGCCGGGGCTCGGCTCCTCGACCAGTTCCTGAAGGAGATCTCGCCAGTACGGGTGGTCCTGCGCGGTGAAGGTTGCGGTTGCTTCGGCCTCGGCCATGAGGTGGGTGTGCAGGGCGGTGACGGCTTCGGCCTTGGTCGAAGCGGCTGCGAACGTATCGATCGCCCGGTCCCAGGCCGCGAATTCGCCGGCGTCGAGGGTGGCGGGGTCGAAGGACGCCGCGAGACGGCCGGCCAGCTCCGCGGCAGCGGCGGGGCCGAAGGCGCCGCGAGCCGTGTGCTCCCACAGTGCGCGCCAGCCCGCCGCGACCCGGCCTTCCTCGGTGTGGCCGAGGCCGACCGGCCGGCGCAACAGCCGGGGCACGGCCGCTGCGGTGTACGCGGGCAGGTCGAAGCACAGGCCCACGGCCAGGGCGAACAACTCGGTGCGCAGGTCGTCGCGTTCGTGCGCCGCGACGAGCCCGGACTCCGGGTCCGCGAACGGGTCGCCGCCGCCGGGCCGGTGCTCGCGCCGGATGAGCGGCATGGCCGCCCGCGCGGCCGGTGGCATCCAGTAGCCGGGAACGTCGTCGACCACGGGCAGCGGGACGGGCCGGTCCTGGGCGAGAGCGCGAAAGCCCTTACGGATTTCGGTGCGCGCCCGGTACTCGTCGTATTCCAGCTGCTGAAAGCGCAGCTCGGTCCATTCCAGGACCGCGCCGATCCGGTCTGTGATCGCATCGACCCGGGAGCCGACCCCGGCAATATCGTTTCGGAGCTCGGCCTGTTCGGTGGCCACGAGGTAAGCCAGGTCGCTGCGTGCCGTCCGCTCCGCGCCGAGTTCTTCGTCGATTTCGTTGATGGCCCTGATGTACGTGGCGTCACTCGACCACCAAAGGTTCACACGCGACATTCGAATGCTCCGGAGCAGTACGGGTTTTCGGGCACCATCATTGTGCCGGTAAACGCACGCCCGGGTGTCCCGGAGCGTGGCCGTGGCCCGCCGGGCGCGCGGCGTATTCTGAGAACGCTCGTCGGCACCGGCCCGCTGCTCAGCGTGGCCGGCGCGTGCCCGGTCCCGTTTCCGGCAGGTCCGGGCGGGCCCGCCGGAGACGATATCCGCGCCGGGTCCTCCGCATCCACCGAGCAGAGGAGCAGATCATGTCCGGTACCACCGCACCGGCGCTGTCCACCACGCTGGCCACCGGCTTCGACGAGGCCGTGCGGCGCACCCGTGCGGCGCTGGCCGATCAGGGGTTCGGCGTACTCACCGAGATCGATATGACCGCCACCCTGCGCGCGAAACTCGGCTACGAGATGGAGGACTATCTCATCCTCGGGGCCTGCAACCCGCCGTTGGCACATCGGGCCGTCGAGATCGACCGGCAGATCGGGATCCTGCTGCCCTGCAATGTCGTGGTGCGCCGCGACCCGGACGACGCCGGTGCGATACGCGTCGAAGCGATGAACCCGGACGTCATGGTCCAGGTCACCGGTGAACCGGCGCTGGAATCCGTCGCCGGGGAAGCCGCGACGCGGCTGCGGGCCGCCATCGATGCCCTGCGGGGCGGCGACTCCTGACCGCCCGGCTCCAGGGGTGCCACTCGGGTGGCCTCGATGGTGCCGTAATCCGGCGGTGTGCGGGCCGGACGCCCGGACCGCTACGTCAGAGGTTCCAGTGGTAGCGGCTCGTGGGTACCAGATCGAGATCCTTGTCGGCACCGAACCGGGCGACGCTGGCGAGCAGTTCGGTGATCCGGCGGTCGAGTTCGGCCTGGTCGCCGCGACTGCCGTAGAACAGGTGCGGATCGGTCATCGCGCCCATCGGGAAGTGTTCCTCGACAATGGCCGCGACCTCCGGTGCGGACGGTGTGAGTACCTCCTCGACCGTGTTCTGGACGTAGCCGGTGGTGTTCTGGGTGCGGATGGCGATCGGCGTGTGCTCGACATGCCAGTACCGCAGGTAGTCGGCCCGGGACAGCGACGCGGGCCGGCGCAGGAGCGCGATGTTCACCAGCGCGTCGCTGCGGACGCCGTCCGGCACCGGCACGGGGTCGAGCCGGACGTGCTCGCGGACGCGATAGGCATGGGGTACGGGATCACCGGCGGTTTCGGCCACCGCGGCAACGGCCGCGGCGACGTCACCCTCGGTCCACACCGAGGCCAGTGCGGTGATCTGCGTGCCGGGGCCGAAACGCATCATCGCGGCGGCCACGTCGGCGTCGTCGAGGTGTACCTGCACTGCGCTCGCGCCGCCGGCGGCCAGCGTCTTCCGGAGCGCCGGTGCGCGGAGCCGGTCGCCGAGTCCGGCGCCGTGCAGGGCGACGATCAGCTTCGTCATGGCGGAAAAGTAGCACGTGTTCTAGTTCTGCTGTGCCGAACCGGCCGCACTCGGCTGCCGCAGCCCCGATTCCGCTGACCGGGAGCGGTATCTCCGGCCGCCCGGTCACCGGGAGAACCCGGTTCACGGTGCCCGTGCCGAACTTAGCGTCGCGCGCATGATTGCGGTGAACAGCGGAGGTGCGCGATGACGCGCCTGAGGGATCGAGTGGCGGTGGTGACGGGTGCGGCCGGCGGCATGGGCCGGACGCACTGCCGGAGGCTGGCCGAGGAGGGCGCCGATATCGTCGCCCTGGATCTCGCCGGGAACGCGGCCGGATTGGCCGCGGTGGCCGAGGAGGTGCGGCGCAGCGGTCGCCGGTGTCATACCGGCTTCGCCGATGTGCGCGACCCCCTCGGTCTGGAGGAAGCGGTGAACACCGGCGTGGCGCGACTCGGCCGCCTCGATATCGTCGTCGCCAATGCCGGTGTCTACGCCGATCTCGCGCCGGCCTGGGAGCTGTCCGACCACGCGTGGCAGCGGGCCCTCGATATCAACCTGACCGGGGCGTGGCATACCGTCCGGGCCGCCGGCGCGCATCTCGGGGCGGGCGCCTCGATCGTGATCGTCGGTTCCACCAACGGCGTGAAGGGCGGCGCCTCGGCCGCCCACTACGCGGCGAGCAAGCACGCGGTGGTCGGACTTGCCCGCACCCTGGCCAACGAGCTGGGGCCGCGGGGTATCCGGGTCAACACCGTCCATCCGGGATCGGTCGCGACACCGATGATCCTCAACGACGACGTGTACGCGAAATTGTGCCCGGAGCTGCCGAACCCCACCCGGGAGGACGCCGCGCGGGTGCTGGCGCAGCGCACGATCCTGCCGGTGCCGTGGGTGGAACCGGTGGATATCAGCAATGCCGTGTTGTTCCTCGCGTCCGACGAGTCCCGGTACATCACCGGAACCGAACTCGTCGTGGACGCCGGACTTACTCAGAAGGTGTGAGATGGGACGGGTTTCGGGCAAGGTCGCGCTGGTCACCGGGGCGGCGCGGGGAATCGGCCGGGCGCAGGCGCTGCGGCTGGCCCAGGAGGGCGCCGATATCGTCGCCCTCGATATCTGCGGGCCGGTGGAGACGGTGATCATCCCGCCGGCCACCCCGGCCGACCTCGCGGAGACGGCGCGTGTGGTCGAGCAGGCGGGGGCGCGAATCGTTACCGCCGCGGTCGACGTCCGTGACGGGGCGGCGCTGCGGGCCGCCACGGATGCGGCGGTGAACGAACTCGGCGGCCTAGATATCGTGTGCGCCACCGCCGGGATCACCTCCAGCGCACCGGGACTGCAGCTGTCCGAAGAGCAGTGGCGGACCATGCTGGACGTCAACCTGACCGGTGTATGGCAGACCTGTAAAGCGGCGGCCCCGCACCTCATCGCGCAAGGCAGCGGTGCGATGATCCTCACCAGTTCGATCGCGGGACTGCGCGGGTTGGTCGGGGTGGCGCACTACACCGCCGCCAAACACGGCGTGGTCGGGCTGATGCGTTCCCTGGCACAAGAACTCGCGCCCCACGGAGTGCGGGTGAACTCGGTGCATCCGACCAATGTGGACACCCCGATGATCCAGAACGATATGGTCCGTAAATCGTTCCGGCCGGATCGCGACCACCCGACCCGCGAGGAATTCGCGGAGGCCGCGAGAACGATGAATATGCTGCCGATTCCGTGGGTCGAGCCGGTCGATATCGCGAATGCCACCTTGTTCCTGGCTTCCGAGGAGGCCCGCTACATCACCGCGGTGACGCTACCGGTCGATGCCGGTAGCACTCAGCGCTAGCGGCAAGGCGCGGTCGCCGAAGTTCGGGCGACCGCGCCTCGGTCGCAGTGCGGAGTGACGGAAAGCGGGAGCCGGCTTTCTCCGCGCGGCCGTCGGGGCCGGAGAGAGCGAGCGAAAGAGGCTGTCGGCACCCAGCTTCTTCAGATCCACCGGCAGCGGTTCGATGGACCGGCCGCCCGGCGCCTCGGGGTGGTAGTCGCAATAGCCGGTGAACCACTGGAACCCAAATGCGGGCCGGTACTCTCCAGGAACTCCACCTCGTCGTCCCAGTGCTGCGCAGATGCGGCTATCGCTTGTCTGCTGATACGGGACTCAGCCGGCGCTGATATCCGCGGCCGACCAGTACGCGCGCATAGTGGTGATGCGCGCGTCCTCGTCGAAGGTCATGACGTCGATGGGTTCCACCGTGACCGTGCCGTCGGCCGTTTCGGTGCGCACCACGAAGAGGAACGCGGCGCTGTTCCCGCTCACCCGTACGCTGCGCAATTCGGTGCTGCGCCGGGCCGATTCGAGGGCGCTGTAGAATTTCTCGATCGCGGCGCGGCCGGTGTGCGGGGTGGATCCGGCGGGGTCCTCCAGCGTGGCGTCTTCGTGGTAGAGAGCGGCGATCTCGGCCGCGGTCCCGGTGGCGACGGTATCGAGGTAGCGGCGCACGGCCGCGTGGATCCGGTCGGGTTCCGGCATGGGAGTGTTTCCTGTTCTGGTCGGGAGACGGTCAGCGGCCGAGCATGTCGCGGACGGCGAGATGGCTGAACAGCATCGAGGCGCCGATCGGGTTGCCGCCGCCGGGGTAGACGGTGCCGCTCACCGCGGCCATGGTGTTGCCCGCGGCGTAGAGGCCCGGAATCGGGGTGCCGTCCTGGCCGAGGACCCGGGCGCCGGTATCGGTCCGGAGACCGCCCTTGGTGCCCAGGTCGGACAGGCCGAAGGCCGCCGCGTGGAAGGGCGGCCGGTCGATCGGCACCAGGGGCGATTCGCCCTGGGAGAAGGCACGGTCGTAGGCCTCGTCGCCGCGGCCGAAATCGGTATCGGCGCCGGCCGCGACCATCGTGTTGAACCGGTCCACGGTGGCCACCAGGTTCGCCGCGGGTACCCCGAGCGCCGCGGCCAGTTCCTCGAGGGTATCGGCGGTGTGCCACAGTCCGGCCGCCACGTACTTCTCGGTCTCGACCAGCGAGACATTGGTGGCGTGCACCGGAGGGGTGGGACCTTCGCGGTCGTCGTAGATCATCCAATAGGGGAGTGTGAGTTCCCCGGTGCGCAACCGGTCGATGGCGGCCCGTCCGAGCCGGTCGTAGGGGGCGGATTCGTTGACGAACCGCCGGCCGTCCTGGTCGACGAAGATCCCGCCGGTGAACCACAGGGCGAACGCCGCCCGACCGTCGGGGTGGATCAGCCCGGGCGACCACCAGGCCTGATCCATCAGATCGGTAGCGGCGCCGGCCGCGATCCCGGCCTCGTGGGCGCGGCCGAGGTTTCCGGGCGGGCCCATGGTGTCGCGCGCGCTACCGGGTACGCCGTAGCGGCTGCGTAGTTCCTCGTTGCCCTCGAAACCGCCCGCCGCCAGGAGCACGCCGCGCCGGGCCCGGATCGTCGTGGTGCCGGTGGGACGTTCGATCACCGCACCCACGACCGCACCGTCTTCGACCACGAGCTCCACCAGGGCCGCGTTCCGATGCAAGCGCACACCAGGATATGCGGCCAGCGCGCGCAGGAACCGACCGATCAGCGCCTGCCCGCCGATCAACAGCTCCGGCGGCTCGGCGCCCAGCCGGTCGGTGTCGAGCGGTCCGCGCAGCTGCTCACGCAGCTCGCCCAGTTCGGCTGCGGGCAGCGGGACGGGAACGATATGGCGTTGCCCGTCCAGCCGTGCCTTCGGCGCCGCGCCGAAATAGTCCGGCCACGGATACATCTGGAACTCGAAACGGTCGTCGGCTTCCAGGTATTCGATGAGTTCGCGACCCCGGCGCACATAGGTTTCCTGCAGTGCGCGCGGTGTGCGATCACCGACGACGGCGCGGAAATAGGTGAGTGCGTCGCCGAGGGTGTCGTCGGTACCGGCCCGCTCCAGAACCGGGTTGCACGGGAACCACACCCCACCACCGCCCGAATACGCGGTGGTGCCGCCGAATTTGTCCGTCGCCTCCACCACCGCGACCGACAGCCCCTCGCGGGCCGCGGTGTAGGCGCCGGCGAGACCGCCACCCGAACCCGCTACCAGCACATCCACTTCATCGTCGAAGTCCACCACTGCTCCACCGCCTCCTCGCGCTGTCGGCTCGTGCCGAGGCCGACGGTAGATCCGGCACCCGCCGACGGCGAGCGACGCTCCCGGTGACCGGGAGGCGGGCGGGCCGGGTCGGCGGTGACGCCCACCCGGCCCGCGCATCGGGGCACTACGCCCGGACAGCCGGTGCGAGGACCTGCTCGCACCATTCGCGGAAGGTGGTCGGGGTGGTGGTGAGTTCCGTACGCGGGACGCCGTCGTCGAGGCCCTCGTCCTTGGCGCGCATCATCTCGACGTAGCCGGTGACGAACGCGTCCCCGGTTCCGTGTGCGGCGAGGGCGGCACGGAAATCGTCGAGCGATTGCCGCTCGTACCGGATCGGGCGGCCGAGTACCTCGGACATGATGCGGGCCATCTCGTCGGGCGACAGGTCTTCCGGGCCGAGCAGCGCGACGTCGCCGTTGCCGGTCCACGAGCGGTCCCGCAGGAGACCGGCGGCGGCCGCGGCGATATCCCGGGTGGCGACCAGCGGTGAACGGCGGTGCGCAGTGAGAGTGAAGGTGAAGGCGCCGTCGTCCCGGATCGATTCGATCTGCCGCAGCAGGTTGTCCATGAAGGTCGCGTTGGCCAGCGCCCGGTAGGCCACCCCCGTGCTCGCGATGAGGTCGTCCATGGCCAGCGACGCCGTGACGAGACCCGCACTGTGCGCGAAGGGTGTGCCGCGGCCCAGCGCCGACACCCCCACGACATGTCCGATTCCGTGGGTGACGAACGCTGTGCAGGCCGCGCGGGTGAATCCGGAGTACGCGGTTTCGAGGCTCGGTGCGCCCGCGGCGGGGGGAACCAGCCAGAACACGGCCTCCGCGCCGGCGAACGCCCGGTCCACGACCTCGGGGTCGCTGTGCGAGCCCGTGACGATCTCGACCCGGTCCCGGACTTCGACGGGAAGTTTCGCGGGATCGCGCACGATGACGCGCAGCGCCTCCTCGGTACCACGGCCGGCGTCGTCGAGGAGCATATTCAGCAGGTGGCCACCGATCTGGCCGGTGGGTGCGGTGAGGACGATCATGCTTCGAGTCTCGGCGCCGGTCGCTCGCGCGGTCCAATACCCTTTCCCCGGCATTGATACCCTCAGGGTATGGATCTGGACCTGCGTAAACTCCGCTATTTCGCCGCGGTGGCCGAACACCGGCATTTCGGCAGAGCGGCGCAGGCGCTCTATATCGCCCAGCCGGTCTTGAGCCGCCAGATCCGGGCCTTCGAACAGGAGCTGCGCTGCGATCTGCTCGTCCGGACCACACGCCGGGTGGAACTGACCCCCGCGGGCGAACAGCTCTACACCGAGGCCAGAAGCATTCTGGCGGCCGTTGGGGGGGGGCGGGAGGGCGGGGAAAACCCCCACCCCCGGGCCCCGGCGGGCCCGGGTGGGGTATGGGGGGGGTCCCTACGCGCACGGGGTCCGCAAACCCTAACCAGGCGGCGCTGCCCAC
>NZ_JARWPM010000032.1 GCF_029869215.1 Nocardia carnea
ATGCGATGCGGCGAAGCCGCGAGTGTCGAGCGCTGACAGCCGGGACCAAGGGGGGCCAAAACCCGCCCCGACGGAGTCGGCGCCAAAAGACACAGGAGGCTTGGTGGGGAACCAGTGGGAGGGCACCGGTCCGGGTGGGCCGAGCGGTGGTGGGCGGGTGCTCGTCACCGTTTTCGCCGTCGTGCTGGCCCTCGGTGCGCTCTTCGGATATCGGGGTGAGATTCCGGGGCTGGGGCGCGCGGGGCCGGATGTGGCCGTGGCTCCGCTGCGCCCGGTGCCGCGCCCGCCGCTGGACCCGCGCGGCCTCACCCGCGATATTTCGCCGGTGCTGGTGAACGTCACGGCCGCCACGCGGCCGTTCGGTGCCGCGGCGGCCGGTTCCGGGATCGTGCTCACCCGCGACGGCCAGGTGCTGACCAGCCATCATGTGGTGAAAGGCGCGAAAACCGTCCAGGTCAGCCGGGTCTCCGATGGGGCCGTGTACACCGCGGAGGTGCTCGGTTACGACGCTCGCGCCGATATCGCCCTGCTCGACCTTTCCGGCGCCGACGGACTCGCCACGGCGCGTATCGGCCGTTCCGCGGATCTGCGGGTCCGGGACGAGGTGCTGGCCATCGGCAATGCGGGTGGTAGCGGCACCGCGACCGCGGTCACCGGCCGGATCAGTGATCTGGACAGCACCATCATGGCGTTCAACGAGCAGGACCTGTCCCGGCAGCCGCTCACCGGGATGCTGGAAATCGAGGCACCGGTGAGTTCCGGGCAGTCCGGCGGCGCGCTCACCGATCACACCGGCGCGGTGGTCGGGGTGATCGCGGCGGCGTCGGGTGAACGGGACCCGCCACCGGGCGATACCGTCGATCCGCCGAACGGATACGCGGTGCCGATCGATTCGGCGATGCGGGTGGTGCGGCAGATCCGGTCCGGCACCCCCACCGAAACCGTGCATATCGGTCCCACCGCGACCCTGGGTGTGCTGATCTCCGATGCCGGTCCGCGCGGCGCGCGGATCGATATGGCCATCCCGGGGCTGCCGGCCGAGGAGGCGGGGCTGGTGAGTGGCGAGATCATCATCTCGATCGACGATCGTGCCGTCACCGGCGCCCGCGCGCTGCGGATGGCGATCGATACCCGCCGCCCCGCCGAGGTGGTGCGGCTGGGGGTGCTGGGTGTCGATGGGGGTGAGCGGGTCGTTTCGGTGCGGCTGGTCGCCGGTACGCCGGGCTAGCGTGGTCAGAACAGCGACAGCCAGTAATCCTGGAAGCGCAGGAACACCAGTACCAGCACCACCGCGTAGAAGACGGCGACGAAGGTCCAGCGCCATTCCGCGACCACCCGGAGCGCACCCCGGTCGTTACCCCACAACTGCTCGGTGAGAACGGCCAGCAGCGGTGTGATGATCGCCCATACGACCATGCAGTACGGGCACAGGGCGTTGATCCGGTAGAGGCTCTGGAAGATCAGCCAGCAGATGAACAGGGTCCCGGCGGCCGTGCCCAGCCACAGACCCGCCCAGATCCAGCGGGGCAGGCCGATACCGGCGACGGCGAGCACGGCCAGCGTGACCACCACCGAGAACCCCACCACTCCGATGATCGGATTGGGGAATCCCAGTACCTGCGCCTGGTCGGTGACCATCACCGACCCGCAGGACAGCACCGGATTGAGACTGCACGACGGCACATATCCTGGATCGCTGAGCAGTTTGAAATCTTCGACAAGCAGGACCAGCGCCGCCACCCAGCCGGCCAGGCCGGTCAGGAGCATGATCCAGGCTGCGCGCGGGGAGGTCGTGATCACTGGCCCGCAGCCGCCTGGATCGCCGTGGCCAAGGGAGTGGTGTCGAAGCCGGAACCGTCCTGTTTGCCGGTGAGCTGTACTTGCTCGCCGTTGACGAACACCGTCGGAGTTCCGTCGATACCGTCGTCGTTCAGCGATTTATCCGACATGGCCGCGACATAACCTTTGTAGGTGCCGTCGGTGATGCAGGTGTCGACCGCCGGATCGGTGTACCCGGCCTCGTGTGCGATGGCGATCAGCCGCTCGTCGGTCAGGCCGGCGCCCCCTTCGGGCGGCTGCTGCTGGAACATCAGCTCGAGCCATTTCGGATAGTTGTCCGTGCCACGGTCGGCGACGCAGTACGAGGCGTTGGCCGCCCGGGTGGAGTATTCGGTGGTGGACGCCCGGTCGAGGTAGCCCACGATGTTGTACTCGATCACGGCGTCACCGTCGGCGACGGCCTGATTCAGCAGTTCGCTGTGATCGGCCTCGAACTGTTTACAGACGGGGCACTGCATATCGGCGACGATCCGGACCTTCGCGGGCGCGTCCGGCTGCCCGATCCGGATGGCGCCGTTCTCGGTGGCCGCCGCCGGTACCGGCCCGTCGTAGTCGGAACCCGAGTTCCGCACGGCCAGCCCGATCCCGATCGCGGCGACCAGCGCCACCAAGACCGCGGTGACGCCGACCTGTATCGCGATTCTGCGCTTGCGCTCCGCGCGCTGGGCCGCCGCCAGCGGATTCGGCCGCCCGGGTTTCTGGGGGTTCGGCCGCCCGGGTTTCTTGCTCACCGTGCGTTCACCACGCCTTTCGCTCACCTGGGTGCCCCGCCCGGTGGTAGCTGCGGCGGGGGGCCGGAGTCTCCGGCGCACCGCCCCCATCATTGCCCCCGTAGCTGAGAGTTTCCACAACCCGCCGCGTGCGGGCCGCTCAGGAGTTCTCCAGGCGGCGGAGTTCGGCCGCCGGATCGAAGGTGGGCGCGGGCCAGCTCAGGTCCAGCGTCCGCAGCGCTTCGATCAACAGTTCGGTGACGGCCAGCCGCGCGTACCACTTCGCGTCCGCGGGCACGACGTACCAGGGCGCGTAGCCGGTACCGGTGCGGTCCAGCATGGCCTGGTAGGCCTCCTGGTAGGCGGGCCAGTAGCCGCGTTCGTCGATATCGGCGGGGTTGAATTTCCAGTACTTCTCCGGTCGTTCCAAACGCTGGCGCAGTCGATTCTTCTGTTCGTCGAGGGAGACGAACAGCGCGACCTTCACCAGCGTCGTCCCGGCGTCGGTCAGTTCCCGCTCGAACTGGTTGATCTCTTCGTAGCGGCCCTGCCAGACATGTTCCGGTACCAGCCCGTGCACCCGCGCGACCAGCACGTCTTCGTAATGCGACCGGTCGAACACGCCCAGCTGCCCCCCGCGCGGCAGGGCGCGGCGGATCCGCCACAGGAAATGATGTCGCTGCTCTTCTTCGGTGGGTACGCCGAAGGCCATGTGATCGACGCCCTGCGGATCCACCGAGCCGATCACATGGCGCACGATCCCGCCTTTGCCGGCGGTGTCCATACCCTGCAGGACCAGCAGGACACTGCGCCGGTCCCCGGCGCGGCCGTTGGCATAGAGCAATTCCTGCTGCGCTGCCAGCACCTGGCCGCGTTCGGCGAGCAGCCGCTTGCCGTCCGATTTGCCGCCGTGGAAGCCGGGGCGGGCGGAGGTGTCCAGGTCGGCGATCCGCAGACCGTCGGCGCGCAGTACCCGGCTGGCGCTGTCCGTCCAGTGCTCGGTCATCGGAGAAGTATCACAGCCCCGGCGTATTCCCGGCGATTCCGGCCAGGCCGAGCAGCCGGTCCGCGAATTCGGTATCACCGACCGGATCGAGGACCAGGACATCGGCGGTGGTCAGCAGGTAGCGGCCGTCGTCGCGGATATCCAGCCAGCTGCGGTGCCGGGTGGGCGGCGACATCGGATCGTCCGGGGCGACGGTGACGGTGATGAAACCGCGGCAGTCCACCGGTTGACGCAGTGTCGTGCGGAACCGGGCGGCATCGCCGGACGCCCGGCAACCCGGGATAGGGGCATCGGTGAGTACCGCGTCCTGCGGTTCGCGCAGCGGTCCGTGGGTGCCGCGACGGGCGGAACCGATCAGCGCGACCAGCCGGCTTCCGAGGTCCCGCGCATGGCACATATGCACCGTGACCTTGGTGGCGGTGGCGTGCAGGACGGCGGCGTGGTGATCGATGACGGCGGCGAAGCCGAGGATCTGCTCGGTATCGGGCTGTTCGCCGTTGCGGGGGAGCACCGAGCGTTCTCCGGAGATGGTGACGGCGGTGGCGTCCGGGCGGGCGCAGAGCATGAGCGCGGCTGCCAGATCGGGGTCGGCCTGTCTGGCGAACCGCTGCGGTAATCGCAGGGCGGCCAGTTCGGATTCGGTGCGCACCGTACTGGCGGGCGCCAGGTTCACCGGGTAGGGGCGCCGGTCCGAACCCGTCTCGTTGGCCCAGACGTAACTGAATTCGTCCGGGGTGAATATCCATTTCACCGGCGTGCGCCCCCGCGGTCCGCGCCGGTGGAGGTGTCGGGGAAACTCGGCACCCGATCGCCGGAGACCGGGATGGTCGGGAGATAGAGGGTGGTCATCGCGGCCTGGGCGTCGGCAGTGGCCGCGGCCGAGGCGATATCGTGTTCCATCCGCCGCCGGCCGCCGTGTACCGCTTCGGCGGCGGGGTCGTCGAGCGGGCGATACGGCTGCGGGGCCACCAATGCGGCCCGGAGTGTCTGTGCCGCATCGGAATTGCCTTCCATCAGGCGCTGCACGGCCCGGCATACCTCATGGGTCGCTTCACCGGTGCGGACGAATTCCTGGGTGGCCTGCCAGGCGGCGGTCGCGGAATGCCCGGACCAGCTGGTGAACTCGCGGCGCACGGTATCGGCGAAGGCACCGAAGGCCGCGGCGACGGCGTCGGCATTGGATTTCCAGGCGGCGGCTGCCGCGCCCAGCGCGGCCGGATCGAGCACCTCGTGCACCCGGTCCCAGATCTCCTGATGGGTGAAACTGCCGAAACATTCGCGCTCCGGCGCGTACGGCGGGTCGGTGCCGGCGGATTCAGCCATGTCCGTCACCTCCGGCGGCCGCCGCGGCCACGGCGAGGGCTGCACGGTTGGCGTGATCGGCTTCGGTGAGCCGCCCCGCGGCAGCCAGGTAGGCGGCCTTGAACCAGAGCGCGGTTTCCTGCAGCGCGGTGAGTGTGTCGAGGTAGTCGGCGGCCTTTCCGGCGAAACCGGCGGCGAGGGCATGCCCGGTGGGCAGATCGGGGAACCCCGCGAGACCGGGTGCGGTGGCGAGTTGCCGGCCGCCGGACCGGGCGGCCTCGAGGTCGGCGACCAGGGTGTCGCAGGCGGCGGCCAGGCGTAGCGCCACATCGTCGGCGAGTGTGAAGGGCTCCGCGCCACCGGTGGTGGCCGCGGCGTACAACCGCCGGGCGACGCCCTGGCCGAGATCCGGTACCGGCATCTGGAATCCCCCTTCCGGACCGTTGGTACGACGGGTGACTCTACCGATCGGTAGTAACCCGCGCCCGCGGACACCCACCGCACCTGGGGATCCGGCTGTGAAATAGCCCACGCGGCAGGGCGTTCCGTGCACGTACCCGCAGCCGGTACGGCCGGACACGCGTCCTGTCAAACCCCGCGTCCGGAGGCTGCCGGGTGTTCGCCGCGGCTCGGCGTCCCGGTCGCCGGCTTCACCGCGGTGAGGTACTGCAGGAAACGGTGGACCTCCTGGTCGATCTCCACCAGCCCGGCCGCGGCGAACAACTCCGGGAACGTCCGGCCGCCGAACATGCGCAGCCCGCTCAGCCCCGCCGCGCGCCGGGTCAATTCGCCGAACGGATTGTCGGGCCGGTAGCTCGTGGTGACGGCGAGCCGGCCGCCCGGTGCGAGCACTCGGACCATTTCGCGGGCCGCCACCAACGGGTCGGGGATCAGGTACAGGGCGCCGAAACAGCAGACCGCGTCGAAGGTTTCGTCCGGGAACGGCAGGAACCGGGCGTCGCCGCGCACATAGCCGGCCCGCGGGCCGGAATTGTCGGCCAGTGCGCGAGCCAGCATCGGCGGCGAATAGTCGATCCCGGTGACATAGCCGTCCGCGGGCATCTGCTCGCTCAGGAAGCGGGTGAAATTCCCTGGGCCGCACGCGATATCCAGCGCCCGCCGGGCGCTGTGCAGATGTAGCGAATCCACCGCGAAGCGGCGATCGGCGGCGTTGGTGCGGCCGGAGGCGAGGTAGAACACCGTCGGCCGCCACACCCGCTCGTAGACCGCGGCCAGCGCGGGCGCGTTCATCGTGCGCCGGGCGAGGTTCATCCCAGCGCCTCCACCTCGATGGTCATCCCGGCAGCGCGCAGCCGTTCGGTGAGCGCGTCGCCCATCGCGGCGGCGGGGGTGAGTATTCCGGCGAGTTCCGGTTTCTCGTCGAAGGCCAGCGCCAGCCCGCTTTCCCCGAGCATGACGGCGGTCGCCTTGTAGCCCGGGTCGCCCTGGCCGGCGAAGGTCGCGACGTAACGTGCGCCCGAGGTGGTGCGCGCATAGGTGCGCATCCGGAACCAGCCGTTCTCCCGCGTCCGTTCGCTGGGCCCGGTGCCCGGCGCGGGCAGGATCCGGTCGAGCACGGCGCGCCCCGCGCGGAATCGGGACAGCAGGCCGCCGATCGCCAGCGCACCGACCACACCGCCGGTGATACCGGCCGCCAGCACCGGCGCCAGCGGGGAACTACCCACGCCCATGGTTTCGCGATAGCGGAAATTCTTGCCGTACACCCAGCCGAGCAGGCCGTTGCTGCGCCGCACGATCTTGGTGTTGTGGCTCGCCATCACGAAGGTGCCCACCCAGCCGTCGAGGCTCGGGTCGATATCGCGGGCACGCGACAGGACGAGATCCGACTGCCGCCCGACCTCGGGTTCCATGGATTTGTCGGGGCTCAGCGAATACGGATGGCTCAGCACCGCGCCCTTGGATTTGTCCGCGGCGACGATCTCCATCATCGCGCGGCCCGAATCGATGGTCCCGCCGCTCACCCCACCACGCAGCGTCGCGATCAAGGTGGTGTCGCCCAGTTCGCCGGTGTTGTCCGTCACGGTGCGCCGATACAGCTGGTACACACTCAGATCCGACGGGACCGAATCGTATCCGCAGGAATTCACGATCTTCGCGCCGGTGCGGGCCGCCTCGTCGTGATACGTATCGATCGCCTCGCGGATGAACAGCGGTTCACCGGTCAGATCCGCGTAGTGGGTGCCGGCTTTCGCGCAGGCGGCCACCATCGGCATCCCGTACCGCAGATACGGACCCACCGTGGTGATCACCGCCGTGGTGCGGGCGGCGAGGGCATCCAGCGCATCCTGATCGGTGCTGTCGGCCACCACCAGACTCCAGTCGTGGGCGCCGCAGTAGTCGCGCCCGGCGGCGGGGGTGGGGGGGGTACCGGAGGGCCGGCCCGTGGTCGCCACGGTGGCACAGCTCGCCGC
>NZ_JARWPM010000033.1 GCF_029869215.1 Nocardia carnea
TCGTCATATTTTTTTGGATCCGGATCCGGATGCTGGGGTGTCGTTCGGGGAGCGGTCGCGGTTGTTCGGGTTGGCGCGGTCGAGTTGGGCTGATTACGATCGGTCGCTGATCAGTGCGGGCGGCGGCGTCTACGACCGCACCGCCAAGGAGATTCCGGTTTCCCCACAAGTCCGGGCCGCATTGCAGCTCCCCCGGGGCACCACCCGGCTGTCCCCGCCCGAGATGATCCGTGCGATCCTCGAGGCGCCGGTGGATCTGCTGTGGAACGGCGGTATCGGCACCTATATCAAGGCGAGCACCGAAACCAACGCCGAGGTGGGTGACAAATCCAACGACGGTGTACGGGTCGACGCCGACCGGTTGCGGGTGAAGGTGATCGGGGAAGGCGGAAACCTCGGTGTCACCCAGCTCGGCCGGATCGAATTCTGCCGCAACGGCGGGAAGATGAATACCGACGCGCTGGACAATTCCGCCGGAGTGGACTGCTCCGATCACGAGGTGAACATCAAAATCCTGCTCGACGCCGCGGTCTCCGCCGGCGAACTGGATATTGCCGACCGGAATCCGCTGCTGGCGGAAATGACCGACGAGGTTGCCGCACTCGTACTGCAGGACAATATTTCGCAGAATTTCCGGATCGGGCTCTCCCGTTCGATTGCCGCCCGGCGCGGCGCCGTACACCGGCGGCTGCTGACCGAGCTGGAAACCCGGCGCGGTGTGGACCGCCGCCTCGAGGCGCTGCCGACGGACGCGGAGATGGAGCGGCGGATCGCCGTCGGAGGCGGGCTCACCTCACCGGAGCTCGCGACCGTCATCGCTCATGTCAAGCTGGCGCTGAAAGCCGACCTGCTGGCCGGTGAGCTGCCGGACAATCCCACCTTCACCGCTGTGCTGCCGCAGTACTTCCCGACCCCGCTGCGCGAACGTTTCGCCGACGCCATCGCCAACCACCCGCTGCGCCGCGAGATCGTCGCGACCGTGGTGGTCAACGAGATGGTCGACTACGCGAGCGCGAGCTTCGCCTTCCGCCTGGCCGAGGAGATCGGTGCCACCACTGAGGATGCTGTGCGAGCCTTCACCGCTGCGGTCGAGATCTTCGGGCTGCGCGAGCTGTGGTCGCGGATCCGGAACACCCCCATGCCGACGGCGGTCCGCGACCGGCTGGAACTGGAAAGCCACCGAATCCTCGAACGATCCGCCCGCTGGCTGTTGCTGAACCGGCCGCAGCCGATCGCCATCGGTGCCGATATCGCCCGCTACCGCGACGGTGTCCGCGCGCTGGCGGGGCAGGTCCTGGGCTGGCTGCCCACCCCACTGTCCGAACATGTCGCGGCGCACGCGGCCACCGAGGCCGAGCGCGGTGCGCCCGCCGACCTGGCCATCGAGGTCTACCGGCTGATCCAGCTGTATCCGCTGCTGGACGTACTGGATATCGCCGATATCGCCGAACGGGACGCGCACGAGATCGCCGAGCTGTATTTCGCGCTCAACGCCCACCTGGAGATCACGCGGCTGATCAGCGCGGTGAACGACCTCGACTACGACCAGCGGTGGGCCGGTCTCGCCCGGCTGGCGCTGCGCGACGATCTGTACGAATCCCTGCGCCTGCTGACCCTCGATATCGCCACGGCCACCGACCCCGAGGACCCGGTATCGGAGAAACTGGACTACTGGGAACAGACCAACCGCTCCCGCCTGGCCCGGGCCCGCGCCGCCCTCACCGAAATCTTCGGTGTGGCCCGCCACGACCTGGCAACGCTGTCGGTGGCGGCCCGCCAGGTCCGCAGCCTGGCCGGAACCTCGGAATCGGGTCTCGTAGCCTGAGCTGTGTCTTTTTGCGGCGCCTTCGGCGCCGCCGGGGTTTTCGGCCCCCACGTAAG
>NZ_JARWPM010000034.1 GCF_029869215.1 Nocardia carnea
CAGCGAACTCGGTGATGCGGAGTTGGCTCGCTTGCACGAGCTGATCCCCGCGGAGCTGCTGCATCTGCCGGTGGAGCGGTTGCGGGCGGTGTTCCGGACGGTGGCGCGGTCGGCGGAGTTGATCGCCGGCTACGAACCGGGGGTCTACCGCGGTGTGGTCGATTTCTTCCGTGCGGCCGTACCCACCCCGGGTGCGCAACAGGAAGAACCCCGGGCCGAACACTGGCGGCCGTATGTGTCGGGTGAGGTCGCCGAATACGAGGTGCCGGCCATGCACGAGGAGATGACGACGGCCGAAGCCTTCACCGTTATCGCCCCGCACCTGCTGGCCCGCCTCGGAAACAACCCCGGAGAGCAGGACTGACCCGATAGAACGTCGACATGGTCGGCTCGGTGTGCTCGTGGCGCCGCGCAGGCGGCACCGAGTCGCCTGCCCGGCGCCGAGTGGCCGACAGCAGGCAAGGGGGCCGTCCTGGCGCGGAGATACACGGCCGCTGCCAGGCGTTCATCCCGCGGAGCGGCGCGGAGCCAGAGGCTAGTATTCAAGCAGCACCCGCGGATGTACGCGGCTTGTGAATCGAGCTGGAGGTGGTCCGATGGCTATGCCCGCTCCGGGACTGGATCGGTGGACTGCGGCCGATCTCGACCATATGCCCGAAGACGGATTGCGATACGAGGTGTTGAATGGCCAGCTCGTCGTAAATGCAGCTCCCAAACCCCGCCACCAATGGCTCATCCGGCGAGTGGGTCGGGCCCTGGACGACGCGGTGCCGGCGGATTGCGTCGTGCTCGAGGGCGTCGGTGTACTGATCGGGGACGACGAGCCGATCCCTGACCTGATCGTCGCCCAGGGCCCGATCTCCTGGGACGACCGCGGGATACCCGTGGAACAGGTGCGGTTGGCCGTGGAAGTGGTCTCCGGATCCACCACACTGGCCGATCGGATGACCAAACCGGTGGTCTACGCGGCGGCCGGAATACCGCACTACTGGCGTTTCGAGATCAATTCGTTCAAGGGCCGGCTGCCGGGCGAGGAACTGCCGGTGCTGTTCGCCCACACGCTGGGGTCCGAACAGTCCTACGAGCAGACGCACCGGGTCTGCGCGGGGGATAGCGCGACCCTGCACACCCCGTTCGAGATCACCATCGCCCCCGCGGCACTGCTTCCCTGACGCCGCATCTGCCGTGCGGACGGTGGGAAACGCCCTAGCCGCACGCTGCTGACGAGCTGGCGGCTCCCGGGCCGTGCTGTGGATAGTCGACCGCCGTATCGTGCGGTCGATATGTGCCCGGTCCGGCGTGCCGCCGGGTGGATACGAGATTCCGGCCGATCATGACCGCATGGCATCTCGACGGATCAGCGGTTCGGCTCATCTGTGGCGTAACGCGGGCACCATGGCGTGTGGTCTGCTGTTCTACTACTTCGTTCCGGTGAATCTCGATCTGCCCGGTTACTGGCCCACCCGGGTGGTGACACTGGTGGCGTTCGTGGCCGGGGTGGCCGGGTTGGCGTGGCTCGCCTACCGGCGGATCGGCCAGTTCCTGGCCGCGAGCCGCGATACCGCGCACCGGGTCGACGGTCTGCTGTACCTGGTCTCCTTGGTGGTGTTGTTCTTCGCCCTGTTCTATTACGTCCTCGAGCTGCGCGATCCGGGCCAGTTCACCGATCTGCGCACCCGCACCGACGCGCTCTACTACACCGTCGCGACCCTCGGAACCGTCGGCTTCGGCGATATCCACGCCGCCGGGCAGGCGGCGCGTATCGCCACCACCGTCCAGATGGCATTCGACCTGGTGTTCGTCGGCACCCTGCTCACGGTGACGAGCACCGGCATAACCCGGCGTTTGGACGCCGCGAATGTCACCGGCCGCCGGTAGCCTGAGGCCGTGCCCGAACTACCCGAAGTGGAGGCGTTGGCGCAGTTCCTGCGGGAGCATGCGGTCGGCGCGGTGGTGGGTCGTATCGATGTGGCGGCCTTGAGTGCGATCAAAACCTTCGACCCGCCGGTGACGGCGCTGTCCGGCCGCGATGTCACCGGCGCCGGCCGGTGGGGGAAGTTCCTGGGAATGGACTGCGGCGGGTTGTGGCTGATCACCCACCTGTCCCGGGCGGGATGGTTGCGCTGGACCGACCAACCGAGCGCGAGCCCGCCCAAACCCGGTCGCGGCCCGTTGGCGCTGCGGGTGCATTTCTTCACCCCCGAGGGGGCCACACCCGCCTTCGACCTCACCGAGGCCGGCACCAAGAAACGGCTGGCCGTCTATATCGTGCACGATCCGGCGGAGGTCCCCGGTATCGCCCGCCTCGGGCCGGACGCACTCGCCGTCACCGAACCGGAGTTCGCCACGATCCTGGGGGAGTCCACGGGCCGGATCAAGAACGTACTGGTCGACCAGAGTGTCCTCGCCGGGATCGGCAACGCCTATTCCGACGAGATCCTGCATACGGCCCGGATTTCCCCGTTCGCCACCGCGAAGACCATGCCGGGCGCGAAGGTTTCCGCTCTCTACGATGCCTTGCGCACCGTTCTCACCGATGCGGTCGCCCGGTCGGTGGGGCAGGACGCGGCGCGGCTCAAGGGAGAGAAGCGGTCGGGTATGCGGGTGCACGGCCGCACCGGGATGCCCTGCCCGGTCTGCGGGGATACGGTCCGGGAGGTGGCGTTCACCGATCGGTCGTTCCAGTACTGCGCCACCTGCCAGACCGGCGGGAAGGTTCTCGCCGACCGGCGGATGTCGCGGTTGCTGAAATAGACCGCGATCAGCCGGCGGATTTCCGGTCGGCTTCGCCGGCGGATTCCTCGAGCCCTTCGGCGAGTTTCTCCACCACGGTGGCCGCCGCTTCGGTGGGGGCTGTCTCGGCGTTCTCCGGGGAGATCCTCCCCAGCAGGGTGCCGTCGCCCGCGGCTTCGCCCTCCGGTGCCGCGGCGCCCGCACCGGTCGCGGCCGCTGCTGCCGGTGCGGCGCCGACGGGTACCAGATGGGGCGCGCGCACACCCGCCCACAACGTGCGCTGGGCGCTGTCGGGATCCTGCTCGACCCGTCCGGGATCGTCGATGATCAGCGTGCTGCGTTCCTGCTCGGTGTAGCGCGGCCAGGTGGGTAGCGGCTCGCCGGTGCGGGCGAACTCGAGCCAGTTGTCCTGGATCTGCCGGGTTACCGCGAGTAGGCCACGGCGGCTGCCCCCGGCGGTCAGCGCCCGGCTCCACGGCTCGTAGACGGCGCCGAAGGTGGGCAGCAGATCGGTCGCGTGGGTCGCGCCCAGCTTGTACCACTGCAACAGCCGGGGCGCGAAATCGTAGCGGTAGGCGTAGGTGGGTGCCTGCCGGCTGTGTGCCTCCATCACTTCCAGCGAGGGGCGCCAGAAGAAATAGTCCCCGCCCGCGCGGATGGCCGCCGCCTCACCCGGGAACCCGGCGTAGGTGGAGAACACCCGGGGATAGTAGTCGGGCCCGGCAACCGAAAGCGCGCGTTTGAGGCGTTCCGGGCGGGTGGGCAGGGTATCGGTGAACCGGTTGAACAGCGCACCCTCGTTACGGCAGGTGCCGATGATCAGCGGGACGGGATGCGCGTGGCCGCCGGCGAACGCGTCGATCGGGGTGCGCGGCAGCAGATCACCGTCGGCCACCGGCGCCGCCGGGAAAAAGCCCGGGAACTCGGCCATCGCCGCATTGGACGCCCGGTTGAAGGCGCGGCGAATATCGTGCGGATCGGCTTCGCGCAGCGCGCGATTCGCGTCCTCGGGAGCGATACCCAGTTCGGCAAGCACCCGGCGGGCGAATTCCCGCGCCTCGGCCGTGGTCAGCCCCCAATCGGCGGGCGCGCTCTGCGCGATCCCGCGGTGGAAGAGCCCGGCCGCCGATGGGGTGGCCATGAGACTCAGCACGGCGTGCGCGCCGGCCGATTCACCGAAGATCGTGACATTGCCGGGGTCGCCGCCGAATTCGGCGATATTGGTCTGCACCCAGCGCAGCGCGGCCATCTGGTCGCGCAGACCGAGGTTGGAGTCGTAAGGGCTGTCCGGGGTGGAGTATTCGGAGAAATCGGCGTACCCGAACGCGCCGAGCCGGTAGTTGATCGAAACCACGATCACATCACCGTCGGCCGCCAGCTGTACGCCGGCGTAGAGACGCAGCGCGGAGGTGCCGAAAAGGTAGCCGCCGCCGTGGATGAACACCATCACCGGCCGCGGCCGCACGGCGGGCGTGACCGGCGCCACGACATTGAGTGTCAGCGAATCCTCGCTCATCTCCTGCAGCTTGCGCAGGCCCAGCCGCACCCCGAAGCTGGACTGGATACCGGCCGCCCGGAAGTAGGTCGCATCGCGCACATCGGTCCACGGTTGTACGGGTTGCGGAGCCCGGAACCGCAGGTCACCAACCGGCGGCGCGGCGTAGGGGAGCGACCGCCAGTACCTCACGCGGCGGCCGCGACCCCCGCGGACGACCCCGTCAGCGGTCGTGACCTGTTCGGTTACGCGCCCGTGCCCATCGAGCGAGGGCCCTCCGTGGTTACGCTCCGCTGCCGCCTCCGGGCCTGACTCGCTCATACCGCCGATGGTAACGACGACCGGTCGGTCTCCAACAGCCGTAACCAGAATTCGCTGACAGTGGGGAACGCGGGCACCGCGTGCCAGAGCGCCTCCAGCGGGACGCGCCCGGCGACGGCGATCGTCGCGGCGTGCAACTGTTCCCCGATATCCGGCCCCACGAATGTGGCGCCCAACAGGGTGTCGGTGGTGTTGTCGAGTACCAGCGCGGCACGACCGCGGTAGTTGTTGCGGGTCAGCGCGGAACCGGCGACTTCGATATCCAGTTCCACCGTGCGGATATCGTGCCCCGCACGCCGGGCGGCGTCGGCGGTGAGGCCCACCGCGGCGACCTCGGGGTCGGTGAAAACGACCTGGGGAACAGCGTGATGGTCCGCACCGGCGCGATAGCGCGGCCCGGTCAGCGACCGTCCCTCGGCGCGGGCGGCGATCACATCACCGCACACGCGCGCCTGGTACTTGCCCATATGGGTGAGCGCCGCCCGGTGGTTGATATCGCCGACGGCGTACAGCCATTCGCCGGGCACCCCCGTGACGGTCAGCTGATCGTCCACCTCGACATACCCGGCGTCCAGCCCGACGGTGTCGAGCCCGATATCGTCGGTGTTCGGCGTGCGCCCGGTAGCCACCACGATTTCGTCGGCGAGCACAGTGGTTTCGCCGCCGGGGCCTTCGGCGTGTACCGTGACCGGGCCGCCGTGGATCCGGCCTTCCCCGTGGTCGGCGGCGGCCGGTCGCCGGACCCGCTGCGGGCTGGTGCCGAAGCGGATATCCACCCCGCGTTCGGTCAGTGCGGCGGCCACCCGTTCCCCGGCGAACGGTTCCACCCCGCTGAGCAGCCGATTCCCGCGGACCAGGAGGGTGACCTCGGCGCCCAGTGCCGACAACCAGGTCGTCGCCTCGCAGGCCACCACCCCGCCGCCGATCACCACCACCCGTTTCGGGATCTCGTGCAGGTTCGTCGCATCGCGGGAGGTCCAGGGCAGTGCCTCGCGCAATCCGGGGATATCCGGCACCGCGGCCCGGCTGCCGGTGGCCAAGACCACGGCCCGGCGGGCCCGGATCTCGTGTTCGCCGATCCGCACGGTCCGCTCACCGGTGAGCCGGCCGGCGCCGCGGATCACCGCGATACCCTCCTGCTTCGCCCAGTCGAGCTGGCTCGAATCGTCGTGGTCACCGTCGTGGGCGTGAACGAATTCGTCGCGGCGGCGCAGTACCGCCGCCACATCGGGCCCGCGCCCCTCGACCCCGGGCAAGCCCCGGGCGGCGCTCAGCACATGTCCCGGCCGCAGCAGCGCCTTGCTGGGGATACAGGCCCAGTACGAGCATTCGCCACCGAGGCGTTCGCGTTCCACGATCGCCGCGGTGCGGTCGCTGCCGGCCACCGCGTAGGACGCGGCATTCTCGCCGGCCGGGCCGCCGCCAAGCACGATGACATCGTATTCTTTTGCCGCGGAATGGATTCCGGTCATCGCCCGGCCGCCTACTGCAGGTAGCCCTCGACCTGTCCCGGTGGGCTGGGTTGTGCCTCGTCGGGGTTTTCGCCGCGTTCGATCCGTGCCCGGCGCTGTCGCAGCAGATCCCAGCACTGGTCCAGCATGACCTCCAGTTCGGCCAGCCGGCGCCGTTCCACATCGGGGTCGAGTTCCCCGCGGGAGGCCCGCGACCGCAGGTCGTGCTCGTGGTCGACCAGTTCCTTGATCCGCCCGAGGATGTCCTGTTCGGTCATGCCGCCCATGCTACGTGCCGTGCTCCGATTACCTGGTCATTCAGCGCGCCGCAGGAGATAGACGTCCATGATCCAGCCGTGGCGTGCGCGCAGGTCGCCGCGTACCCGCACGATCCGGTCGGCGACCTCGCCCACCCGGCCGCTGACCAAGGTTTCGGCCGGCATACCGAGGTAGGCACCCCACCAGATGTAGGTATCGGCGGGGGTGGTGGTGAACGCGCAGTCGGCGTCGAGCAGGACCACGGTGGAACCGGCCGTCAGCCCTTCCTCGCGCAGCCGCCGGCCGGTGGTGATGTGCACCGGTTCGCCGATCCGGTGCAGCACGATCCGGTGCCGCGCCGCCAGGGCGTGCACGCTGGTCACCCCGGGGATCACGGTGTAGTCGAAGGTGAGCGCGCCGCGGTCGAGTACGCGTTCGACCATGCGCAGGGTGCTGTCGTACAGGGCCGGATCGCCCCACACCAGGATCGCGCCGACCTCCTCGGTCGCGGCGAACGCCTCCTCCAGCAGCAGCGAACGGCGTTCGTGCCAGTCGAGCACGGTCTCCCGGTAGTTGTCGGGAGTCCGGTCGCGCGGCGGATCGGGTATCTCCACGATGCGGTACGGGCGCTCGGCGTGCTCGTCGAGAATCGCGGTACGCACATCCACCAGCTGCCGTTTCTCCGTTCCCTTACCCATGACGAAGAACACGTCGACCTGCCGGAGCGCCTTGACGGCCTGCATCGTCACCTGATCGGGGTCACCGGCGCCGATACCGATCACAAACAGCTTCCGCATGGAGTCAGCTTGGCAGGTCGCGATAGTCGTCTGCCGGGCGCGGTGCGCCGCCCCTTTTCTGCCGCAGCCCGGGGTGTGAGCCGGCGCCCTTCATCGGCGCTGCGGAAGTCCCCGGGTTGCAGAGGCCGGCCGGTGCGGAAAGTAAGCTCGGGCCGTGGCGAGCGCAGCGAACAACCCCGAGGTGAGCGCAGCGAGCAGGGCAGGCGCGGAGGACGACCGGACGCCGGACCCACTGCGGACTCCGGACACACAGTACGAAGACCTGTTACGGCGGGTGCTGGATACGGGTACCGCCAAGGCGGACCGCACCGGCACCGGGACCCGCAGCGTGTTCGGGCATCAGCTGCGGTACGACCTCGCGGCCGGGTTCCCGCTGATCACCACCAAAAAAGTGCACCTCAAGTCGATCGTGTACGAACTGCTGTGGTTCCTGCGCGGCGACTCCAACGTGCAATGGCTGCAGGATCACGGGGTCACCATCTGGGACGAATGGGCCGACGCAGAGGGCGAGCTGGGGCCCGTCTACGGCGTGCAATGGCGGTCCTGGCCGGCACCCGACGGCCGCCATATCGACCAGATCGCGCAGATCCTGCACACCCTGCGTACCGACCCCGATTCCCGCCGCATGCTGGTCTCCGCGTGGAACGTGGCCGAACTGGACCGGATGGCACTGGCCCCCTGCCACGCCCTGTTCCAGTTCTATGTCGCCGGTGGCCGGCTCTCCTGCCAGCTGTACCAGCGCAGCGCCGATCTGTTCCTCGGTGTGCCGTTCAATATCGCCAGCTATGCCCTGCTCACCGTGATGGTGGCCCAGCAGAGCGGACTCGAGCCGGGTGAGTTCATCTGGACCGGCGGCGACTGCCATATCTACGACAATCACCGCGAGCAGGTCGCCGAACAGCTGACCCGCACGCCGTATCCCTTCCCGCGGCTCGAGCTGGACCCGGCCGCCTCGCTGTTCGATTACCGATACGAGGACGTGCGGATCCTGGACTACCGGCACCATCCGGCGATCAAGGCGCCGGTGGCGGTATGACCGCGCCGGCGCGGGTGATCGGCATGATCTGGGCGCAGACACCCGACGGGGTGATCGGCGCGGACAACACCATCCCGTGGCGGGTGCCCGAGGATATGGCGCTCTTCCGGGAGACGACCACCGGTCACACCGTGGTGATGGGCCGGCGGACCTGGGATTCGCTGTCGGACAAATTCCGCCCGTTGCCGGGACGGCGCAATATTGTCGTGACCCGGCAGCCGGATTGGTCGGCCGCGGGGGCCGAAGCGGCCGGTTCGGTCGCGGCCGCACTCGAGCTGGCCGCGCCCGCCACCACCTGGGTGATGGGCGGCGGGGAGATCTATCGCGAAGCGCTGCCGTACGCCACCGAACTGCTGATCACCGAGGTGGACACCGATATCTCCGGTGACGTCTACGCCCCCGAACTCGGCTCCGAATGGCGTTCCACCGACCTGCAGGAGTGGCGCGAATCCACGAGCGGGCTGCGCTACCGGATCCGTCGTTTCACCCGCTGACCGGCCGCCGCGCGGCAATAGGGGCACAGGTACCGGAAACGCCGGAATGCCGCGGCTGTGTCGGGCATACTCGGCGATACGACCCGTGATCATCAGCCCGGTCGCGGGTACGCGGAGGCGAAAGGCGGTTCATGGACAAGAAATCGCTGACGGCGGTGGCCCGGCAGCAGCTCAAGATGGCCGCGACCGCGACCAGTGGCCGTAGTTCCCAGACCATCTACGGGGGTCATGCCAATTCCCTCCGGCAGACCGTGGTCGGACTGTGCGCGGGGCAGAGCCTGTCCGAACACGACAACCAGGGCGAGGCCACGCTGCTCGTCCTCTCCGGCAGCCTCACCCTGCACAGCGGTGCCAACGAGTGGAAGGGTTCGACCGGCGATCTGCTGGTCGTCCCCAAAGCCCGGCACAGCGTGCAGGCGATCGACGATGTGGCGTTCCTGCTGACGGTGGCCAAGTAGCCGCCCGGTTCTCCCGGCGGCGGTGCCGCTCGCCGGTAATGTGCTCGGCTATGGGGCAGCCGCAGCCGATTCTCGAACCGCTCACCCCGGCCGCGCATTTCCTCGTCGCCACCATCGAACCGGGCGGCGAGGCGGCGGCACGGGAACTGCTGGCGGAACTACCGGGCCTGCGCCGGGCGATCGGATTCCGGCTGCCCGGCGCAGGGCTCGGCTGTATCACCGGGATCGGCTCCGCCGCCTGGGACCGGCTGTTCGACGGTCCCCGCCCGGCCGAGTTACACGAGTTCCCGGGATACGACGGCCCCCTGCACCACGCCCCGGCGACCCCGGGCGATCTGCTGTTCCATATCCGCGCGCAAGCCCACGATGCCTGTTTCGAACTGGCCATGGCCATCGGCGATCGGCTGGCCGGGGTGGGCCGGATCGTCGACGAAACGGTCGGGTTCCGCTATTTCGAACAGCGCGATCTGCTCGGTTTCGTCGACGGTACCGAGAACCCGGAAGGCGCGTTGCCGGATTCACCGGCCGGGGTGGCCGCGCTGATCGGGGCCGGTGATCCGGAGTTCCGCGGTGGCAGTTATGTGATCGTGCAGAAGTACCTGCACGACCTCACCGCGTGGCGGGCGCTGCCGGTGCAGGAGCAGGAGCGGGTGATCGGCCGGACCAAGCTCGAGGATTTCGAACTCGACGACGCCGACAAACCCGCCGATTCGCATATCGCGGTGAACCAGGTGATCGAACCCGACGGCACCGAACGGGAGATCCTGCGCGCGAATATGCCGTTCGGCAGTATCCGCGACGGCGAATTCGGCACCTATTTCGTCGGCTATTCGGCGACGCCGCGGACCACCGAGATCATGCTCGAGCGGATGTTCCTGGGTACCGAAGAGGCACCGTACGATCGGATCCTCGATTTCTCCACGGCCGTCACCGGCACCCTGTTCTTCGTTCCGCCCCAGGATTTCTTCGACGATCTGCCCGCGCCGCCGGATGCCGAGGCGGCGGCCGAACCGGCCGGTCGGACGACGGCACCGCCGGTCTCGGACGGTTCGCTCGGTATCGGCACGTTGAAAAGGAGCAGCACCGGATGAACAACCTGCATCGCGAGCTCGCGCCGATCACGGACGCGGCCTGGTCGGTGATCGAAGAGGAGTCCGCGCGGACCTTCAAACGGCATAACGCCGGCCGCCGCGTGGTCGACCTCTCCGGCCCGCACGGCACCGACTATTCGGCGCGCGGCCTCGGTCACACCACGCCCATCGCGGCCCCGCACGACGGCGTCGTCGCCCGGCAGCGGGTGGTCGCGCCGCTGGTGGAGCTGCGGGTGCCGTTCACCCTGTCGCGCGAGGAACTCGACAATGTGGAGCGCGGCGCCCAGGACACCGACCTGGACCCGGTCAAGGACGCCGCCCGCCGCATCGCCTTCGCCGAGGACCGGGCCGTTTTCGAGGGCTACGCCGCCGCCGGGATCACCGGTATCCGGGAGGCCTCCTCGAACCGTGCCATCGCCCTGCCCGACGATGTGTTCGGAGTGCCCGAGGTGATCGCCCTGGCGGTGAGCCAGCTGCGACTGGCCGGTGTGGACGGGCCGTACACGGTGCTGCTCAGCGCCGACCTGTACACCAAGGTCAGCGAGACCGCCAACCACGGCTATCCGCTGCGCACCCACCTGGAGCGCCTGGTGCCCGAAGGGGAGATCATCTGGGCACCGGCCATCGACGGAGCGTTCGTGCTCACCACCCGCGGCGGGGATTTCGACCTCACCATCGGGCAGGACCTGTCCATCGGCTATCTCGGCCACGACGCCGAAACCGTCCAGCTGTATTTCCAGCAGAGCATGACCTTCCACGTGTACTCCGCCGAAGCGGCCGTAGCGCTGCACTGACGGGTCTGCGACGGCACCGTCGCCGGGCTGGCGCGGAGGATTCCGGCCGGTGGTCGACCATGCCGTACCGGCCGGGAACGTCCGGTACGGTGTGGCCGACAACACCAAGTTCCCGGGTTAGTGGAGTCGGAATGCGAATGGTGCACGCGGGCGTGGTGCCCGCCGAGCGGGTGCTGGGCTACGGCCTGGTGGGACTGGCGGTCGTGGCGACGGCCACCGTCCCGACGGTGCTGCTGTTCGGGCTCGGCCGGATATTCACCGGGCTCGCGATCGGGGCGATCCTCGCCGTCGCGGTGCTGATCGCCTTGTTCAAGCGCGATGTCGTCGTCCTCACCGAGGACGCCATCCACCGCCGCACGCCGTGGTCGGCGACCAGTATCGATTGGGACCGGGTGATCGCCGGGCGCTTCGGTCTCGACGAACGTGCCCGGTGGTCGCTCGCCCTCGACCTCACCGGCGGCGAGGACCCGCACGACGAATTGGTTCTGCTCTCCATCCCGCCGGTGTCGGGCCCGATCTCGGGCGCCTACGACCTGCGGAAACGAGAGCAGATCGACGAGATCCGAAGTATGTTGCGGCATAAGAAGGTTCCGGTGACGGTGCTGCCCGATATCGCGGGCGCGCTGGAAAAACACTGGCAGATCGCGCCACCCACCCGCTGAACCGGTCGATGGCGCGGCCGCGGCGAAATGTGGCCGGCTCATCCGGAACTCGCCGGCGCCGGTTCTCGCGCCGTCCGGCTACCCGCCCAGGTGGACCTGCTCGATAACTCGACGCGCGGAGGTCGATACGGAGGCGGACCGGCCGGGGTACGGGTGACACGGCTAGCCTGGGCAGATGCGCCGGCTGAGCGTGATAGATGGCATCTTTCTGCGGACTCATCAAGGGATGGGAACCCCCATCGCGCTCCAGGGGTTGTGGCGTACCGCGGACACGGTGGAAACCGAGCGACTGCGGCGGCTGCACGACGCGTTGCGTACCGGCCCGCTCGGCCGCCGGGTGGTCCGGTCCCGGGTGCCCGGTGCGCGAGACCGCTGGCAGCTCAGTAGCCGCGCCCATCCGCTGGATGTGAGTGCCGCCGCGCTTCCTCCGGAAGAGGTCCTTGCTTGGGCCGACGGCCGCGGCACCGAGTTGGACCCCGAGCGCGGGCCGGGCTGGCGACTGTCCGCGGCGCCGCTCACCGACGGCGGCACGATCGTCGTGCTGACCTGTTCCCATGTCCTCGCCGATGCGCGGGGGCTCATCTTCGCTGTCGAAGCGGCCCTGTCAGCAGCCGGGAACCGCACAGAGGAGGGCGGCGTGGAACCCGGCGATGCCCCGGCGGTCGCGCCGGATCCCGGCGGTGATCCGGATTCCGACTGGGCCGACGCCGCACAAACATGTGCCACGGTCCTGTCCGGCACGGCGCGCGCACTATGGACCCGGTTCGTCGGCGAACCACCCTCAGCGGCGGCCGAGCCCCTGGGTGGTGATCTGCCGGCTGGACGGCCCGGCGACCTCCCGGCGGGGGACGCGGGCGATATTCTCGGCCCGCGCACCGCGCACCTCGAGGCCGATCGCCACTATCCGGTCCGCTTCGACAACAACGGCCGGGCACGGGGCCATCCGGTCACCCCGGGCAGCGAATTCCCGGTGCCGGGGATCGTACTGCGATGTCCCGCCGCCGAGTGGGAGCGGGTGGGCGCCGCGGCGGGCGGCACGGCCAACAGCCTGTTCATCTGGTTCGTGGCGAACACGTTGTGGGCAGCGGGTTTTCCCGAGCCCAGGATTATTGCGAGCCTGCCGGTGGATACGCGTGACGAGCCGCGGATCGACAACGACCTCGCCATGACCGAGATCGCTCTCGCGCCCGGCGACGATCCGGCGGATATCCGCGCGAAGAGCCGGGCCGCCTACGAGCACCGGATGTCGAGCCCCGGTGGGCTGCCGGAGGAATTCCTGCACTTGGTCCCGGATCGGGTGGCGTACCGGTTGTCCCGGGGCGCCGGTGAACGCGACATCCTGTGCTCGAATATCGGGGCGATCCCCGCCTCACTGCATTCACTCGGACCCCATGCCTGCACCGGTGTCGCCGCCCGGGCCATCCACCCGGGACTCACCTACGTCCGCCGGCCGCGCACCCGGATGTCGGGCTATCTCTGCCGATTCCGCGACGACTACCTGCTCACGCTGGTGAGCCTCGCACCCGAATACGCGGCCGACCCCACCGCGCTCGAGCGTCCGGCCGAGCGGATCGCCGAACGGATCGGCCTGCCGGTCATGGTGTGGTGATCGGGCCCGGACGCGATTGCCGCACTCTCGCAGGGAACGCGGCGACACGGCCACGGCCGGTGCCGTGCGGCAGGAGATCGCGGTCGTTGCGGAAATCGTCGCGTGCCGCGGAAGCCAGGGCGGCCGCGGCCATGCACCCGGATGCTCGCGGCCGGCGTCCGGGGACCTCGCGGAAGAACTGTGGCGGGTACCGCCGGCGGGTGGTCAGCGGTTGGCGCGGTACCAGCGGATCAGACCGTCCGTGGACGAGTCACCCTGCGGTGCGGGGTCTTCCGCCTCGGTGAGCAGTGGTGCCAGTTCCAGCGCCTGTTGTTTGCCGAGTTCGACACCCCACTGATCGAAACTGTCGATACCCCAGATCACGCCGGCCACGAACACCTGATGTTCGTACAGCGCGATCAACTGCCCGAGCACCGCGGGGGTGAGTTGCGGTGCGAGGATCGTCGTACTCGGCCGATTTCCGGGCATCACCTTGTGCGGCACCAGTTCCGCCGGCGTCCCTTCCGCGGCGATCTCCGCCGCGGTCTTCCCGAAGGCCAGCACCTTGGTCTGCGCGAACAGGTTGCTCATCAGGATGTCGTGCATACTGCCGGTGCCGTCGCGGGTGGGCAGATCATCGGTCGGGCGGGCGAAGCCGATGAAATCGGCCGGAATCAGCCGCGTCCCCTGGTGCAGCAGTTGGTAGAACGCATGCTGGCCGTTCGTGCCCGGCTCGCCCCAGAAGATCTCCCCGGTGGACGTGGTGACCGGGGTGCCGTCGGCCCGGACCGACTTCCCGTTCGATTCCATGGTGAGCTGCTGCAGATACGCCGGGAAACGAGCCAGATCGTTCGAATACGGCAGTACCGCCCGGGATTGGGCACCGAAGAAATTCGAATACCACACCCCGAGCAGCGCCAGCAGAACCGGCGCGTTGGCATCGAGCGGGGCGGTCGCGAAATGGCGGTCCATGCTGTGCATACCGGCCAGGAACTCGGCGAACCGGTCGGGCCCGATCGTCACCATCACCGAGAGCCCGATGGCCGAATCCACGGAATACCGGCCGCCCACCCAGTCCCAGAAGCCGAACATATTGGCCGTATCGATCCCGAATTCGGCGACCCGTTCGGCATTCGTCGATACGGCCACGAAATGTTTCGCCACCGCGTCCGCGCCCAGGGCGCCCACCAGCCAGCGCCGGGCGGCGGTCGCGTTGGTGAGGGTCTCGAGGGTGGAGAAGGTCTTGGAGGCGACGATGAAGAGGGTGGTCGCCGGGTCCAGGCCGTTCAGCTCGGCCACCAGATCGGCCGGATCGACATTGGATACGAACCGCGCGTCGATCCCGGCGTCCACGTAATGCCGCAGCGCCTGGTGCACCATCACCGGGCCCAGATCCGACCCGCCGATACCGATATTGACCACGGTATGGATCCGTTCGCCGGTGGCCCCGCGCCACCGCCCCGAACGCACCGCCTCGGCGAAATCGCGCATCCGGCCGAGCACCTCGTGTACCGCGGCTCCGGCATCCGCGCCGTCGATGATCACCGATGTTCCGGCCGGCACCCGCAGCGCGGTATGCCCGACCGCACGATCCTCGGAGGTGTTGATGTGCTCGCCCCGCAGCATCCGGTCCCGCTGGGTCGCGACCCCGGCCTCCTCGGCCAATTCGACCAGCAGCCGCAGCGTTTCCCGGGTGACCCGGTGCTTGCTGTAATCGATCAGCAGTTCGCCCGCGGTCAATCGCAGATCGTGTCCGCGCGCCGGATCCTCGGCGAACAGGTCCCGAAGCTGTAGGGCGGCCACAGCGTCGTGGTGATCGTGCAATTTCCGCCAAGCCGCCGATGCGGTGATGTCCACGCTCACATCTGCCGAGCCTAGTGCTTTCCGCCGCACTCGGCCGGGAACACCCGCGCACTCGGTGATGGATCACTTTTCGGTTCGGGCCCCGAACCCCGGGCGGGCCGGGGGGCGGCCGCCAGAGTATAAAGGCAGCGCGCAGCAAGAGATGGGGGGTGAGAGGCGCAAACGGCAGAGTTTGACGACG
>NZ_JARWPM010000035.1 GCF_029869215.1 Nocardia carnea
CACATCTTCGCCGGGCTCGGGGCCGGGGCGGGCGGGGTCGCCGGCACCCTCACCGGCGCCCACGACGCCGAAACGCTGCGCGCCGCCGGTGCCACCCATGTGCTCGGGTCCGTCACCGAACTGCCCGCCCTGCCGTTCCGCGCGCCCCCCCGCTCGCGCGCCGCCCCCGGCGGCGCCCGCGGGGGCGCCCCCCCCCCCCCCCCCCCCCGGCGCCGGCGCGGAATCGAGGGCCCGCGTGATCCACGTCCTGGCCGGCTCGCCGCCGTCCGGTCCGCGTGCCGGTCGCGATCGGGCCCGGCCGGGTCGGCGAGCGCCGGGTGATTCCGGGCCGAGCGGTGATCGAACGGCCCGGACCGTGGCACGAGGGAGCCTGCGCGCGTTGCGAATTGTGGTGCGCCGGAAACGTATCGTCTCCGGCACTGATTCATGCTACTTTTCGTAACATATATTCCGGCTGGTGTGGAGGTCCAGTGCCGTACGGTGCGTACGAAATGATCGGATTATCGGCCGCCGAGGGTGGTGAAGGGGGTGGCGCCGCCCTGGATCAGGTCGCGATCATGACCGGTTCCGCCGGAGTGATCGCCCTGGGGCTGATGTGGGTGGGTTATCTGCACCGGACCCGGCGGATCACCTGGTTACAGCGCACGGCCGACCGGCTCGGCCGCCTCTTCGACCAGCCCGGCTGGGTGGCGTTACCCCTGACGATGTTCCTGGCCACCATCCTCACCGCGCTACTCGGGTTCATCTGGGATGTGAGCCTGCACATCGGCAACGGCCGCGACGAGGGTCCACTGGCCAACCCCGCCCACTATTTCATCCTCGCCGGACTGTTCTTCCTGTTCACAGCCGGAATGGCGGCGATAGTCCTGCCGCTGGACGAAAAACCCGGACCGGCCGCGGTCCGGATCACCCGTACCTGGTACGCACCCGTCGGCGGCATTCTGCTGGCCGGCGCCGGGCTGTACGCCCTCATCGGATTCCCGCTCGACGATATCTGGCACCGTATCTTCGGCCAGGACGTCACGCTGTGGGGGCCGACGCACCTCATGCTGATCGGCGGCGCCGGGCTCTCCCTGGTGGGTGTGCTGCTGCTGGAATTCGAAGGACGCCGCAGCCGGCCGCAAGAGGACGGGCCCCGCCCCCGGCGGATGTGGTGGATGCGGGCCTTCGCGTTCGGCGGGCTGCTCATCGGTTTGTCGGTGTTCCAGGTCGAATACGACTTCGGGGTGGAACAGTTCCGGCTCGTGCTGCAGCCCATGCTCATCGTGGCCGCGGCGACGGTCGCGCTGATCGGCGCCCGCCTGACCCTGGGCCCCGGTAGCGCGCTGGTCGTCGCCCTGTTCGCGGCCGTGGTGCGCCTCGTGGTGGCGTGGCTCGTGGGCGGTCCGATCATCGACGCGCCGCGCAACGTCTTTCCGCTGTATCTCGGGATCGCCGTGGTGGTGGAGCTACTGGGGTTGCTGCCCGCGGCGCGGCGCCGGATCCTGTGGGGCGCCGGAGCGGGCCTGATGGCCGCGACGGCCGGTATCTGGCTCGAATCACTGTGGGTGCGAGCGGTGTTCGTCGATCCGTGGCCCACGGCGATGTGGCCGGAACTGCTGGCGATGACCGTCCCGACCGGAATCGCGGGCGGCGTGATCGGTGCCCTGCTGGCGACCGTCCTGCTGGGCGAACCACTACCGCGGCCCGCGGTACGCCGCACCCTGGTGACCGCCGCGGTCGTCGTGGTGGCCGCCGCGACCGCCAACGGCCTGCTGATCGACGTGCCGCGGGATGCCCGCGCGACCATCCAACTGCGCGACGCCGAACCCGCCGGCGGCCGGATGGTCCGGGCCGATATCCGCCTCGAGCCCGCCGGCCTGGCCGGTGCCGACCCGGAATGGGTCCAGATCCTGGCCTGGCAGGGTGGAGTGGGCAGCGACAGCCCCGGCCGCGGCCTCGTGGTGGACCAGTTGGACCGGGTTGCCCCGGGACACTATGTGTCGACGAAACCCGTTCCGGTGCACGGCACCTGGAAGACGGTCCTGCGGATTCAGGACGGGCGGACCCAGACCGCGCTGCCGCTGTTCATGGCTGCGGATCCCGGTATCGGCGCCGAGGAGGTGCCGGCCCTCGATTCGTTCACCCGGCCCTTCGTCTCCGAGATCACGGTGCTGCAGCGGGAACGGTCGTTCGATCATCCCGCCTGGCTGTTCGCGGCGGCCTCGCTGGTGGTGCTGTTCTGCAGCCTGGTGCTGATCGCCGCGCTGTGCTGGGGTGCGGCCCGGATCAACGACCGCTACCCCTACACCTCCCGGGTGCCCGCGGCGGAGCCGGCGCCGGTTTCATGACCGACCGGTACGGCGAGGTCGTGATCCTGGCCGATCATTCGGTGCTGCTGGCGATCCCGGCATTCCTGCCGGCCTTCATCATCGCCGGAGTCGTCCTCGTCATCGCGGTCCGGGACCGGCGCGGCGACGACGAGCCGCCGGAGCGCGGCGAATCCGGTGCCGACCTCGACGAGGAGAGTTGATGTCCGTTTCGCGTGCCTGCCTCCCGGTGCTCGCCGCCGCGCTGCTCACCGCGGGTTGCGCGGCGTCCGAACCGCCGGAACCGTCCGCGCCGCAGCACACTGCTCCGGCTGCGCCGGATTCCGCGGCGAGCGTGCGGATCGAGGTGCGGATCGCCGGCGGTGTGGTGACTCCGGTGGGCAGCAGGCTCGACGCGCGAGCAGGGCAGCCGATCGAGGTGATTGTCGACAGTGATGCCAGCGACGAACTGCATGTGCACGCGAACCCGGAGCATACCTTCGCCGTCACCGTCGGAGCGGGGCAGCGATTCCGGTTCACCGTCGACGTCCCGGGCCGGGTGGATATCGAACTGCATCATGCCGGGGTCACGGTGGCGACGCTGCTCGTACGCCCGTGACCTCGCTCGCGCACGGGATCGGCGGCGCCGCCGACCTGCCGATCCCGCTGGCCTACGCGCTCATCGGTGCGGCCTGGGCGCTCGCCTTCTCGTTCGCGGTTCTGGCCTTCGCCTGGCGCGAACCCCGGCTGGACCCCACCGCACCCGGGAAAGCGGTACCGGCCCGGACGCGGGCACTGGTGGATTCCCCGGCCGTCCGGGCGGTGCTCGCCGCGCTGAGCGTGGCCTTATCCGTGCTCATCCTGGCCATCGGGATATTCGGCCCCGCCGATCCGGCCGCGAACCCAGTGCCCGGTGTGTTGTACGTATTCGTGTGGGTCGGCGTACCGGCGGCCTCGCTGCTCGCCGGCCCGGTGTGGAAGGTGCTGTCCCCGGTCCGCGCCTGCCATCGCCTGCTGTGCCGGCTCACCGGCCGCTCTCCCGCGACCGGCTTGTTCCGCTACCCGCGGGCACTGGGCCGATGGCCGGCGGCGGCCGGGCTGTTCACGTTCGTCTGGCTGGAATTGGCCGCACCGGACCCCGGATCGGTGGCGGCCGTGACAATCTGGTGGGGTGGCTACCTGGGCGTCACGCTCCTCGGGCTGGTCGTCTTCGGTACCGACTGGGCCGAACACGCCGATCCGCTGGAGGTCTACAGCAGTCTGCTCGGCCGGCTGAGCCCGCTCGGCCGGGCCGGCGACGGTACGCTCGTCCTCCGCTCGCCCTTGGCGAATCTCGCCGGTACGCCCGTGGGTCCGGGGTCGGTCGCGGTCGCGGCAACGCTGCTGGGATCCACGGCATTCGACAGCTTCTCCCTGTTCGCCTGGTGGCGTGGCCTGCTCGCCGACGCGGGCGACGGGTTCGCGCGCACGCTGCTGAGTACGGCCGGGCTGTTCGTCTTCATCGCGGTGGTCGGGGTGAGTTTCCGGGTGGCCGCCGCTGCCACCGGCGGGCTCACCCGCACCGAACGCCGCCGGCTGCCGACCCGGCTCTCGTATACCCTCACCCCGATCATCGCGGGTTACGTGATCGCGCACTACCTGAGCTTCCTGGTCGAGAAAGGGCAGGCGACGATCATGTTGTTCGCCGATCCGTTCGGCACCGGCCGGAATCTGTTCGGCCTCGCCGATCGCGACGTCGCCTATGTGTTGTCCGCCCACCCCGCACTTCTGGGAACGATCAAAGTGGCCGCCGTGGTGACCGGTCATATCCTCGGTGTCGCAGCGGCCCACGACCGCTGTCTGCGCCTGTTGCCGCCGGCCCATCGGCTCACCGGGCAACTCGCCCTCATGCTGCTCATGGTCGGCTACACCTTCACCGGGCTCTACCTGCTCTTCGACGCCTGATCTCGGCCGACGCCGCCGAGATCAGGCACTCGTCGGGCACCGCACCGGTGCGCCGGCGATCCCGGCGGGCCGGTCCGCCCGGCGCTCGTGTACCGGGCGGATCGCCTCCACGACGGTGACGCAGGTCAGATGGTCGGCGGGGTGGAGACCCTCGGTGCATTTGAAGCGGACATTGGCCGTGCCCTTGGCCGAATCGGTGGTCGTGGTGAGTTTGTAGCGCAGCGGCGCCCGGTTCGCGGTGGCCGCCGACCACACGGACCGGTAGCTCAGCCCGGGCCCGAGATCGCGGTCCACCACCACTTTCTGGACCGATCCGGTGAGATCGGTGATCACCTCGACCGAACGGTCTGGGGTGGCGGTGGTGGTGGCGGTGCCTCCGAAAACTGTTTCGTCGAGAACCCGGAGCCCGGCGGCGTAGTAGCCGTCGACCAGGGCTGCCGACCGCGCCGGGAGACCGGTATCGGCCGTCCCGAGGCCCAGTTCGGCCGGTGTCTCCCAGGGATAGACGCCGGATGCGGTGAGATCCAGCTCCTCCACGAGTTCGACGCGCCGGATGCCCCGGGTGACCTCGGCGAGCGACCGGATGAGCCGGCCCGGGATCGCGGCCTGGAAGGCCCCGGTCGCGTGGAAGGCCGACCCACCGGCGCGGCAGGCGGCGGCGATCGCGGCGTCCGGTGCGTATCCGTCCACGGGTGCCGTCGAGATCACGTCGTATCCCTCGCGCAGCAGTCCCGGCACCACGGTCCGCGGTGCGTCCGCGGCGATTTCGGCGAACGAGGGGATATAGGCGACACAGTCGGTGCCCGGGGGCGGAACCGGCGAACCCGGATGTATGCGCGCGTGCACAGTGAGACCTGCCCGGGCGTCGATCCGGTCCGCGATCCGGTCGGCGAGCGGACTGTCGCCCAGCACCGCGACGGCGAGGGTGGGTGAAACCATGCGGACTCCAGGAGTTGGCCGGACGGGTCCGGGCGACGGGCACCGGGTGGTGCCGGTCCGGTCCCGGATACGCGCGCCCGGGCAATCCGGGTAACCGGGTAGAGCTGCCGTTCGACCCGCACCTGCTGCCGGCCCGACCCCGTACAAAGCCTAGGCAACATCGCCGGGTACGGCGCCGGAATCGACGGGTTGCGGTGAACCGGTCGCGTGGCCGGAATCCGTTGACCCACCGGTTGTGTGGCCCCGGCCCGCGGGACGAGGCCACACCGCGCCGCTATACCTCGGCGACGCAGGTGACGAGCCGGCGTTCCTCGTAGGTGTAGTAGCTGGTGGACTGTTCGGGGCAACCGGCCGAATCGGTGGTGCCGGGCAGGATGGCGAGCACCTGCACGGTATCTGCCTTACCCGGGGTGCACGGGCTGTGCGAGGGGCTGTCCATACCCGACGGAATCGTCATGCACTGGCCGACAACCCAGTCGATATCGAGGCACAGGGCGCCCTGCTCCTCTCCGCCGAGGGTCACATAGTAGGTCTGGTCGACGTCACTGGCGCAGCCGTCCTGGGTCGGCGTCTTGGCGACGACCTTGTAATTCGACTTCTCCGTACCGCATTCGGCGTGGTCGATCTCGGCGTCCATCATCGTGCCGGACAGCGATACGCAATCACCGATCTCGGCGTCGAACGACACGTCGCCGCCCTCGTCGGTGCCGGCCTGCCCGGGCACGGTGGACGTGGCCGGCGAACTCGCGGTGGTCGCCGATTCCGCACCGGAACAGCCGGACAGCGCGAGTACGGCACAACCGGCCAGGACGAACCCGGTGAGCAGGGTGCGGACGCCGGTTACGGGCGCGCGTCTGGACATGACAATTCCTCCATCGAAAAACTGATCGAACGAACGGGTGGCGAAGGATTCGCGAATCGTCCGGCGAGGTGCGGGCGTATGCTGCCGCTACTCGCCGCCGTTACCCGGTCAAGATCATATCCGGAGGTGTGCCGGTGGTCACTCCGTCGTGGTGCCCGCCGAGCAGCCCGGAATCCGGGATGCGCGGGCATTTCCGGCCGGTGGGCCACCGGGTGGGCCGCCGTGACCCTGGCGGTCCACCCGGTCGGCTACCGGACGGCCCCGGCGGGACTATTCGGCACCGGCGGAACCGCGCGGATCCTTCTCTTCCCGCAGGGCCGTTTCCAGTTCACGGCGCAGGCGGGCCGCCGTGGCCTCGTCACCCGCGTCCTCGGCCGTGGTGATGTCCTGATTCAATTGGGCGATCGTGTCCCGGGTGCTCATCTTGTGCTCCCTTCTCGTCGTACGGCCGGACCGGGGCCCGGCGTCTCTCCACCTACCGCGTGTCCGATTTCCGGCGTCCGAAACATGGCACGGGCCCCGTGGCGCTGCGATCGGGGCCCCGGAGTGCGAGGATTCGGCCTATGAGTGGAGCCAAGCGCGTGCGGTTACAGCCGGTCGCCCAGGGGGCCGCGGTCACCCAGCTCGAACTGTTCTTCGATCTGGTGCTGGTCTTCGCGCTCACCAAGGTCACCGATCTGGCCGCCGACGATACGTCCGCCGTGAACATGCTGCGGGCGCTGCTGGTCCTGGCCGTGATGTGGTGGGTCTGGATCGCCTACAGCTGGCTCGGCAATGTGGTGCGTGCGGACGAGGGCCTGGCCAGGGTCGCGATGTTCGCGGCCATGGGCGCCGGCTTCATCGCGGCGCTGACCATTCCGGAGGCCTTCCACGATCTGCCGGGTGGCTGGTCGGGACCGCTGGTGTTCGCCCTGGCGTATCTGGTGGCGCGGCTCGTCCACCTGGTCATGTTCTGGCTGGCCAGTGCCGGGGACCCGCAACTGCGGGCGCAGGTGATCCGCTGGGGTCTGGGATCGATCACCATCGGGACCGCGCTGCTGGTGGTGGCGGCGATGACCGCGGGCACGGTGCAGATCGTCCTGTGGATCGCCGCCGTGGCCGGCGATATGGCCTGGACGCTGCTGTCCGGTAACGGGTGGCGGGTGAACTCGGCCCGGCATTTCTCCGAACGGTACGGCCTGATCGTCATCGTGGCGCTCGGCGAATCCATCGTCTCGATCGGCATCGGGGTGGCCGCCCTGCCCATCTCGTGGCCGATCACCGTGGGTTCCCTGCTCGGTCTGGCGATCTCCGGGCTGCTCTGGTGGGCGTATTTCGACGTGGCCGCGCTGGCGGTGGAGCGGGCGCTGGCGGCCGCGGACGGGGAACGGCAGATCAAGATCGCCCGCAACTGCTACACCTACTGGCATTTCCCGATGATCGCCGGCATCATCGCGCTGTCACTGGGCCTGAAGAAGGTGCTGTACTACGTCGGCGACAGTTCCCATCACACGCTGACCGACGCGCTGTACGGTATCCCGCTGTTCGCGCTCTACGGGGGCGCCGCGCTGTTCCTGTTCGGCCTGGTCGGCGGCAAGGCCTACGCCACGGGCGAGGTCACCGTATCCCGCGTCGTCGCGATCGTGGTGCTACTCGCCCTGACCCCGCTCGCCGCGGCCCTGCCCGCACTCGCGGCCCTGGCGATCCTGTGCGCGGTCCTGGTGCTGCTGATCGTCTGGGAGACCATCCGTTTCGCCGCCCCGCGCGAGGAGATCCGGCACGGGGAGCACCATTCCTAGCAGTGGCCGGCGGGTGCGGGTTCCCACCTGCCCGGAGTATGTTCGCCGGGGGTACCGGTCCCGAGCCGGTCCCGGTCCCGACCGTGCCCGTATCGCGACGAAGGAGGCTGCTGTGCCGAGGGAACTGGAGCTGACCACCGACGAGCTGCTGTCCACCACGCGGGCGGTGCGCAAACGCCTGGATCTGGACCGTGCGGTGCCGATCGAGGTGATCCGGGAATGTCTCGAACTGGCGGTCCAGGCGCCCAGCGGCTCCAACCGGCAGGGCTGGCACTGGGTGGTCGTCACCGATCGCGGACAGCGCGGGGCGCTGGGGGAGTTGTACCGGAAGGCCTTCGAGGAATACGCCGCCTCCCCGCATTTCCCCGGAAACCAGCTCAGCGGGGAGGCCGAAGCGGACGAGGCCCGGCGCCGGATTGCCGATTCGGCCCGGTATCTCGCCGAGCGGATGGGCGAGGTACCGGTACTGGTGGTTCCGTGCCTGGCCGGCCGGGTGGACAACGCCTCGAGCGCGCAGAGCGCCTCGTATTGGGGCTCGCTGTTCCCCGCCGCCTGGAGCTTCTGCCTCGCCGCTCGTTCCCGCGGCCTCGGGACCTCGTGGACCACCTTGCATCTGCGGTACGAACGGGAGGCAGCCGAGATCCTCGGCATTCCCTACGACAAGGTGTCCCAGGGCGCGCTGCTGCCCGTGGCGTATACGTTGGGCACGGACTTCAAACCGGCCGCGCGTACCGATCTGGACTCCATCCTGCATATCGGTGGCTGGTAGGCCGGAGCTCCAATAGCCGGGAGGTACAACGACTTTCGACGCGCACGGCGCGGCCCGATATCACGGCGGCGGGAGTATGCGAGGCGTATCGGCGTGGTACATCACGTTTCGATCACACGGGGGGCGGGTAGTTCTGAAAAGGAGTCGGACGGATCAGCGAGCCGATTGGGAACACCCGAGGAGCCCACGATGAACGAAACGACCGCAGCCACGATCGACAAGTCTCCCAGCTGCGACGCGCGTGCCGGACGGGTGCGCGGCGGTGACAGTTACGACAACCTCGAGCCGTGGTTCGACAAGCTGGCGAGTCTGGCGCCCGACGATCCGGGCCGAGAGGAACTCCGCACCGAAATAGTGCATCTGGGCCTACCGCTGGCCGACCATATCGCCCGCCGGTTCAGCGGCCGCGGCGAAGCGTTCGACGATCTGCTGCAGATCGCGCGCGTCGGACTGGTGCAGGCCGTGGACCGCTTCGATGTGAGCCGGGGCAGTTCGTTCCTGTCCTTCGCCGTACCCACCATCATGGGTGAAGTCCGCCGGCATTTCCGGGATCACACCTGGGCCGTCCGGGTGCCGCGCGGTACCAAGGAACTGCACCTGCGCATCGGCCCGGCCTCCGAGGAATTGTTCCAACGGCTCGGGCGCACGCCGACCGCCCGCGAGATCGCCGCGGAGCTCGGGGTCGAGCTGACCGAGGTCACCCAGGCGCTCATCGCCGGGAACGGGCACACCAGCAACTCCCTGGACGCGGCGGTCCGCGATCAGGACGACGATTCGCCGCCGCCTGCCGTGGTCACCCGGCTCGGTAGCGAGGAACCCTGCTACGGGCTGCTCGAGGACGCTATGGCGGTGCGACCGCTGATCGAAAAGCTGCCGCATCGGGAGCGGCAGATCCTGGTCTGGCGTTTCTTCGGCGGGATGACCCAGAACCAGATCGCCGAGCGGCTCGGAATCTCACAGATGCAGGTCTCCCGGACGCTGGCCAAAACGCTGAAGAACCTGCGCGAGCAGGCTCTCGCCGAGCCGGAAGCGCAACGCCTGGCCGCCTGACCCGGCCCCCTCGGGTGGGGGTGCGGGCCGGGAAGGCCGCCGACCGCGCGCCCGGAGCGTCACCGGTGCACCGCCGAGGCTTACTACTCCAGGGAAGACCAGCTCGCTGGCATGCCGCTCAGTAACGTACCGTTGCCCAACGGTAGATAACGGCGGTTCGCTTTCCGGTCCGCCGGCGACAGCGAGGAGTGCGTGATGGGTAGCCGGTTCCTGGGATTTCTGATGTTGATGTTCGGCGCGATGATGCTGATGTAGCGACCGGGACGCCGCGCGGCGCCGGGGGACGGAAGCCGATCGTCAGATGCGCAAGGCGCCGGCCGCCCGGCCTGCCGGTGTGTGTCCCGGTTCAGCCGGCGTCGTGCAGGTGCTCGCCGAAGAAAGCGATGATCCGGCGCCAGGCGTCCTCGGCCTCGGGTTCGGAGTAGGCCAGACCCGCGGTGCGCTCGACCACGCGTAGCGGCGCAGGTGTCGGCCAGTTGTTCATGAAGGAATGCCCGACACCCGGATATTCGTGCACATCGTGCGGTACTCCACCGTCGGTGAGTACCTCCTCGAGCTGCGCCGCGGCGCCGGGCAGCATCCGGTCGCTACCGCCGTAACTGGCCACGGTCGGGCACGCGTCCCGCAGGGCGTCCAATCCCCGCGGCGCCACGCCGTAGTTGGGTGCGGTCGCGTCGAATACTCCGCGCGGTGCCAGCAGCAGGCAGAAACCGCCGCCCATGCAGAACCCGGCCGAGGCCACCCGGCCCGTGCACCGCTCGTCGGCGACCAGATGGTCGCGGGCGGCGACGAGATCGTCGACCGTGGCGCCGTGACCGTCCTGAAGAGCCCGGAGAGTGCGCACGATACAACCGATCCGGTGGCCCCGGCGATACAGCGCGGGCGCGAGCGCCAAATACCCGTTGGCCGCGAAACGGTCGGTGATCCGCCGGATATCGGCGGTGAGCCCGAACGCGTCGTGGACCACCACCACGCCGGGCCAGGGTCCGCCGGACTCGGGCACCGACAGGTAGCCGGGCAGCGGACCGCGCGGCGCGGCGAATTCGATCATCGGCACGGGCTCGCTCCTCTCGGACGGAGTCGTCTCCGACACCCGATAGTGACACAGCCCCGGTCGAGCTGCGCGGCGACAGCCGGATGGCGCACCGGCCGGTTCGCCAGGGCCGTTTTCGCCCGGCTGCCCGGTCGCCTCGTGCCGGGCCCCGCTCGCCGGTATCGCATTTCGACGAGACCGGCGACGCGGCGCCGGCCCGGCCGGCCGCATCGGCGCCGCCCGCGCGGCGGTTACCCTCGGCGAATGACTGACGAGAAGTCGATGCGGGAGCGCATGCTGGCCGGGGAGCTGTACCTGGCCGACGATCCGGAGATCAGGGAACTCAGCCTGCGGGCGATGGATCTGATGGAGGCGTACAACAGCACCCCGGCCCGCGACGCGGAGGGGCGGCGCAAGGTCTTGGCCCAGCTGCTCGGCGCGGTGGGGGAGGACACCGAGATCCGGCCGCCGTTGCGCGTGGACTACGGCAGCGGGATCACCATCGGATCGGGGTGTTTCGCCAATTTCGGGCTGATCGCCCTCGACGTCGCGGCCATCACGATCGGCGACGACGTCCAGATCGGGCCGAATGTGCAACTACTGACCCCCACCCATCCGCTGGACCCCGGTCAGCGCCGGGCGAAATGGGAAGCCGCCGAACCCATCACCATCGGCGACAATGTCTGGCTCGGCGGTGGCGCCATCGTGCTCGGCGGGGTGTCGATCGGGGACAACACGGTCGTGGGCGCGGGCGCCGTGGTCACCCGGGATCTGCCCGCGAACGTGGTCGCGGTGGGCAACCCGGCCCGGGTGATCCGCGCGCTCGATCCGGCCCCGGAATGACTGTGGCGGGGGCCGGGGGGCGGGGGGGGGCCGCCGGGGGTGGGGGGGGGGCGAGGGGGGGGGGGGGTTGGGGGGGGCCCCCCGAGGGGGGGGGGGGGGGGGGGTGGGGGGGGGCCCCCCCGGCGGGGGTTCCCCGCCGCGCCGGCCCCGCCCCCGAATTCGCTGCGCCGCCCCGGGCCGCGCGGCCGGGCACAGGAGTAGTGGGGCACCTACATCGGGGGCAGTTGTTCGCCCTGAACCACCTGGATGTCCAGGTCGAGTTTGACGGTGGTGCCCACGGCGGCCACGCCGGCGCGCACCATCGCGTTGTAGTCGATCGCGAAATCGTCGCGGCGCAGCACGGTTTCGGCGTGGAAGGCGGCGCGTACCCCGCCCCACGGGTCGGGCCCGAAACCGCCGTAGGTGATCTCGAGATCGATCGCCCGGCGCTGTCCGTGCAGGCTGAGTTCGCCCGGCATCACCCAGGTGTCGCTGCCGGTGCGGCGAAATCCCTGCCCCGTGTACGAGATCAGCGGATAGCGGTCGACATCGAGGAAATCGGCCGAGCGCAGATGATCGTCGCGCATCGCGATCCCGGTATCGATCCCCGCCGCCTTGATCTCGGCGTAGCCGGTGGAGTGTTCGAACGGCGCGGCGATATCGATCCGCCCGCCGACCTCGGCGAACCGGGCCTTGATACTCGAGATGCCGAGGTGGCGTGCGGTGGCGATCACCGTCGAATGCACCGGGTCGATCGTCCACGGCCCCGCCGGCGGCAGTGCGACCGTTTCCGCGACCGCGACCAGCGTGATATCGCCGAGCGTGCCCGTACCCGCCGCGGAGACCTGGGCGGTCCGGGCCACCGGGTGGTAGCCGGGCGCGGTCAGTACCGCGGTGTGCAGTCCGGGTGGCAGCGAGCCGGTGGCCACGGCCCCGGTACCGTCGGCGACCGCGCGGCCGATCTGGCGGCCGGTGCTGTCGGTGACGGTCAGTACCGCGTCGGGTACCGGCCAGTTCTCGGCGTTGCGGATACGTGCGGTGAGTCCGGTCATGATCAGCGCTCCTCGGTGTCGTAGCCGAGCCGCACGTCGAAGGCCGCGTCCGCACCGTTCACCGAAACCTGCCCGGTGACCGGGGGATAGCCGCGGGCGACGACCGTGTACCGCCCTTCGGGTAGGTCGGTCACGACGTAGCGGCCCGTTTCGTCGGTTCGCACGGTGGCGTTCACCTCGCCCGCGGCGTCGAGCACGGTGATCTGGATATCTTCCAGCGCCCGCCCGCTTTCCGACAGTGCCGAGCCGCTGAGCACGGCCATCGGCGACAGCTCGATATCGTGGCGCAGCAGGCCGCTCTCCGGCACGGTGAGGGCATCGGCGCTGGGCCGCATATGCTCCGCGACCGCGACCAGCGTGTAGGTCCCCGGAACCACGCCGTGGCACAGGTAGGCACCGGATGCCTCCGACGTGGCCGAGGCCACGACCTCACCGCGCTGGTCGGTGACGGTGACCGTGGCACCGGCGAGCGGTTCACCGCCGGGCGCGCGGCGGACGGTACCCGACAGTTCGCCGAGCCCGGTGAGGGTGAGATCGGCGCGCACCGTGCGGTCGGTAACGGTCACATTGACCGCTGTGGGTCCGTGACCGGTGGCGGAGGCGATCAGCACATAGTTGCCGGAGCCCGGCGCGGTGATCGAATAGCCGCCGTCGGCGGATCCCATCGCCCGGGCGACCTGCTGTCCGCGCTGGTCGATCAGGGTGAGCGCGGCGCCCGGCACCGGCCGGCCGTCGTCGCGGGTGATCCGGCCCTCGACCGCCGCCCGCGGCTGCCCGTCTTCGCCGAGCCGGGAAACGGGGAACGGCTTCGCCGCGGCCGCGGCCGAGTAGGCGCCGTGGCCGTTCCGGGCGACGGGTACCGGGCCGGCGCCGACGGCCACCGGGACCCGGTGGGTCTGCGGCGCCTCCTCGTCGCTCCCCGCGGTCGACCGTGCCGCCGGTTCGGTGACCGCGTAGGCGGCCGTATCGAGTTCGGCCAGATCATCGGGGATCTCGGTCGTCGTGTCGAGATCGGTGGCGGCGGCCGGATCGGCCGTCGGTTCGATATCGATCGTGCGCCGCAGCGGCCGGTTCGGCAGCAGGATCGCCGCGAGCAAGGCGACCACCGTCGCGACAGCGGCGATCAGGAAGATCCGGCCGGTGGCATCGCCGTAGGCGAAGCGCACGATTTCGGCGATCGGGGCGGGCAGTGCGTTGATATCGAGGTTGCCGCTACCGGCCGAGGAGGTGGTGATACCCATTTCGGCGAAACGGGCGGTGGACAGTTCGCTGACCCGGGTGGCCAGTACCGAGCCGAGCACCGAGACGCCGATGGCGCCGCCGAAGGTGCGGAAGAACGCGACACTGCTGGATGCGGCGCCGATGTTCTGCACGCTGACGGTGTTCTGGACGGCCAGCACCAGATTCTGCATCATCATGCCGACACCGGCACCGGTGACGGTGATGAAAGCGCCGATGAGCCACATGTCGGTGGCGTGATCCACGGTTGCCAGCAACGAGAAACCGATCACCAGCAGCGCCGCGCCGGAGACGACGAAACGCTTCCATTTGCCGAATCGGGTGATCAGCGCACCGGAGATCACCGAGGCGACGAGCATACCGGCGACCATCGGCGAGGACAGCAGGCCGGCGGCGGTGGGGGAGTAGCCGCGGGCGGTCTGCAGGTACTGGCCGAGGAAGGTGGTGGCCCCGAACATGCCGACACCGACGGCGATGGAGGCGATGATGGCCAGCGCGGTGGTGCGTTCGGTGACGATCTTCAGCGGGATGACCGGATCCTTGACCTTCGCCTCCACCAGCACCGTGGCGAGCAGCAGCAGTACGCCGCCGCCGACGTAGAGCGCGGACTCGGTGGACAGCCACTCGTAGTAGCCGGCCTTACCGGCGAACGAAACCCAGATCAGCAGTACGGACACGCCCGCGGTGAGCAGGGTGGCGCCGAGCCAGTCGATGGACACGTTCTCTTTGCGCGTGGTCGGCAGTTTCAGCGTGCGCTGCAGCAGGAGCAGTGCGATCACGGCCAGCGGGATGCAGATGTAGAAGCACCAGCGCCAGCCCAGCGGGCTGTCGACGATCACGCCGCCGAGAATGGGTCCGCCGGTCATCGACACCGCCATCACGGCGCCCATGTAGCCGGAGTACCGGCCGCGTTCGCGCGGCGGGATGATACTGCCGATGATCGCGACCACCAGCGCGGTGAGCCCGCCCATTCCGACGCCCTGCAGGGCGCGGGCGGCGAGCAGCAGCCCGACGTTATGAGCCATACCCGCGATCACCGAGCCGACGACGAAGATGACGATGGCCGATTGGACCAGTGTCTTCTTGTTGAACAGGTCGGCGAGTTTGCCCCAGATCGGTGTGGAGGCGGCGTTGGTGAGCAGAGCCGTGGTGATGACCCAGGCATAGGCCGTTTGCGAGGCCTGGAGGTCGCCGATGATGGTGGGCAGGGCGTTGGCGACAATGGTGGTGCTGAGCAGCGCGGTGAACAGCGCGGCCAGCAGGCCGGTCATCGCTTCCAGGATCTGGCGATGGCTCATGGCGAGCGGATCGCGGGCGGCCTCGGTCTCAGACATCTGTTCTCTCTTTCGAAACCTGCGCGTCCTCGCCCGTCGCGGCGCAGCGGGGGCGAGCGTTGAGGGAATTTCGGAGTCGGCGCACGGCCAGGTACGCCTGCTCGGCGTCGTCCTCGGACCAGTCGTCCAGGGTTTCCTGCAGGTGCCTGGTGTGAATTTCCCGCGCCCGGTTCAAGAGGTCACGTCCGTCGCTGGTGAGCTGGACCAGGGCGGCGCGGCCGTCGCTGGGGTCGGCCCGGCGGCTGATGTATCCGGCCGCGACCAATTCGGTGATATGCCTGCTCAGAGCCGATTGGGTGATGCGCATATCGGCGGCGAGGTCGACCTGCCGGCAGGAGCCGGAGGCGTCGAGCGTGGTGAGCACGGCGAGCCCGCCCGGCGGTAGCTGTCCCGCGTCGGTGAAGAACAGGGCACTGCGGAGGGCTCGGCCGATATGGAACATCTCACCGAGGAGGTTTCTCGCGGTATCGGATGAGATGGGCACGGGGACTCCAAAGGGTGAATAGTTTCTTTCGCTAATCAACTTTAGGTCAGTTGCTTTCGCTAATCAACTAAACGGGTGCCGTGGCGAGTGTGGTGTCGTGCACAACAGGGTGAAGCGGAGGAGTCGCCGAGCGGCCGGGGCGTGGCCCGGGCAGGGCCTCCGGAGAGGGCAGGGTAGTACGGCAGCCGAAACGCCTGCCCGGCGGGGTCCGCACGCAGGCGCGGCCGCGGCGTGCCGAGCACTCGCCGAGTGGCTCGGACGC
>NZ_JARWPM010000036.1 GCF_029869215.1 Nocardia carnea
TGTGGACAGTTTCATAGAGTTACGGCGGTTATAGCGGCAGGGAAACGCCCGGTCCCATTCCGAACCCGGAAGCTAAGCCTGCCAGCGCCGATGGTACTGCACTCGACAGGGTGTGGGAGAGTAGGACACCGCCGGAACATACTTTCACGGAAGGGGACCCAGATTCTGGGTCCCCTTCCGGCGTTTCTGTAGCGGGTTGTGACCCGTAAACTGGTTGTGAGCATACGTTCACCGTGTTCATTCAGCCGATTTTCCATTTGAGAGAGGGATCCGCCGTGCCGGAACGCAGCGATGACCGGAAGCCGTTCCGGCGTAATTCTTCCGGGGCGGGAAACGGGTCCGGCGGCGCCGGAGACACGTCCCGATCCGGTGGTGGCGCAGGCGGTGAGCGCCGGTCACGCGGGGACGACCGCGGCAATTTCCGGCGCGACAACGGCACGACGGGCGGGGCACGTGGTGACCGTGCCGGCAATCCGCGCGGTGAGAGCCGCGGGCGTCCGGGGACGGGTGGCGCCGACAAGCCTCGCGGTGCCTTCGGAGGCGAACGGGGGTTCCGGGACGACCGGAATCGGTCCGACCGCCCGGGAGCTCCGGGCGAGCGTGGCGGGCGGACGGGCAGCCCGGAAGAGCGCGGCCGGTTTCGTTCCGAAGGAGCACGGGGTGACCGTTCCGCGGCCGGGACGCGAGGCGGCCGCGACGACTCCCGTGGTTACCGGGACCACGGCTCGCGGCCGGGGGGCGATAAGCCGGAACGCGGCTACCGGGAACGGAGCGACTTCCGGTCACCGGATGGGCCGGGTGCCCGGGATTCACGCGGTGACGGCGTCCGTGGCCGGCGGGAATTCGGGGGACGCGAGGATTCGCGGCCGGGTGGGGAAGAGCGACGTTTCGGTGCGCGTGGTGGCTCCGGTCGGCCGGAGCGCCGTGCAGGGGACTCTTTCGACAACAACAGGCCCGTGGAACGCTCGCGCGGCGCAGGCCCGGACGGACCGCGCCGCCGCGGTGGTGAGGGTGCCGCGCGCGGAATCGATCGTCGGCCGCCTCGGCCCGAGGAACCGGATCTGCCCGACGACGTGCAGGCGAGTGATCTGGATACCTCCATCCGGCGTGATCTGCTGAGCCTGGACAAAGGCAACGCGGAAACCGTGGCGCGCCATCTGGCGATGGCGGCGCAGGTGCTCGAGGACGACCCCCGGCTGGCGCTGGCCCACGCGCGCGCGGCGCGGCAGCGCGCGGGCCGGATCGCCGTGGTGCGTGAAACAGCCGGTGTGGTCGCCTACCACGCCGGGGAATGGGCCGAGGCGCTGTCGGAGTTGCGGGCCGCGCGACGGATGGCCGGTGGTACCGGCCTGCTGGCCGTGATGGCCGACTGCGAACGCGGCCTGGGCCGGCCGGAACGGGCGATCGAGATCGGGCGGAGTGACGAAGGCCGGGCACTCACCGGAGACGAAGCGATCGAGCTGCGGATCGTGGTGGCCGGCGCCCGGATGGATCTCGGCCAGTACGACCAGGCGGTGGTCACGTTGCAGACCCCGGATCTCGATCCGGCCCGTACGGGTTCCGGACCCGCCCGGCTGTTCTACGCCTACGCCGATGCGCTGGTCGCGGCCGGACGTACCGATGAAGGGCTGACCTGGTTCTTCAATGCCGCGGCTGCCGATCTCGACGGTGAAACCGATGCCGAGGAGCGGGCAGCGGAGCTGACCGGCGGATCCTGAGGCCCGCGTAACGTTGCCTCGCCAGCACTCGAATCCCGGCGTGTGAGGCTCTCTGGATTGCCGGCTGTTGCCGTCGGCGTACCCGTCCCCGACCGGGCGACTCCGAGACTGGTGTGCTGGGTGTCGTAGAGCTGGGGTTCCCGGCGTTCTGCCAGAGCTGAACCGGCCGAACTCAGGTCGCGGTAGCGAGGAGGCTCTAGCCACCGCGGACCGTTCGCGTCGGCGGCCTGCCGAGGTCGACGATCGTGGGATACGTACACCGACCGACACATAGATCCGTTCTTCCCCGCGAGGCTACTTCGCTCGCCCGGGGCGTGTCCGGACCTCGACGCCCCGGCTTGGTAGACGCCGATATCGATGCCTGGACTGGCCGGCGTGGGGCCCCGACCTGCGGGCCCAACCATGATTTTGGGTCCTGCTGCGAGCACTCCAGGAAGAATTCATGCCACCGCGGGTGAGGTCGTACCCGACGGCGGGATCACGCCGGGGCGATGGACCAGTTGAGTTGTGTGCGCAGGTCGGCCGGGTCCATATGGGGGTTCGGTTCAGTGAGATAGACCTCCCACCGGGCGTCTGCGGGGCTGAGCCCTCGGGCCGTGATCCAGGAGTACAGCCGGTCCCAGCTCCGGTCCAACTCGTCGAAGGCGCCTCGGTGCACGAGGCGAGCTGTTCGCCCGGAGGGGAGCCGGCCGGGCACCACCTCCGCGTCGGGGCGGATCTCCCGGTCGACCGGGAAGCCGACGGTGATCTCCAGATTTTTCTCGGTGGCGGTGCCGTAGAGCGCGAGCGCGGGGCCGGTGATATTCGCCCCTTGCTCACCGAGAACTGTGGCGAGGCTGCCGAAGGAGGTGTCGAAGAAGGTGCGGATCTCGGTGGGATCGACCTGACCGTGGACCACTGCGAGGGTGTCGCCGGCTACCTCCAGCAGCTGGGGTTCGGTGTTGTGATCAACAGATTCGGGCACAGGTCCTCCACAGTCGAGTGTCTCGGGTCGCGCGTCTCCGCGAGCGCGCGGGTTGTTCGTTGTGACGACGCCGTGGGCGGCGAAAAATCATCGTGCGCCCGCACGCGGCCACGCGGCCGGGTATCCGTTCGATCAAATGGTCGCCACTCGCGAAAATCGGCGCCGGGCGTGGCGTACCTCGCTTCCGGAGGGCTGGTCCGCACCACGCCGAGGTCGTTCGGCCCGGAGCTCTCCGAACACCCGGGCGGGGTCGGATGTGATGACCAACGCGCCACCCCCGGCTCCTCGGTGAAACTGTCGCACTGGGAAGGGCGGAGAATACCGCTCGTCCTCCCGCGCCCGGCGGTGGGCGGCGTGCACCCGCTGCACCGGAATGAGAGAGGCCCGTCGGATGGCCCCGACGCACCGGAGCCGGAATGTACGTAATCGGCATGTACGTAATCGGCGTGGCCGGGAGAATTCGTGGCGGTCTTGCCGCCGGTGCGGGGTTCGCCCGGTTGGGATCGCGTGATTCGAACACGCCGAGTCCCCGGCCGAGCGGCGAAGGGGTAGCCGAGCGGCGAAGGGGTAGCCGGGCGGCGAATGGGTAATGGGTGCTGTCCTGTGGAGTGGGCGTGGGGCGGCGCCGGGGGACGACGTAGGGTCCCGGGTGTGCGGGATGCGAGTGGAACACCACGGTTGCGGGATGGATACGAAGCGCTGCTGCTGGATCTGGACGGGACGCTGTACCGCGGATCGGCGGTGATCGAGGGCGGACCGGCAGAACTGGCCGGTGGCGGACAACGGTTGGTGTACGTCACCAACAACGCGAGCCGGGCGGCCGGTTCGGTGGCCGCTCATCTCGCGGAGATGGGCTATCGGGCGGGCGAAACCGATGTGGTGACCAGCGCGCAGGCGGCCGGGCGGCTGCTCGCCGAACGTGTCGAGCGCGGCGGCGAGGTGCTGGTGGTGGGGACCGACGATCTGGCTGCCGAGGTGAAAGCGGCCGGACTGCAGCCCGTGCGGCGCGCGGCCGAATCGGTGGTGGCGGTGGTACAGGGGCATTCACCGCAGACCGCCTGGCCCGACCTGGCCGAGGCGTCCTACGCGCTGCGCGCGGGGGCGCTGTGGGTGGCCGCGAACACCGACCGCACCCTGCCGAACGAACGCGGGCTGGCGCCGGGCAACGGTGCCATGGTGGCCGCACTACGCGCCGCCTCGGACCGGGAACCCGTGGTCGCCGGTAAACCCTATCCGCCACTGCTGGAAAACGCCCTGGAGCGGGCGGGTACCCGGGGCGCGCTGGTGGTGGGTGACCGGCTCGACACCGATATCGACGGTGCCGAGAATGTGGCGGTGGACTCGCTGCTGGTCCTCACCGGCGTGAGCACGGTCGAGGAACTGGCCGGACTACCGGAGCATCGGTGGCCGACCTATATCGCCGGCAGCCTGGCCGCGCTCAACAGCGCGCCGGTGGCCGGCGGTATCGATGAACCCGAGGAGATCCGGCGGGCACTGCTTGCGCATCCCGGCCGGGCCCTGAGGGTGCGCGCGCCCCGTTCGGAAATCCGATAGCGTTGACCGCACGATGACTACCCCGACTCCTCGCCCGAACACCCCCGGTGCCGCCCGGGTACCGCTGCCCGGTCAGCATCTGCCCGGGGCAGCCGGGCCCGGCGAACTTGCCGATCCGGAAAAGATCCGGGCCGAAGTCCGCGAACTGCTCGCCGAACTCGCCACCGGACCGGCCACCGGTCCCGGGTCCGGGGACGAGACCGCCGGTACCGACCTGGCCCGCCGGGCGCACATCCTGGAACAAGCACACGAGGTGCTGGTCCGGGCTCTGGCGACGGTGGACAAGATCTGAGGTGGCCAGGCGGGCGCGGGTGGACGCGGAATTGGTCCGCCGCGGCTTGGCGCGGTCACGCGAGCATGCCGTGGAACTGATCGGGGCCGGGCGGGTGCTGATAAACGGCGCGGTCGCGGTGAAACCGGCGACGGCGGTCGAAGCCGGTACTCCCCTGGTGGTCAAGGAACAGGTCGACGAGGTCGCGTGGGCATCGCGCGGGGCACATAAGCTGCTGGGCGCGCTGGACGCGTTCGAACCGCGCGGCCTGCGGATCGCGGGCCGCCGCTGCCTGGACGCCGGGGCATCCACCGGCGGGTTCACCGATGTGCTGCTCAGCCGTGGGGCGCGGGAAGTGGTGGCCGCCGATGTCGGCTACGGGCAGCTGGTGTGGCGATTGCGTACCGATGACAGGGTGCGCGTTCTCGACCGGACCAATGTGCGGTCGCTGACGCCCGAGGATATCGGCGGCCCGGTGGATATGGTGGTGGCCGACCTGTCGTTCATTTCGCTGGGCCTGGTCCTGCCCGCCTTGGCGGCGTGCACGGTCCTCGGCGCGGATCTGGTGCCGATGGTGAAGCCGCAGTTCGAGGTCGGCAAGGAACGGGTGGGTTCGGGAGGTGTGGTGCGCGATCCCGGGCTGCGGGCCGAGGCGGTGTGCGCGGTGGCCGCCACGGCGGCCGAGACCGGGTTGCGGACCGTGGGGGTGGTGGCGAGCCCGCTGCCGGGGCCGTCCGGGAATGTCGAATACTTTCTGTGGCTGCGCCGGGAGGATATCCCCGGCGATACGGTCGGCGAGGTGGCGGAGATGGTGCGGCTGGCGGTCGAAGAAGGCCCGCAATGAGCGCGGGAACGGTCCGGGAGATTCTGCTGGTTTCGCATCCCGGGCGCGCCGAGATCAGCGAAACGGCGCATCGGGTCGCGAAGATCTGCGCGGAAGCGGGAATCGGGCTGCGGGTCCTCGCGGACGAGGCCTACAGCACCCGATTCGAAGCAGGCTCCGAACCGGTGACCGAATCCGGCGGTTACCCGGTGCAGGTGGTGGCGCACGAGCCGGACGCGGCGCGGGGCTGCGAGATGGTGCTCGCGCTCGGTGGTGACGGCACCCTGTTGCGAGCCGCGGAACTGGCGCGGCACGTCACCGTGCCGGTGCTCGGGATCAACCTGGGGCGGATCGGATTCCTCACCGAAGCCGAGGCCGAACACCTCGACGAGGCGCTCGCGCAGGTGGTGCGCCGGGACTACCGGGTCGAGGAGCGGATGACCATCGATGTCAGCGTGCGGCTCGACGACGAGGTCATCGAACGCGGCTGGGCGTTGAACGAGGCCAGTATCGAGAACGCCGCCCGGATGGGGGTTCTCGAAGTGGTCCTCGAGGTCGACGGACGGCCGGTGTCGTCCTACGGGTGTGACGGAATCCTTGTCGCGACCCCTACCGGTTCCACCGCGTACGCCTTCTCGGCCGGCGGGCCCGTGGTGTGGCCGGAACTGGAAGCGCTGCTGGTGATTCCGAGCAACGCCCACGCGCTGTTCGCCCGGCCCCTGGTGACCAGCCCGGATTCCCGGATCGCGGTCGAATCGGTTGCCACCGGCCATGATGCGATAGTTTTCCTGGATGGCAGGCGCACCCTCGCACTGCCGCGGGGCGGCCGGGTCGAAGCGGTCCGTGGTGCCGAGCCGGTGCGGTGGGTGCGGCTGGATTCCGCGCCGTTCGCGGACCGGATGGTGCGCAAGTTCGAGCTGCCGGTAACCGGTTGGCGGGGCCGGCGGCGAACGGAGGGCACACGTGCTGACAGAGATTCGAATTGACGGGCTGGGCGTTATCTCCACGGCCACCGCGCAATTCCACGAAGGGCTGACGGTGCTCACCGGGGAAACCGGTGCGGGCAAAACGATGGTGGTGACCAGTCTGCACCTGCTCAGCGGGGCGCGGGCGGATGCCGGGCGGGTGCGGCTCGGGGCGAACCGCGCGGTGGTGGAGGGCCGGTTCACCCTCGACGAGGTGAACGCGACCGCGCGCGGTGAAGCGGAACGGGTGCTCGAAGCCGCGGCCGCGGTGGCCGACGACGACGGGACGGTGATCGCGATCCGCACGGTCGGCAGCGACGGCCGGTCCCGGGCGCATCTGGGGGGCCGCGGGGTGCCGGCGTCGGTGCTGGCGGATTTCACCGCGCCCCTGCTGACCGTGCACGGGCAGAACGACCAATTGCGATTACAGCGGCCCGAACAGCAGTTGCGGGCCCTGGACCAGTTCGCGGACGCGACGGTGGGACCGTTGCTGCAGGAATACACCGAGCATCGGCGGGCCTGGCTGGACGCGCGGAACGCGCTGCTGGAACGTACCGCGCGCAGCCGGGAGATGGCCGCCGAGGCCGAACGTCTCACCCAGGCGATCGCCGAAATCGATGCGGTGGCGCCGGAACCGGGTGAGGACGAACGGCTGGTGGCCGAGATTCGCCGGCTCAGCGATCTGGATTCGCTGCGGGAGGCGGCAGCGACCGCACACGAGGCGCTGGCCGGGCCGGAGGACAATCCCGGCGAGAACGCAGGGGCCCTGGACGCGCTGGGGGTCGCGCGGTCGCGGGTCGAAACTGCCGAGGATCCGGCGCTGGCGGCGCTGGCGCCGCGGCTGGCCGACGCGATCGCGGTGGTGGTGGATCTGACCACCGAATTGAGCGGCTACCTCTCGGATCTGCCGTCGGACCCGGGCGCGCTGGACTCCATGCTCACCCGGCAGGCCGAACTGAAATCGCTGACCCGCAAATACGCACCCGATATCGACGGGGTGCTGGCCTGGGCGGATGATGCACGGACCAAGCTGGAATCGCTCGATGTGTCGGAGGAGACGCTGGCGGCACTGGCCGCGGAGGTCGAGGCGGGCGCGGAACGGGTGCGGGCGGCGGCGGTGAAGCTGTCGGCGGCGCGCAGCGCGGCGGCCGGCGACCTGGCGGCGGCGGTGAGCGAAGAGCTCAGCGGGCTGGCGATGGGGAAGGCGCGGCTCGAGGTCGAGGTGCGCCCGGTACCGGCCGGGCCGCAGGATTCGGCGCCGCTGTTGGTCGACGGCACCGAGCTGCACGCGGGGCCGGCCGGAGTGGACGAGGTGGAGTTACGGTTGGCCGCGCATTCCGGAGCGCAATCGTTGCCGCTGAGCAAAAGCGCGTCCGGCGGTGAGCTGTCGCGGGTGATGCTGGCGCTCGAGGTGGTGCTGGCGGGTAACGAACACGGCGTGACGATGGTGTTCGACGAGGTGGATGCCGGGGTCGGCGGCCGGGCCGCGGTCGAGATCGGGCGCCGGCTGGCCCGGCTGGCCCGGACCCACCAGGTGATCGTGGTGACCCACCTCGCGCAGGTGGCCGCGTTCGCGGATACGCATCTGGTGGTGAACAAATCCGACGACGGTGAGGGCACCGTGAACTCCGGGGTCCGGGCGCTGACCCAGGACGAACGCATCGTGGAACTCGCCCGGATGCTGGCCGGGCTCGACGACACCGAAACGGGTCGCGCGCACGCCTGGGAGCTGCTCAATATCGCCCGGGCCGAACGGATGGCGGCGCGCTGACCCACCTCGCACTCGTAGTGAGGTGGCCGGTGCGAGCGGTACCGATGTCCGGCGCGGGCCGGTGGTAGCCCACCGGCCGGCCCGAAGTGCGCCGCCGGCACCGAGCGGGCCAGGGGCGTCACCCCGCTGGGATGGTCGCGCTACGGCCGGGCGACCTGTGGATCAGCGGACGGCTTTGCGGGCGGCGGCGATGAACTGGTTGATCAGGCCCTTCAGGCCGGCCTCCAGCGCCTTGGCGGGCACCGGCAGAGTCGGGTCGGAGGTCATGGTGTAGACGACGCGAGTGCCGTTGTCCGCGTCCGCGAAGGTGATGACGCCGGTATGGCTCTTCACCGGTGCGCCCTTGACGATCTTGTACTCCATGCGCTCGTTCGGCACGAGGGCGGTGATCTCCTCCACCACGCCGACCGGTCCCACGCCGATCTTGTGCTGGGCGCCCACACCCTCGCGTTCGGTCGCGCCAGGCTTGACGAGCGTGACATTCACCGCGAGGTACGGGCTGATGCTCTCGCGGTCGGCGAACAGCCGGTACACGGTCGCGCGCGGGGCGGCGATCACGGTGTCGACGGTGGTGCTGGCCATGGGAGTCTCCTCTTCGAATAGCTGTGCCGGCAGCATACGGCGCGGACCGGCCGGCTTCCGCGCGGTGTCGGCCGTGCCGACCGGAACGGCCGGTAACCGATCGATTGCCCGAATGAGACCGAAGGGTAGTGCTCAGCGGCGTGTCTCCACCAAAGGTTGAGGGTTTACCGACATCATCGCTGCATGAAAATGCTGGCGCTGCTGTCGAAGAACTCCGAGACACTGCCCGGCCGGACCGGGACCGCCCGGGTCGACCGTGATACCCGGCGACTGGTCGCGCGGCTCGGACCAGGTGATATCGCCGTCCTGGACGAAATGGACCTGGATCAGACCCTCGCCGAGCAACTGGTCGCGGCCGGAGTGACGGCGGTGGTGAACACCTCCCCGTCGATCTCCGGCCGGTACCCGAATATCGGCCCCGAGGTTCTGGTCGCGGGGGGTGTGCTGCTGCTGGATACCGTGAGCTCCGATGCGTTCGGCCGGATCAAGGACGGCACGCGGGTGCGGATCGAGGACGGCGTCGTCTACGCCGACCGGTTCACCCGCAAGGAACCCGAGGCGCTGGTCGAATGCCTCGAGCTGGACGAGGAGGCCATTGCCGAGCGGATGCGCGAGGCGCGGCACGGGCTCGCCGAGCATCTGGAATCGTTCGCCGGGGACGCGCTGGAATTCATCCGGGCGGAATCGTCGCTGCTCATGGACGGGATCGGTGTGCCCGAGGTAGACCTCGAGCTGAACGGGCGGCAGGTAGTAGTGGTCGGGGCCGGTGCCGGTCACGCCGAGGATCTGCGCAAGCTCAAGCCGTTCGTCAAGGAGTACCGCCCGATCATGATCGGGGTAGGCGTGGGTGCGGATACGCTGCGGCGGGCCGGTTACCGGCCCGATCTGATCGTCGGGAACCCCGACGAGCTGACCGTGAAAACCCTGACCTGCGGCGCCGAGCTGATAATTCCCGCGGATCTGGACGGCCGCGCCGGCGGACTCGAACGAGTGAAGGAACTGGGGCTGGGGGCGACCACGTTCCCCTGCTCCGGGACACCCGTCGATCTGGCGCTGCTGCTGGCGCATCATCACGGGGCGGCGCTGATCGTCACGGCGGGCGCGAGCGCTTCCCTGGAGGAGTTCTTCGACCGCGGGCGCCGCGACAGCAATCCGGCGACCTTCCTGACCCGGTTGAAGGTCGGGGAATCGATCATGGACGCCGGCGCGGTGGCCACGCTGTACCGCAACCGGTTCCCGGGTGTGCTGGCGGCGCTACTGATCCTGGCGGTGCTCGGCGCGGCGATCGTCGCGATCCTGGCAGCCGGGCACGGTACCGAAATGCTCGCCGGAGCGCAGGAGATGCTGAGCCGGGCCGAGCTGTGGGGCCGGGAAGTTCTCGCGCGGACCGGATAGCGAGCCGCAGTGGATACCGGGTGGTCGGAGAGTCGGTCGCCCGGGGTGACGCCACCGGTCCGTGCTGTCGAATCGCCGGAAGTTCCGCGTCCTCCGGGAGTGCCGGCCGGACCACGTCGGCTGCCGGCCGGCTCACGTCGGAGAAATCTCCGCCTGGGCCGTACGGACCGCGCGTGGGTGAGGAGGTGACGCCTTCCACCGTGCGGATTCGTTCTCGACCGAATGGTCGATCCGCTCGGTGTCCCCGGGCCGCCGAACGCGGGCGGGCAGGTCGAGGCCGGGTCGGCCTCGCGAGGGGAGCAGGCTCGGGTGGCCCGGTGCGTGAACGGGGTGCGGGCAGGTCGGCGCAACTATTCAGCACCCGGGGGGCGTTCGGGCCCGGCCCGTCACCGGTTTGCCTGCAGGGCCGCGGATGTGGAGGAAGTGGCCGGTGGTACCGCTGGGGTGCAAGTGAGTGCCGGGGGTTCCGCGGCTGTGGTCGGTGAGTCGGGGCCGGGCGGGCGATCGGGTGGTTAACCGGGAGTGGCGGTCGAATATCGGGCCGGTATCGTGTTACTGTGAAGACCCGTGGGTCATACACGGATTCAGGCGCGCGCAGCCACCAAACACATCTTCGTCAGCGGTGGTGTCGCCTCATCACTCGGTAAGGGTCTCACCGCCTCCAGCCTCGGTCAGTTGCTGACCGCGCGGGGGCTACGAGTCACCATGCAGAAGCTCGACCCCTATTTGAACGTCGATCCCGGCACCATGAACCCGTTTCAGCACGGCGAGGTGTTCGTGACCGAGGACGGCGCCGAGACCGATCTCGATGTGGGGCATTACGAGCGGTTTCTCGATCGCGACCTGTCGAAGGACGCCAACGTCACCACCGGCCAGATCTACTCGTCGGTGATCGCCAAGGAACGCCGCGGCGAGTACCTGGGCGATACGGTCCAGGTGATCCCGCATATCACCGACGAGATCAAGGCGCGCATCCTCGCGATGCGCGGCCCGGACCTGCAGGGGCAGGAACCGGATGTGGTGATCACCGAGATCGGCGGGACGGTCGGCGATATCGAATCGCAGCCGTTCCTCGAGGCCGCCCGGCAGATCCGCCACGATGTCGGCCGCGACAATGTTTTCTTCCTGCACGTCTCGCTGGTGCCGTATCTCGCGCCGTCGGGTGAGCTCAAAACCAAACCCACCCAGCATTCGGTGGCGGCGCTACGCAGTATCGGTATCCAGCCCGACGCGCTGATCCTGCGCTGCGACCGCGAAGTGTCGGCCGGGTTGAAGAGCAAGATCGCGCTGATGTGCGATGTGGAGGTCGACGCGTGTATCTCCACGCCGGACGCACCGTCGATCTACGACATCCCGAAGGTGCTGCACCGGGAAGGGCTCGACGCCTACGTGGTGCGCAAACTCGGGTTGCCGTTCCGCGATGTCGACTGGACCGTCTGGGGTGATCTGCTCGACCGCGTGCACGCGCCGCGGGAGACGGTGGAGGTCGCGCTGGTCGGTAAATACGTGGACCTGCCGGACGCGTACCTGTCGGTGACCGAGGCGCTGCGGGCCGGTGGGTTCGCCCATCGCGCGAAGGTGAAACTGCGCTGGGTGCAATCCGACGACTGCGAGACTCCGGCCGGCGCCCAGGCCGCGCTGCGCGATGTGGACGCGGTGCTGATCCCCGGCGGTTTCGGGATCCGCGGTATCGAGGGCAAGGTCGGCGCGATCCACCACGCTCGCACCCGCAAGTTGCCGCTGCTGGGGTTGTGCCTGGGCCTGCAGTGCATGGTGATCGAGGCCGCGCGTTCGGTCGGGCTCACCGACGCCAATTCCGCCGAATTCGAACCCGAGACCGAGCATCCGGTGATCTCCACCATGGCCGATCAGGAACAGGCGGTGGCCGGCGAGGCCGATCTGGGCGGGACCATGCGGCTCGGTGCCTACCCGGCGACGCTGGAGAAGGGGTCGGTGGTGGCCCGGGCCTACGGCACCACCGAGGTCTCCGAACGGCACCGGCACCGGTACGAGGTGAACAACGCCTACCGCGACAAGATCGCCACCAGCGGGCTCCGGTTCAGCGGCACCTCGCCGGACGGGCATCTGGTGGAATTCGTCGAACTCCCCGGTGACGTCCACCCGTTCTTCGTCGGCACCCAGGCACATCCGGAATTGAAGAGCCGGCCCACCCGGCCGCATCCGCTGTTCGCCGAACTCATCGCCGCCGCGCTGCGGTACAAACTGGCCGAACGGCTGCCCGTGGACATCCCCGGGGAGCAGGAAATGGCCGGCACCGCCGAGCGGGCCTCGTGATGGGTCTGCGCCGACCGCGGCGGTCCGCGTCCGAGGAGGCGTCGTGACCGCGGGGGAGCCGGGCAGCCACGATTTCCGGACCGTCGACAGCCGGCTGATCTACCGCGGGGCGATCGTGGCGCTGCGGCTGGACCAGGTGGAAATGCCGGACGGGCGGGTCGTGGAGCGGGAGGTCGTGGAACACCACGGCGCCGTCGCGGTGGTCGCCGTGGACGACGACGGACAGGTCGTGCTGATCCGCCAGTACCGGCATCCGCTCGGGGAGCGGCTGCTGGAACTACCGGCCGGTTTGATCGATATCGCCGGGGAAGATCCGCTCGATGCGGCGCAACGGGAACTCGCCGAGGAAACCGGCCTGGCCGCGCGGGAGTGGTCGGTGCTGGTGGATGTGGCGCTCTCGCCCGGGTTCACCGACGAAGCCCTGCGGGTGTACCTGGCACGCGGGCTCAGCGAAACCCATCGGCCGCCGCCCGAACACGAGGAAGCCGATCTCGAACTGGTGCGGATGCCGCTCGACGACGCCGTCCGCGCGGCCCTGGCCGGTGAGATCGTGAACGCCACCGCGGTCGCCGGGCTGCTGGCCCTGCGTGCCGCCGAGGCGGCGCGGCTGCCGCTGCGGGCGGCCGGCGCGCCGTGGCCCGGGCTGCCCACCGCCCTGTTGCGGCGCCAGGCGGCGCAACAGGATTCGGACTGAGCGGGTATGCGGTGCGCGAGATCGACGTCTACCTGGACCATCTCGCGGTGGAGCGGGGCGCCGCGCGCAGCACACTGTCGGCCTACCGGCGGGATCTGGGTCGCTACCAGGAATTCCTGACCGACCGCGGGATCCGCGAGCTGGAGGCGGTCACCGGAGTCGATATCGGGGAATTCACGGTCGCGCTGCGCGCGGGCGACGAGCGGCATCCGCCGTTGGCCGCCGGGTCGGTGGCGCGCGCCCTGATCGCGGTGCGCGGCCTGCATCGTTTCGCCGCCGCCGAAGGAATGATCAGCGCCGATGTCGCCCATGCGGTGAAACCGCCGATGGTGGGGCAGCGGTTGCCGAAAGCGCTCCCGGTGGACCAGGTGCTGCGGTTGCTGGACGCGGTGGGCGCCGATACGGGGGCCGGTGGTAACGCCGGGGCCCGCGGGCTGCGTGATCGCGCGCTGCTGGAACTGCTGTATTCGACCGGTGCGCGGATCTCGGAAACCGTAGGGCTCGATATCGACGATCTCGACCTCGCGGGTCGCGCGGTGATGTTGCGGGGCAAGGGCGGTAAACAGCGGATCGTTCCGGTCGGCCGGCCCGCCCTGGAGGCCGTGGACGCCTATCTCGTGCGGGGGCGTCCGGTGCTGGCGGCACACGGGCGCGCCGGGGTCCGCGCGCCGGGGGCTGCCGCCGCGCTGTTCCTCAACGTTCGCGGCGGCCGCCTGTCACGGCAGAGCGCCTGGCAAGTCCTGCAGCGGGCCGCGGAACACGCGGGGATCACCGCGACGGTTTCGCCACACACACTGCGGCATTCGTTCGCCACCCACCTGCTCGACGGCGGCGCCGATGTGCGGGTGGTACAGGAACTGCTGGGCCACGCATCGGTGACGACCACCCAGATCTACACCCTGGTCACCGTGGGTACCTTGCGCGAAGTCTGGGCCACCGCCCACCCCCGGGCACGATGACTTGCGATGATGCGGAACCGGTGCGCCGGGGTGGGAAAGGAACACGCCGTTGCCACACCGGGCGCCGAAGTGCTGTCAACAGGTAGCGTCTTAGGGAGCCGGACCGTGGCGAAAGCGAGACCGTGCCTTGATCGGCCTCGTTACGCTCTACGAGGTGACGGGCAGGAACGTATAAGGAGCAACGGATCGTGACGACTGTCGGAGCGGCGGAACCGCCGAGGGGCGCCGAGAACGACGAGCGCTCCGCGTCCGTGTGGGGCGCGGGCCCCGAACCCGTCCCCGCCGACGCCGCACTCGGTCCCACCGGGCGGCCGCTACGCCAGGTCCCGGAGCCCCCCGAACCTTCGCACGAGGGCAATGCACTCATCGTGGCGATGTGCAACCAGAAGGGCGGGGTCGGTAAGACCACCTCGACCATCAATCTGGGTGCCGCCCTGGCCGAATACGGCCGCCGGGTGCTGCTGGTGGATCTCGACCCGCAGGGCGCATTGTCGGCGGGTCTCGGCGTGGCCCACCACGACCTGGACCTGACCGTGCACAACCTGCTGATCGGGGCGCCGGTCGGGGCCGACGACGTGCTCATGCAGACCAAGGTCGAGAACCTGGATCTGCTGCCCAGCAATATCGACCTGTCCGCCGCAGAGATCCAGCTGGTGAACGAGGTCGGCCGGGAACAATCGCTGGGGCGGGCGCTGGAACCGATCCGTGATCGCTACGACTACATCCTCATCGACTGCCAGCCCTCGCTCGGTCTGCTCACGGTGAACGCGCTGGCCTGCTCCGACGGCGTGATCATCCCGATGGAATGCGAGTATTTCTCGCTGCGCGGGCTGGCACTGCTCAACGACACCGTCGAGAAGGTGCGGGACCGGCTGAATCCGCGACTGAGCCTGTACGGCATTGTGGTGACCATGTTCGATGCCCGGCTGCTGCATTCCCGTCAGGTGATGGCGCGGGTGGTAGAAGTGTTCGGAGACCTGGTGTACGACACGGCGATCGCGCGGACCGTCCGGTTCCCGGACGCCAGCGTCGCCGGTGAGCCGATCACCACCTGGGCGCCGAAATCCAGCGGGGCCGAGGCGTATCGCGCGATGGCACGGGAAGTCATCCACCGGTCGGGTCGGTGAGCGCGGCACCCGGACCTGCACCGTCGAGTACGAGCGAACCCGGCGACGTCGCGGCCGCGGCGCCGGAAACAACCGGTTTCCATCTGCGGCTGAGCAATTTCGAAGGTCCGTTCGATCTGTTGTTGCAGTTGATCTCGCAGCGCCGTCTCGATGTGACCGAGGTGGCGCTGCATCAGGTCACCGACGAATTCATCGCCTACACCAAGGCGCTCACCGCCGGTCTGTCCGAACCGGGGAACTCGCTGCGGACGGACAAGATCCTGGACCAGACCACCGAGTTCCTGGTGGTCGCCGCGACGCTGCTGGATCTGAAGGCGGCGCGGCTGCTGCCCTCGGGGGAGGTCACCGATCCCGACGATCTGGAACTGCTGGAGGCGCGGGACCTGCTGTTCGCCCGGTTGCTGCAATACCGGGCGTTCAAACAGGTCGCCGAGCTGCTCGGCGAACTCGAGGCGGCCGCCCTGCGCCGGTATCCGCGGGCGGTGGGCCTGGAGGAGCGGTTCGCGGGGCTGCTGCCGGAGGTGACGCTCGGCGTGGACGCGGCCGGGTTCGCCGAGATCGCCGCGGCGGCGTTCCGGCCGCGGCCGGTGCCGACGGTGGGGCTGGACCATCTGCACGCCCACGCGATATCGGTCGCTGAACAGGCAACACTGGTATTGGAGCGGCTGAAGGCGCGCGGCGCGGGCACCTGGACCACCTTCGCCGAGCTGGTGGCCGATTGTGCGGCGCCGATCCAGATCGTGGCGCGATTCCTGGCGTTACTCGAGCTCTACCGGGGTAAATCGATCGAGTTCGACCAGCCCGACCCCCTGGGCCCCCTCGCGGTCCGCTGGATCGGGGACGACACCGCGCCGGTAACCATCGAGGAGGACTACGGATGAGCGAGTCGGGCCCGGAGGCGGTAGCGGAGCGTGACCACGTAGGGCCCTCGCTCAGCCGTGAGGGGCAGAGCATGAGCGAGTCAGGTCCGGAGGCGGTAGCGGAGCGTGACCACGCAGGGGGCGCGAGCGGGGGTGTGACCGAATTCGCGCCCGAGCCGCTGGACGATGACGAATTCCGGGCGGCGCTCGAGGCGATCCTGCTCGTGGTGGACACTCCGGCCCCGGTAGAGCAGCTGGCGGTGGCACTCGACGAGCCCGCGAGCCGGGTCGAGCGGACCCTGCGGGAGATGTCGGCGGAGCTGGCCGCGCGGCGCAGTGGGATCGATCTGCGTTTCGCCGGGGACGGGTGGCGCTTCTATACTCGCAGCGAGTACGCACCGTATGTGGAGCGTATGTTGCTCGACGGCGCCCGGTCGAAGCTGACCCGGGCGGCACTGGAGACGCTGGCGGTGGTGGCATACCGGCAGCCGGTGACCCGGGCCCGGGTCAGCGCGGTGCGCGGTGTCAATGTCGACGGTGTGATGCGCACCCTGCTGGCCAGGGGTTTGATCACCGAGGCGGGCACCGACCCGGAGACCAACGGCACGCTCTACGGCACCACCGAACTGTTCCTGGAACGTATCGGGCTGGCGTCGCTGAACGATCTGCCGCCGCTGGCGCCCCTGCTACCGGGCGTCGACCTGATCGATGAGATCAACGACAGTCTGGAAACGGATCCCCGTTACACCAGACTGCGCAAACCCGCCGAGGAAGATCTGAAACTCGGCGCCGAGGATTGACAGGAAATCGTGAATACACCCGCTCGCCGAGATGGCACACCGGATCGTAGACAACGTAGTGACCAGCCCAGCAGGGCCGGTCGGGGGCGCGGCGCGGGGGAGGCCCGCCGCGGTGGGGAGCCGCCCAGGTATGGGCGCGGCGCCGAGCCGCCCCGTGGCGGCCGGGCCGGTGGAACACGGAGTGCCGAGCGCGGGGCGCGTAGTGAACAGGTTCAGCGGCCGGGGCGTGGCGCCGGTGGGCCGGAGGCGCCGGCCGGGCGCCGTGGAAGCCGGCCCGTCGCCGGTCGGGGTGGTTTCGATGCGGCCGGGCGCGGTGGCGACGAATCGTCCGGACGCGGTGGGCCGGCCTCGGCCGGTCGTGGCGGGTCGCCTGCGGTCGGCCGGACCGGTGGGGCTGCGGCAGGACGTGGCGGGCGCCTCGGCTCTCCGGGCGCCGGGCGCGGTGGTTCCGCCCCGGGCTCCCGGTCCGGTGGACGACCGGCCGGTGGCGCTTCGGCACGTAAGAGCCAGACCACTCGTTCCGGGAGCGGCACGCCGCAGCTGAACAATGCCAAACCGGCCCGCCACCAGCATGTGGAACCGGAGGGCCCCGGCCACGAGAAGATGCCTTGGGGCGAAGGCGAACGCCTGCAGAAGGTGCTGGCCAAAGCCGGTGTCGCTTCGCGGCGCGCCGCGGAGGAGATGATCGACCAGGGTCGTGTCGAGGTCGACGGCATCATCGTGCGCGAACAGGGCCTGCGTATCGACCCGGAGAACGCCGTCGTGCGGGTGGACGGGATCCGGGTGGTGGTGCGTGAAGAACTGGTGCATCTGGCGCTGAACAAGCCCAAGGGCTGGCAGTCCACCATGTCCGACGATCTGGGCCGCCCGTGTGTGGGCGATATCGTGGCCGAGCGGGTCGCGGCCGGGCAGCGGTTGTTCCATGTCGGGCGGTTGGACGCCGATACCGAGGGACTGCTGCTGCTCACCAACGACGGCGACCTCGCGCACCGGCTCATGCACCCCTCGTATCAGGTGTCGAAAACCTATCTCGCGACCGTGCAGGGCGAGGTACACCGCTCCATCGGCAAGATCCTGCGCGACGGTGTGGAACTCGAGGACGGCCCGGCCACCGTGGACAAATTCCAGGTACTGGAGGTCGACGCGGGACGTTCCCTGGTCAAGGTGGTGTTGCACGAAGGGCGTAAACATATCGTGCGGCGGTTGCTGGACGCGGTCGGTCACCCGGTGGTCCGGCTGGTCCGCACTCACATCGGCCCGGTGGTCCTGGCCGATCAACGGCCGGGCACCCTGCGGGTCCTGGGCCGCGACGAAATCGGCAAACTCTACGAGGCGGTGTCACTGTGAAGGGGGCCGACGTGTTCGGTATGGAAGCTCCGGTCGGAGTCGTCGCGAACCCGGCGGGCGACCGGTCACTGGTGGTGGCGATGGACGGACCCTCGGGGACCGGGAAATCCAGTGTTTCGCGGCGGCTGGCGACGCGGCTGGCGGCCCGCTACCTCGATACCGGGGCCATGTACCGGGTCGCGACCCTGCAGGTGCTGCGTGCCGGAATCGACCCGGCCGATTCGGCGGCCGTGATCGCGGCGGTCACCGATATGCCGCTGCGGATCGGCACCGATCCCGAGAACGAGCTGATCGAACTCGACGGTGACGATGTGCGCGCCGAGATCCGGGGCGCGGCGGTGACCGCGGCGGTGTCCGCGGTGTCGGCGGTTCCGGAGGTGCGCGAGCAGCTCGTGGCGTTGCAGCGGGAGATCGCGGTGAGCGCCGGCCGGATCGTGGTCGAGGGCCGCGATATCGGTACCACCGTGTTGCCCGACGCCGACGCCAAGATCTTCCTGACCGCCTCCGCGCAGGCCCGGGCGCATCGGCGTAATCAGCAGAACATCGCGGAAGGCCGCGGCGACGACTACGCGGGGGTCCTCGCCGATGTGCAGCGCCGCGACCGCCTCGACTCGACCCGGGCGGTTTCGCCGCTGCGGTGCGCCGAGGACGCGGTCCGGGTCGACACCAGTGAGCTGACGATGGACGAAACGATCGAGGAGCTGTATCGCGAAGTGGCCCGGCAATTGGACCGGCCCCGCGAACGGCATGCGATGCGGCGCCGGGGAGCCGGCGGATGAGCGGGGACACGATGAGTGATGTACTCGCCGGCGACGGCGTATGGAGTGACGAAACCGACTGGGAGATCACCGACCTCGCCGGTGATCCGGAAGCCGCCGATCAGCTGCCGATGCCCACCCTGGCCGTCGTCGGCCGCCCGAACGTGGGGAAATCGACGCTGGTCAACCGGATTCTGGGCCGTCGTGAGGCGGTGGTCGAGGATGTCCCCGGCGTAACCCGCGACCGGGTCTCCTACGAGGCGAGCTGGGCGGGCCGCAGGTTCTGGGTGCAGGACACCGGCGGCTGGGAACCGGACGCCAAGGGGCTGCAGCAGTCCGTGGCCCGCCAGGCCGAACTCGCCATGAACACCGCCGACGCGATCCTGCTCGTGGTGGACGCCGTGGTCGGCGCCACCGCCACGGACGAGGCCGCGGTGAAGGTGCTGCGGCGGGCGAAGACGCCGGTGATCCTGGTCGCGAACAAGGTCGACGACCAGCGGGTCGAGGCCGATGCCGCGGCGCTGTGGTCGCTGGGCCTGGGCGAACCGCGGATGGTGTCCGCGGCGCACGGGCGCGGCACCGGGGATCTGCTCGACGATGTGCTCGAGGTACTACCCGAGACGCCGCGCGAGGGACTCGGTGGCGCCGGTGGGCCGCGCCGGGTGGCCCTGGTCGGGAAACCGAATGTGGGCAAGTCCAGTCTGCTCAACAAGCTCAGCGGGGACGAGCGGTCGGTGGTGCACGATATCGCCGGCACCACGGTCGACCCGGTGGACTCGCTGGTGGAGCTGGGCGGCAAGGTGTGGCGGTTCGTCGATACCGCGGGATTGCGGCGCAAGGTCGCCAATGCCAGCGGTACCGAGTTCTACGCGTCCCTGCGCACCAAATCGGCACTGGAGGCCTCCGAGGTGGCGATCATGCTGATCGATGCCTCGCAGCCGATCACCGAACAGGACCTGCGGGTGATCAGTTTGGTCGCCGATTCCGGGCGGGCGCTGGTGCTGGCGTTCAACAAATGGGATCTGGTCGACGAGGACCGCCGCCTGCAACTCGACCGCGAAGTGGACCGAGACCTGATCCGGGTGCCGTGGGCGCAGCGGGTGAACATTTCGGCGCAGACCGGCCGGGCGGTGCAGAAACTGGTGCCAGCCATGGAAACCGCACTCGAGTCGTGGGACAAACGCATCCCGACCGGGCGCCTCAACACGTGGCTGAAGGAAGTGATCGCCGCGACCCCGCCGCCGATGCGCGGTGGCCGGCTGCCGCGCGTGCTGTTCGCCACCCAGGCGACCACCCGCCCCCCGACCTTCGTGCTGTTCACCACCGGATTCCTGGAGGCGGGCTACCGGCGGTTCCTGGAACGGCGGCTACGTGAGGAGTTCGGCTTCGACGGGTCGCCCGTCCGGATCTCGGTCCGGGTGCGGGAGAAGCGTCCCAAGAAGTAATCTCCCGGGTCGCGTCCGGGCCGCTGCTGCCGGCGTGTAACCGCGCCGGCGGCGCGGGCGAGCCGGACGCGCAGTTCGGTGCGTGTTCGTGGCCGGAACTCCGGTGTCCGAGAACAGCCGCGTCCTGGCGAGGAGAAGTGCATGGTGAGTCGGCGTGGCCGGGCGTTGTCGGTGTTCCTGCGGCTGACCCGGAAGCGGGGCATGGATACCGCCGCGAAGGCGCGGGCCGCCATGGCGGAGCCGGCGGGCGACCATGCGCCGCCGCGGGGACTGCGCCGGCGATATCGGGTGGTGAGCCGGGCCGTCGGCGGCTTCCCGTGTTACACGGTGACGCCGCGGACAGGAACGGAATCCGGCGTGGTGGTGATCTACCTGCACGGCGGAAGTTTCTTCCGGGAGATCAGCTGGTGGCATTGGCGGTTCATCGGGCGGCTGGTGGCGGCGGGTCATCGGGTGGAGGTGCCGATCTATCCGCTCGCACCGCGCCACACGTACCGGGCCGCGCGCCCCTACCTGATCGAGGTCTACCGGGGCGTGCTCGGCGAATACGACCCCGCGCGTGTGGTGCTGGCCGGTGATTCGGCCGGCGGGACCCTCGCCCTCACACTGGCCCAATCCCTGCCTGCCGCAGGGCTTCCGGCGCCCGCGCGGCTGATCCTGCTGTCGCCGTGCCTGGATATGCGGTTGTCGAACCCGGAGATCGATCGGGTCGAGGACGCGGACCCGTGGCTGGCGCGCCCCGGCCTGCTGGAGGCGGGCCGGGTCTGGGCCGGCGGGGACGATCTCGGCCTGCCGGAGTTGAGCCCGATCAACGGTCCGCTGGACGTGCTCCCGCCGACCGATGTCTTCATGGGCACACACGACATCCTGCACCCCGATGCGCGGCTGTTCGCCGAACGGGCCGGTTCGGTGGTGCGTTTCGTCGAGGAGGCCGGAGCGTGTCACGTCTATCCGCTGTTACCGGTTCCCGAGGCCGGCCCCGCGGTGCGGGCGATCCTGGCCGCTCTGGCGCGATACAGCCTGCGTTCGGCGGCCGTGGAGCCGGAAGCGGGACCCCGCCAGGGGAACTCGTGAACGGCCTGTGAACGGCGACAGAAATCGGTTGTTTGGACCGTGACGGTGCATCGCGCGGCAAAGCGCGGTACCGTACCCCGGCGTGACCACTTGTCTGCTGTCGAATCACCCGAGGCGGGAGCCGGAATGACTGTCGAGCCCCCGATCGAGGACGATGTCACGCAACTGGCCCAGCGAGTCGAACATGCCCGCAATCGGCTGGCCTACCAGTTCGACCCCGCGCTGACCGAGGCGCTGTCGGAATCGGAGCTGCAGGCCGAACGTGAACTCGCCGAGCGTATCCGCGAACAGGAGCGCGGACAGCGCTGGAAGGAGATCCAGGCGGTCGCCGCGGCGAACGACCGGGCCCGGCAGACCACCGAGCAGATCGAGAAGGCGGATATGCGCGACCTCTTGCTCGCCCGTAAAGCCATCGCCGCGCAGCGCCGGGAATCCAGCCCGCACGCCAAACTGGCCTCCCTGTACCGGCATCGGTCCTGGTCGTTGCGCGCACTGGCCGGTGTGGTCGGCGCGGGCATGCTGTGGTCGGCGGTCAACGTCCAGCAGAACATCGCGCCCACCGGCCCGTCCGATCCGCTGTTCTGGTTCAGCTACCTGCTGGAAGGGATGATCAGCGTCTGCCTGATCATCATCATGATCGGCACCAACAAGGTCGCCGAATGGGGTGTGGTCAACAACCGGAAGCAGACCGCGGCCGCCGAGATCGCGCTGCTGGCCCTGACCGTCGGGCTCAACACCTACCCGTATCTGCGGGTGGGGAACTGGTACGACGTGGCGGTGCACGCCGTCGCGCCGGTGATGATCGGTGTCGCGCTGCTCATCCACGACGCGGCCAGCGCTCGCTACGGTATGGCGATTCTGCGCGCCACCGAACAGGTCCGGGGGCTGCCCGATCCGGCCGCGCAGATCCGCAACAGCCTGCCCCGGGTCACGATGAAACTCGATCCCAACGCGGGCGAGGCGCGGGCGCTGCCGACCGGGGATACTGCCGCGGCACAACCTGCGGCGCTGGAAAGCGGAGCGAAGAAACCGTCGGCCGGTTCGGCATTCCGGCCGGACAACAAGTCCGGGGAATCCGGTAAGAAGCGGGCGGGCGATCTCTCCGATGTGACGTCCGGCCTGATCGGCCGGACCAGCTCCCTGCTCGACGAACTGGCCACGAACTCACCGTTGTTCGACGAACCCGGCACCAAGTCCGCGGAAACCACCGATAAGTTCCCGATCACCACTTCGGCGACCGCCGCCGCCAAGAAACTCGGCCAGCACAAACAGGCCGGGTCCGCGGAGGCGACGAACGGAGCCAAGACCGGTCCGTCGGAAGCGACTGCCAAGGGCAAGCTGTCCGGTGACAAGGAGACCGACGAGTTCCTCGAGGTCGTCCGTTCCTCCGACGGCTACGACACCGGTCAGTTCCGGGTCGCCGATATCCTGGAGCAGGAACTGGCCGAACTCCAGGCCGAACGCCGCAAGGCCCGCTCGGGGCGCACCCGCAGCACCTCCACCAACGGGGCCTGAGCGGACGCGACGGCGCCGTCTCGGCCACGGGACACGCCACGGTGGCGGCCGCACCACCGTGGCGGAGGACGGTGAGGAGGCACGATGACGGAACGCAAACCCGCGGGGGTCGATTTCGAATCGTGGGTCGATCGCAAGATCCGCGAGGCCACCGAGCGCGGTGAGTTCGAGAATCTGCCCGGTGCCGGGAAACCGCTGCCCGGGGCGGGAAACCCGTACCACGACGAGAATGCGTGGTTGCGGGATTATCTGCGCCGCGAGGGCGTGAGCGGGGATGTGATGCTCCCGCCGTCGCTGTTGTTGCGCCGGGAAGTGGAGCGCCTGCCCGGCACGGTGCGGGAACTGGGCACCGAGGCAGAGGTGCGGGCCGCCGTCGCCGAACTCAATCGCCGGATCGTGGACTGGTTACGGTTGCCGACGGGCCCGCAGATTCCGCTCGCGCCGGTAAATGCCGAGGAGATCGTGGCGGGTTGGCGGTCTGCCGGCGACCGCACCGGTGGGCGCCCGGTCACCGGTGCGCACGACTCCGAACATCCCGAACCCGGAGCAGAGCCCCGGCCCGCGGCGCGTCGTCCGTGGTGGCGCCGGCTCCGGGGCAGCCGCTGATCCGGATATCGCGCCGAAACCCCTGTCGTCGAGCCGGAGTCCCGCCGCCGGCCGCGAAGGCCGAGCCGGCGGCTACGGAGGTCGGCCCGGAACCGTGTGCAGGACGGCTATGGAGGTCGAGCCGAGCGGCGGGTGGCCGCGGAGTCGAACCGTGCGGCTGTGGGCGGCTACGGAGGTCGAGGCGGGCGGGTGCGGGCCGGCCGCGAACGTCGGGGCGTGGCCGGGTCGGACGCGAAAGTCTGCCCGGGACGAGTGTAGGTCGGCCGGAGTGGGTGCCGGGCGGCCGCGCCAGGTCGGGCGGGATACGCGGGTCGAGTGGTGACCGAGTCGATACCCGGCGGGATACGGGGTAGGTGCGGTTGTATGAGGGGATGGACGCACGTACCCTCGCCGACCGGATCGAGATCACCGATCTGCTCACCCGCTACGCCACCGCCGTCGACGGCAAGGACTGGACGCTGTACCGCACGGTGTTCACCGCCGACGCGCAGATCGACTACAGCACGGCGGGCGGACCCACCGGGGACCTGGAAACCGTTGTGGCCGCGCTCACCGATCAACTGGCGCTGTTCACCCGGACCCAGCATTTCATCTCCAATATCGCGGTCGACCTGGACGCCGACACCGCGAAGGTACGTGCCATGTTCTTCAACCCGATGATCGTCTCGCCGGGTAAGCAGTTCACCTGCGGCGGCTGGTACAACCACGACCTGGTACGCACCCCGGACGGCTGGCGCAGCGCCCGGCTGGTGGAGGAAGCGGCCTGGTTCGACGGCCTCGAAGCAGCCTTCTCCGGAGACCGGTGAGCCAGGACACCCGCCCGGGGGCGCCGCCGCCGGATTGAACCCGCCGGACCCGGGTACGCGGCCGATATCCGACCGAGAAAACCGAGATTCGGAGGTGGATATCGTGGCCGAGCACAGGACCGCACGCGAAGGCATCGAAGGTGTCGTCGAGGGCGCGAAGGGCAAGGTCAAGGAGGCCGCGGGAGCGGTTCTCGACAACGACAGCCTGCGCACGGAAGGCAAGGCCCAGCAGGACAAGGGGGAATCGGAGCGGGCCGCCGCCGAGAAGGAAGCCGAGGCGCAGGAGGAACGTCTCCGGGCCGCCGCCGCGGAGCAGCGTCAGCGGGCCCAGCAGGATCCGGGTCACGGGCAAACTGTGGCACCGACTCCGCGCGACGTCTGAGGCCGGCCCGGCGGCCACCGTGCCGACCGGGCGGCAGCACACCGCGGCGATCTCGTACGAGGTCGCCGCGGTGATTTGCGCGAACCTCGAATTCGATGCTCCGGCGGTTACCCGCCGCGTACCGACCGCGGACCGTACGCGGCGTGCTCGCGCCCGGGTGACGGGTGACTCAGCCGGAGACCGCGGACCGGTCCGGGAGTGGTTCACCCGCGCTGCTGCCGTGCAGTTCGTAAACGGCGAACGCCTTGCCGATCACCGGCTGGGCCACGTTGCGCACCCGGATACCACCCGGTGTGCTGCCGCGCTCCGTACCGGCGTGCGCGTGGCCGTGCACGGCCAGATCGGCACCGTGGTTGTCGATGGGTTCGCCGAGCAGATACGAGCCGAGGAACGGGTAGATTTCGCGCGGCTCTCCGTGCAGGGTGTCGCTGACGGGGGAGTAGTGCGTCAGCACGACCGTGACATCGGTATCCAGCCCGGCCAGTGCACGGTCCAGTGCGGCCGCGAGTTCGATTGTGTGCCCGGCGAAATCGCGCATCAGCCGTTCCCCGAATACGCTCGCGCATTTGCCGGCGAAACCGCCGCCGAAACCCTTGGTGCCGGCGATACCGAGGGTGGCGCCGTCGATCTCGAGGGTGGTGGCATCGCCTTCGAGCACGGTGATACCGCAGGATTCCAGCAGTCCGGTCAGCTCGGCGGCGGCATCGCTGTGGTGATCGTGGTTGCCGAGTACGGCCACCACCGGCACCCCCACATCGGCGAATTCCCGGGCGACCACCTCGGCTTCGGCCGGTGTCCCGTGCCGGGTGAGGTCACCGGCCAGGAGCAGCACATCCGCGAGCTCCGGCAGGTTGTGCAGCGCGGGCCGTAACAGGCCACGGGAATCGGTGCCCAGATGAACGTCTCCGACAGCGGCGATCCGCATCTGCCTGCTCCCTTCTGCCCGGCGTCACGCGCCGAGGTCTTCGGACTCGCCCGGCCGGGCCGTCGCGGTGACGTGCACATCGTTGTGGATCGGCAGGTCCGGGGCGATATCGTGCACCACCTCCTCGAGCAGGCGCCGCCGCTGCGCGGTGCTCACCTCACCGTCGAGGACCACCACCTCGCCGCGAATGCGGACCTGCACCCCTTGTTCGTTGGTGCGAGGGTCCTCGGCCAGCGCCCGATGGAGTTCGGCGGCCAGGTATTCCGGTGGCCGTTGCCGGGAGGAATGCGGATTGCCGGACATCTACTCCGCCTTTCCGGAGTCGCGCGACCCCGTTCTCGTCTCGGCGATCCCGAGATCGTCGATCAACCCGAGGAACGCCCGCGCATAGGGTGAATGTTCGGTCTGCGCGCGTACCGCGGGCCAGTCCACCTGTTCCCGCAGATCGCGCGAGATCCGCAGCAGCGGGCTGAGGTCGAGCCGGTGCGCGTCGAAGACCAGCAGTTTGTCGACCAGCAGATCGGTGGCGTCGACAACGGGCGCGAGGGTGGGGCCTACTCGCATTGTCTCGGCCCGGCCCAGCAGTGCGTCGTCGACCTCCCGGTTGTTGGGCCGGTGGATGATATCGATCAGCGTGTCACCGTCGTAGGCCTTGATCAGCCAGTCCTCGGCGGCCTCCGCGACGCGGAGCCCGGCCCGCGCCAGCTCGGTGCGCGCCCGCGGGCTGTCCTCGGGTTTCACGAACAGGTCGACATCGTGATCCGACGGTGGGCCGCCGCGTGCGTACACGGCGCAACCGCCGGCCACGGCGAAGGGTATGCCCTGCTGTTTCAGGGCGTTCGCGGCCCGGGTCAATGCGTGCAGCAGTTGCTCCTCGGTCGGAACCATATGTGGCGGCTACCCGGGAGCCACGCGACTAATCAACCGATGACCGGCCGGGCGGCGCACCGGCCGGGCCCCGCCCCCCCCGGCCAACATACTTATTTTAGATAGGCGCCCCGGTCTGCCCCCACAAATAAAAACCCACCCACCAACACAACAACCCCAAAAACCCCCCCCCCCCCCCCCCCCAACAAACCCCCAACA
>NZ_JARWPM010000037.1 GCF_029869215.1 Nocardia carnea
CCACACCCCCCCCCCCCGCGCGCCCCCCCCCGCGGGGCGCCGGCCCCCGCGCCGGGCGGGGCCCCCCCCCCCCCCCCCGCCCCGCGCTGTATGGAGATCCGGTCCAGGGGGCGGCGGAACGCCGGCCGGCGGCTCGGCCGATCCTGCCTGGTTCGGTGATCGTCCGGCCGGCCGTCGATGCCCTGGGTTCCTGGTGCTCAACGCGGTCGCGATCGGGAGTGTGATATTTCGTGGTCGCCGTGCTGCCGGCCACCGAGGTGCATGCGTCTGCTCGTGCGGTGATCGGAGCCGATACGGTGATACGCCGCCGGGCAGATCCCGGTGTGGGGCGCCCGGCGGCGTATCGGGCCCTATCAGCCGAGCCGGCGGGGGTTCGCCACTTGTAGCCTCGCCTCGACTGCGGCGGTGACCGTACTGCGGACGCGCTTGTCCGCGACGGAGAGGTCGCCCGAACGGAGTCGTTCGGCCAAGGTCGCTTCGGACGGGCAGTCCAGGGCGTGCAGCATCTCGTGCACCCGGTCCGTGGGGCCGGGACCGGCTCGGAGCTCCCGGCCACCGATCTGGAGTAGGGAAGCGCAGATACGCAGGAGATAGCGTTGTGCGGCGGCATCCTCGGGCAGGGCGGGGCCGATCTCCTCGGTGAGGGTTTGCGTCACGAGGTCCAAGATCTCGGTGAGATCGGGGCGGTCGTGGATCGTCGGCGCCGGGTCGGTCATCGGGTTGCCGCCGGGATCGGCCGAGACCAGGCCGAGAACCTCGAGCAGGTCGTATTCGGACTCGCAGACCCGGCGGCCGATGGCGGCCAGTTCGAGCGAATACTCGGTGCCGCCGAGATGGCGTTCGGCCTGGAATCGGCTCAGCACCAGCCATTTCAGGGTGCCGAAGACTTCCCACCAGTGCAGTTCGGCCGCCGGCGGGCGGTCGCCGGTGGCGCGCTCGTAGCCGTCGATGAGCTGGTCGCGGGTGCCGAGTCCGCCCACCGGCGCGGCCGCGCCGAAACGCCAGGCGCGGACACAGAGCCAGCCCAGGTCTTCGATCGGATTACCGAGATGGGCGAGCTCCCAGTCCAATACGCCGCGGATCCCGTCGGCGTCGATCAGCATATTGCCCAGCCGGAAATCGCCGTGGACCAGGACGGCCGGTCGATCGGGTGGCCGGTTGTCCCGTAGCCAGCGCAGGGCGATCTCGACGGCGGGCCGGGGTTCGGCCAGGTCGCGATAGGTTTCCTCGATGGCGTCCAAGGGGTCGCGGTTGTCCAGTGCGGTGAGTGTCGTCACCGGTGTGCGATGGATCAGGCCCAGTACGTAACCGAAGTCCTCGGCGAGATGCGCACGTACGGCCGCGTAGCCGGGATCACGGTGCAGCCTGCGTGGGAGCGCCTCGCCGGGGACGGTGTTCATCAGCAGGTACGGGGCATCGATACCGGGCGCGGTGTCCCGGCGGCGAGCACCACGGGCACCGGGACCCCGGCCGCGGCGGCGGCCCGCAGGCACGCCGCTTCGGCGCGCATCCGCTCGGCCTCACCCCGGCCCGGGGGATCCCGGCGCAGTACAGCGGTGGTTTCGCGCCCCGCGGGATCGGTGGCGCGTACGGCGTAGGTCTCGCGGCTGGCGCCGCCGGTGAGCCGGCGCACCTCGGCGCCGGCGAGTTCGGTGCCGGTGGCGGCGGTGAGGACCGCACGGACTCCCTCGGCGAGAGTGACCGCCGGCGTCGTCACAGCCACGGCGCCGCCCCGGGATCGCGCAACAGGCGCCGCGCGGTGGACATCCGGTGCACCTCGTCGGGGCCGTCGTAGATGCGGGCGTACCGGGCCTGCCGGTACATCCGCTCCAGCGGAGTATCGGCGGTGAGGCCGAGCGCTCCGTGTACCTGGATGGCGCGGTCGATCACATCGTGCAGCATCCGCGCGCCCCAGAACTTCACCAGGCCGACCCGTACGCGGTAGTCCGCTCCGGCGTCCATCGCCCGCGCCGCATCGAGGGTCATCAACCGTGCCGCGTGGATCTGGGCGGCGGATTCGGCGATATAGCGGTGGATCTCGCCCTTCTCCGCGAGCAGCGACCCGTGCGCGAAACGGGTGCCGGCCCGCTCGCACATCAGCTCGTAGGCCCGCTGGGCCTGGCCGAGCCAGCGCATACCGTGGAAGATCCGGCCCGCACCGAGCCGGTCCTGGGCCACCGCGAAACCCTTGCCGCGTTCGCCGAGCAGATTGTCCAGAGGGACGCGCACGTCGGTGAGGCGGACCTCGTAATGATCGCTGGGGTCGTGACCCATCGTCGGGATCGACCGCACGATCTCGAAACCCGGTGTATCGACCGGCACGATGATCGCGCTGATCCGCGCGTGCCGGGGCGCGCTGTCGGGTTCGGTGCGGGCGAACACGGTGCAGAACGCGGCCTGCGCCGCGCCGGTGGTGAACCATTTGTGCCCGTTGATCACCCAGCTGTCGCCGTCGGCTTCCGCGCGGGTCTCGATCAGTGTCGGATCCGATCCCGCCACCTCGGGTTCGGTGAGTCCCACCGACGGCAGGATATCCCCTGACACGAGCCCGGGGATCCAGCGTTCGCGCTGCTCCTCGGTGCCGTGCAGGTGCAGCATCAGCGTGTCCTGCATGGAGACCGAGCCGACGGCAAGCTGCCCGAATTCGGAGCGTCCGATGATCTCGTTGAGATAGACGAAGTCGAGGAACGGCAGACCGCCGCCGCCCACCTCGGCGGGATGGCCCAGCGCCCAGATACCGAGTTCCTTGGCTCGTGCGCGCAATTCGGCGAGTGCCGCACCGGCGGTGTCGTCCTCGCGGGCGAGCACCGTTTCCCGGGGGATGACCTCGTCGTCGATGAACCCGCGCATCAGCGCGGTGAGTTCGGTGAGCCGGCTGTCCATCGTCGTCACGCCTTCCGGTCGGTGGTGAACTCGCGAAGCGGCCGGGTCGCCGCCGAGTCGACGTATTCGTCGATCCGGGCGATCCGCCCGTCGCGCACCTCGACGAACAGGCATGCCGCCACTTCGAGCGGCCCGTATCCCGGGAGTTCACCGCGCAGCACGTGCTGCTGGGCGAAACCGGCGGGCAGCGGGTACCGGCGGATGTCCTCGTAGCGCATATCCACCAGGGTCCGCGAAAGCCAGCGCAGGACCCGCAGATTCTCGGCGACGGTTTCCTCGGAGCCCTTGTCGTTGTGCCAGATCCGGGCATCGGGAGCGTAGAGCTCGGTCAGGGTCGTTTCATCGCCCGCGCTGACGGCGGCGAAGAAACGATCGGCCAGATCGTTCATCGGGTGTCCTCTTCTTTCGGCAGGGACCGGCGGTGTGATCCCGGTGGTGTTCAGCGTCCGGCGGCGGACGCGGGAAGCAGGCGCCCACCGGCGCGGAGCAGATTGCTGTCGGCCGCCCGGCCGAGCAGATCGGCGGCGAGCCCGGCGGCGGCGAGGGTCGCGGGCAGGTCGATACCGGTGGCGATACCGCTGTCCTCGAACAGGTAGACCAGTTCCTCGGTGGCGATATTGCCGCTGGCACCCGGCGCGAAGGGGCATCCCCCGAATCCCCCTGCGGAGGAGTCGAAGCGGCGGATCCCGTGCAGATAGCCCGACCACGCGTTGGCCAGGCCCTGCCCCCGGGTGTTGTGCAGGTGCAAGCCGATTTCCACGCCGGGAACCGCGGCGCGCACGAGGTCGACGACCTCGGCGGTCCGGCGCGGGGTCGCCGTGCCGACGGTATCGGCGACGGAAAGATTGTCGGCGCCGGCCGCCCGGGCCCGCGACGCGATCGCGGCGACCCGGTGCGGCGGGGTGGGCCCGTCGAAGGGGCAGTCGAAGGCGATCGCGATGATCACCTCCAGCTCACCGCCCACACCGTGCACCATGTCCGCGACGGGGGCGATGAGTGCGATCGATTCTTCGCTGGTACGACCGACATTGGCGAGGCTGTGCCCATCGGAGGCCGATACCACGTACTCGAGCCGGGGCATACCCGCGGCGAGCGCCCGCCGGACCCCGCCGAGCCCGGCGACCAGCGCGGAGAATTGCACGTCCGGCCAGCGGTGCAACTCGGCCGCGACCAGTTCGGCATCGGCGAGCGCCGGTACAGCGCGCGGCGAGACGAACGAGGTGACTTCGATCCGCCCGACCCCCGTGGCGACCAGCGCCTCGATCAACCGGAGTTTGGCCGCGGTGGAAATCGGTGCCTCGATCTGCAGACCGTCGCGCGGCGCGACCTCGCGGATAACGACCTGTGCGGGGGCGGTCATGCGATCGTGCCGCGGGCGTGCAGTTCGCCGAGCCGGTCCGGGCCGTAGCCCAGGATTTCACCGAGGACTTCATCAGTGTGGGCGCCCGGACGGGCCGGGCCGCCCCAGCGGACACCGCCCGGTGTCTCGCTCAACCTGGGAACCACACCCACCCCTTTCACCGGGACCGGGTCGTATCCGGGGTCGGTGGGCCGCGCCGAGGGGTCGGGGTGATCGACGAACAGCTCGCGGGCGAGGAACTGCGGATCGGCCATCACCTCGGCGACCGTATTGACCGGGCCGGCCACGACACCGGCCGCGGCCAGCAGGTCGATCAGTTCCGCCGCGGTGAAATCCGCCGCCCACGCCCCGATGATCTCGTCGAGTTCGTCCTGGTTGCGGCCACGCGCGGTGTGGTCGATATAGCGTGGGTCGGTCGCGAGTTCGGGCCGGCCCATGGCCGCGGCCAGCCGCCCGAACACGGTGTCCTGATTGGCAGCGATGATGACCCACAGGCCGTCCTTCGCGCGGTACAGATTGGATGGCGCGATCCGGTCCAGCCGCGTACCCGACGGCTGCCGGATATGCCCGGTCTTGTGGTAGTCGGGCACGGTGGATTCCTGGATCGCGAGGGAGGCCTCGGTGAGCGCCGCGTCGACGATCTGCCCGCGGCCGGTACGTTCCCGCACCAGCAGGGCGGCCAGGACGCCCTGGAAGGCGAACATCCCGGCGAGGCTGTCGCCCAGCGACAGGGCGATACGGGGCGGGGCCTGACCCGGAAAACCGTTGAGGTGCCGTAGGCCGCTGATGCCCTCGGCGACCGAGGCATACCCCGGCCGGGAGGCGTAGGGCCCGGTCTGGCCGTAGCCCGACACCCGGGCGAGGACGAGGCCCGGGGAGGCCGCGGTCAGGACGTCGAAGCCGAGTCCCCAGCGCTCCAGCGTCCCGGGCCGGAAACTCTCCACCACCACATCGGCGGTGCGGACGAGCTCGAGGAAGATCTCGCGGCCCGGGTCGGTTCGCAGATCGATGCCGACGCAGCGTTTGTTGCGGGCGTGGACGGTCCAGAAATACTGGTGGCCCCCTTCGGCCTGGCCCCATTCGCGCAGTGGGTCCGGCCGGTCCGGTGCTTCGATCTTGATGACATCCGCGCCGAGGTCGCCGAGGAGCCGGCCGCAATAGGGTCCCGCGATGAGCGTGCCCAGTTCGAGGACGCGATAGCCCTCGAGCGGGCCGCGCGGCGGGGCCTCCGCGCCCGATTGCGAATCCGTGGTCATTGTGTGCCTCCTCGGGACGGCAGAGGGGTGGGAGCTGTCGTGGCCGGACGCGGTATCGGCCGGACGGGGGAGGCCCGCGCCTAAGAGACCGGCTTCGAATGAGGCGGCCGCGCCGGTCAGGGCTTTCGGTCGAGATGGAGTGCGCCGACACACATCTGATCGAGCGTCGAGAGCAGCGCTTCTTCGTCGGCGTCCTCGCCCTGGATCAGCCACAGGTACAGGGTGTGGTCGACCATGGCGGACATGGCGCGGGCGGCCAGTTCGGGGTCGAGACCAGCGGGGACCAGACCTTCGGACTGCCAGCGGGCGATCGCCCGGGCCGTGCGGTCGATCAGCTGGCGGCGGTGCTCGTGCCGCAGCAGCCGGAAGTCCTCGTTGAAGGTCGCGACCTGCTCGATGATCGCCATCAGGGGCGCGTTGCGCCGGTAGGCCCGAAAATAGGATCGGTTCGAGGCGATCAGGCGCTCGGCGGGGGAGAGGTCGGCCGCCGCGGGCTCGCGCCGGTGCATATCCTCGAACAGCCGGTTGCTCAGTTCCCCGAAGACATCGTCCTTCGATTCGAAATACCGATAGAACGTGCCGTAGGAGACCCCGGCCTCCTGGGCGATCAGTTCCACTCGCGCGTCGAGGAAGCCGACCGACTCGAAGACGCGGCGGGCCGCGTCCAGCAGAGCGTCACGCGTCTTGCGTCCCCGCGGGGTCAGGGTGTCGACCGAGGCGGGGGAACTGTTGACAGATGACTTCGCCACGGGACAGACTATTCCGGAAGCTGACATGACTGTCAAGTCATGTTTTGCCGGTCCCGGCCGCCGATCGGGCAGGTTGGGCGCCATTCTCGCCCATCGGAAGGATTGCCATGAACGCCCCCAACCCGAGGTACGAACTACGCGGAATCAACCACTTGGCCCTGGTGTGCTCCGATATGCGCCGGACCATCGATTTCTACACCGGCGTACTCGGTATGCCGCTGGTGAAGACCATCGAACTGCCCGGCGACCTGGGACAACACTTCTTCTTCGACTGCGGTAACGGCAATACGCTCGCCTTCTTCTGGCTCGCCGACGCCCCCGACGCGGCGCCGGGCGTCTCGGCGCCGAAGGGTTTGCCCGACGCCGGCGAACTCGTGAGCGCCGTCGGTTCGATGAACCACGTGGCCTTCGCCGTACCGCCGGAGAAGTTCGACGAGTACTACGAGCGGTTGCGGGCCGAGGGGGTCGAGGTCAGTCGTGTGCTGAACCACGACGACAGCCGCGCCGGAGTCTCGCGAGAGGTTCATCCCGGCACGTTCGTCCGCTCGTTCTACTTCCAGGATCCCGACGGCGTACTGCTCGAATTCGCCTGCTGGACTCGGACATTCACCGAAGCCGATATCTCGCACGAACCGAAGACCGCCGCCGACCGCCGCGTCCCCGCGTAGCACCGAGCCGAAAGGAGCGCCACCGTGCCCAGGTTGCGCGAAGTACCCCGTGCCGAAGTCACCGACGAACGGATCCTGTTCTACTACGACCGGCTCTTCGGGCCGGACAAGGATCCCGCCGTCGACCACGGCACCGTTCATGCCACCCCCGGCGACTGGTGGACGGTTTTCGCCCAGTCGCCCGACGTGTTCCGGCACGCTGTCCGGGGATTCGCCGTCTACCGCAACGCCACGCTGGACCCGGCGCTGCGCGAACTCGGTCAGAGCCGGGCCGGTTTCGCCCGCGGCAGTCAGTTCGTCTTCTCCCAGCACTGCAAGCAGATGCGATCGCTGGGGGTGCCGGAGGAGAAAATCGCGGCCATCCCGCACTGGCAGGTCAGCGATGTTTTCGCCCCACTCGAACGGGCCGTGCTGGCCTATACCGACGCCCTGGTCTACGACGGCGGACGCGTACCCGACGAGGTGTTCGCGGTGCTGCGGGAGGGCTTGAGTGATAAGGAAATTCTCGAACTCACCTACATCACCACGATGTACGACATGCATGCGACGATCTGCCGGGCGCTGCGACTCGAGTACGACGATCGGCCGGAGTCGATCGAGGAGGTGCAACTACCGGAAGGAGTGGAGGCCCGGGACCTCTCCGCGGACCTGTCCGGGGCCTGACTGTGGCGGTGCGGTACCGGCAGCGCGGTGAACGCGGTGCTGAGCGGGCATCCGGCCGTGCCGGCGATAGAAGTCCAGGTGTGCCAGTGCCGTACGTTCCCAGTCGAATCGGGCAGCGAGGTGCCTGCCCCGGGCGGCTCGGTGCGGGTCCGGCCGGAGGGCACGCGCCATGCCCGCCGCCATGTCCTCGTGGGTGGCCGCATAGTCGACGGTATCGCCGAAGACCTCACGGAACACCGGGAGTTCCCGCGCCACCACCGGGACACCGCCGGCGAGGGCTTCCATGGCGGCCAGCCCGAAACCCTCCTTGGTGGAGAAGAACGGCAGGAGCGTCGCCCCGGCCATCAGCGCGGGCAGATCGTGGTGGGCGACCGTGCTGAGGACGGTCGGCCGGACGCCGAGTTCGGCGGCCCGGGCGTCGAAGCGGGCGCGATACTCGCGGTAGTCGAACAATGTCTCACCGCCGGCGAACACCAATCGCAGACGTGGGTGCTCGTGAGCGAGCAGGGCGAAGGCTTCGAGCAGGTCGATACTGCCCTTGCGGGGTTCGATACCGCCGAGAGCAAGGACGTAGCGGCCGAGGTGGCGCTGCCATGCGGTGCGCGCGGCCACGGCGTCCGGGGAATCGCCCGCCGCGGTCGCGAAACGGTGGTACTCGACACCGTTGGGTATCACGGTGGGCCGCAGGCCCCAGCCGTCCCGGACTTCTTCTGCCACTGCGGCCGATACACAGATGCGGGCGTAGGGAGCGACGATGGCGCGTTCGTGGCAGCGGACGAGTTCGGGCGTGGTGAAAGTATCGAGGTGGTGGACCGTCCGGATGCACTCGTCGACGGCGTTGGCGGTGATGCAGTCCTGCGCGTGCACGATGTCGTAGCGGTCCGGGGTGAACGCCGCGCGCAGAGTTTCGATGGAACGCAGGATCCGGGTGCCCACGGATTCACCGTCGACGCCCGCGAACGCGACGACGCGGACGTCGACGGTATCGGCCACCGGCCGGAAGAACGCGGTGTCGCCGCCGCGGCCCAGTGTCCACACGGTGACCTCGGCGCCGAGCCGGGCGAGGGCTTCGGCGAGGTTGAGGGTGTGCACGACCCCGCCGCGTGGCTTGGTGGAGTAGGTGAGCAGGGCGATACGCATCAATGGCCTCCGGTACCGGTCATGAGGTTGTGGTAGGCGCCGATCCGGCGTTCGTCGAGGTGCCGCAGCACTCGCCGGGCCCGCTCGACCTCGGCGTCGATATCGATATCGGCGACCGCGAGCCCGCCCTTCGACCAGGTCCGCGCCAGGATGTCGCCGCCCGGCCCGACGATCTTGGCCTGGCCGAGGAAGCGCAGATTCCCGGTGGTGCCGGTCTGGTTGGCCGACGCCAGCACGATCTGGTTCTCCGCCGCGCGGGCCTGGTCGTAGAGATCGAACAGGCGCGACTGGCGGTCGTTGGGCAGCCGGGACGCGCGGTCGGTGACACTGGCCGGCCAGGCCGAGAGCGCGGCGACGGTCCGGGCGCCGTCGAGCGCGAGGGTGCGGGCCGATTCGGGGAAGGTCTTGTCGTAGTCGATCAGCATGCCGATCCGTCCGACCGGGCTGTCGAAGGCGGTGAACCGGTCGCCCGCGGCGTAGGCAAGGTGTTCACCGGCGGGCTGGTGCACCTTGCGGTGGCGGCCGAGAACGCCGTCTCCGGTGACACATACCGCGGCGTTATAGCGGACCGGCCCCGCCCGTTCGGCGTAGCCGACGCACAGTGTCATGGCCCCCGCCAGGCGGCACAGGAGCCGTATCTCGGGGCCGTCCGGGTCGATGGCCTCGGGCCCGGTGCCCGGATCCGGATGGCGCAGATCGCCGATATAGCCGCCGAGCGTGGCGTCGGGCAAGACCAGCAGGTCCACCCCGTCCGCGGCGAGGCGTTCCACGATTCCGGCGATCTTGTCGAGGGCGCGGCCGATATCGGCACCGAAATGCCCGGCGACAGCGGCGATTCTGGTGACACCCATGGTCGTGGGGTTCAGGCCGCGGCGGATGCGCGCAGGGCTGCGGTGATCCGCTCGGCGAGGTATTCCGAATCGCGCGCGATGGCGGCGAATCGCCCGGACCCCCAGGTGTGCAGCCAGGGTAGCCCGAGGAAATACAGCCCGGGTGTGCCGGTGACACCGCGGGTATGACAGGGGTGGCCTGCACCGTCGAATACACCGAGGCGGACCCACCGGTAGTCGGTGCGGTATCCGACCGACCACACCACCGAGGTGATGCCGTGCGCCGCCAGATCGAGGTCGGTGGGTTGCTGTTCCGGTTGCCACACCGGCCGGTAGCGCGGTTCGGCCGGCGCGTCGATCCCTTTTCGGGTGATGTAGGCGTCGATCGAATCCTTGATGCTCTCCGCGACCGCGTCCGCGGCGTCGAGGGAGGTGCGCAGTGTCGGCGCGAAACGAGCGGTATCGCCGGAGATATCGACCATCCGGCCGTAGAGCCGCATGCCCTCGAGGGCGAACCGGCGCAGATCGATATCGCGCCCGCCGTCGCGTCCGGTGACGTAGTGGTTGGTGTTCTCGCGTCTACCGAGCCCGCCCGGCTGGTTCTCGACCGGGATGTCGTAGTGCCCCATGTCCTGGAGCCAGGCCACACAGTCGCGACCCCGGTAGAAGCGGGCCACCCGCGGCGCGCTCCCGACCGCCAGATGCACCGCCCGGCCCGCCAGGTGCAGATCCTCGGCGATCTGCGCACCGGACTGACCGGTACCCACCACCAAAACCTCGCCGGCGGGAAGTTCTTCCGGGCTGCGGTATTCGGCCGAGTGCAGCTGCCGTATCGACGCGGGCAGGCGTTCGGCGAATCGCGGCACGATCGGGGTGTGGTAGCCGCCGGTGGCGATGACGACACTGTCGCAACGGATTCCGCCCGCGGTCGTCTCGATCTCGAATCCGCCCTCGGCCGCGGCGGCCACCGAGGTGACGGTGACGTGCTCACGGACCGGCGCGGGGAAGGTCTCGGCGTAGCCGCGCACCCAGGCGTACACCTCGTCGCGGGACATGAACCCGTGCGGTTGCGGTCCGTCGTAGGCGTACCCGGGCAGCACGCACTGCCAGTTCGGTGTGACGAGAGTGAAATTGTCCCAGCGGGAATCGAGCCATTCGTGGGCGATGGTGTCGCGTTCGAGTACGAGGTGGTCGATACCGCGGTCGGTGAGTTGCCGGCTCATCGACAGGCCGGCCTGTCCGCCACCGACGACGACCACCTCGTGGTGCTCGACGGCGGTGAACGGTTCGAGGTGCGGGCTCATGGGTGTTTGCTCAGGCACGGGCATCCGCCATATCCGCTGGTTGGCCGACGACGCCGTGTTGCGCCACCACGCGGTCGTAGAGGGCGGGGCGCCGGTCGCGCAAGTTGTACATACCTCCGCCGCGGGCCGAGGCGAGTTCGCGCCCGATATCGATGGTCGCGGTGGCGAGCCCGGGCCGGGTGCCGGTGGTGGCGCGGATCTCGCCGCCGGGTCCCACGATCTTGGCGTTGCACACGAAGCGCAGCGACCCGAAGGTCCCGGCCTGATTGGAAGCGACCCACACCACCTGGTTCTCCAGGGCGCGGGCCCGGTCGTAGATATCGAAGCGCTGGGTCCAGCGGTCGTCCGCGAGGCGTTCGGCGGCCGCGGTGCGTGCGGTGGGCCAGGCCGACAAGGAGGTGATGATCTCCGCGCCGTCCAGCGCGAGGGCGCGGGCGGCCTCCGGGAACGCTTTGTCGTAGCAGATCTGCATGCCTATCCGGCCGACCGGAGTGTCGAACGCATGATATTCGGAACCTGCTGCGTAACAGAGATTTTCCCCGAGCGGCTGATGCACCTTGCGGTAGGTGCCGAGAATCCCGTCCCCGGTGAGAGTTACCGCGGTGTTGTAGCGGGTATTGCCGTCCGCCTCGCAGAATCCCAGCGTAACGACCATATCCCGGGCCATGGCCACGATGCGGCGCAGTTCCGGGCCGTCGAGGCCGAGCGCTGGGGGCAGGCTGCGCAGCCGGCGTTGCCGTGCCTCCGCGCTTTCACCGCCCCCGCCCAGACTGGGCAGGTACCCGCCCAGGCAGGCTTCGGGCAGGACGAGCAGACGGCTGCCACGGCGGCGTGCCTCCTCGATCGAGGCGGCGACAGTGCGGTAGCAGAGTTCCATATCGCGGCCGAATTCGGCGGCCGCCACGGAGATAGTGGTGTCGGTCATGAGGGTCCTAATCCGGTGACGGTGCCGGGCACCGCGGTGGTCAGCGTTCCGTCCGGCCAGCGCAACCGCACGCCGGGTTCGGCGGTGAGTACGCCGCAGACGGCCGAGGTGGCGGGTCCCGGGTCGGCGATCGCTGCCGCGGGACGGTCGGCGGTGAGCATGGCGAAGCCGGGGAAGCAGGTGAGCCAATCGGCCGGTCCGGCTCCCGCGGGACGGGGGATCCGGGCGACCTCGAGTTCGGCGCCGGTTCCCGACGCCTCGGCCAGCATGCCGGCGGTGCCCGCGATACCGGCCATACTCACATCCTTCGCGGCGGCCGGGGCGGTATCGGCGACGAACCGGCCCAGCATCCGCAACTCCGTCCCCGTGCGGTGCGAGGTCGAATCCCATTGGCGCCCGGGGTAACCGGGGCGCCAGCCGCCGCCGAGATCGGCGGTGAGCCGGAGTTCGTCCCCGGTGCGGCCCCCGCCGCCGGGTACCGGCCGCCGGGTGTGGCCCAGGGCCGTCACCGACAGCGCCGCGGGACCGAGCTGGGTGTGCCCACCCAATACCGGCACGTCCCAGAGCTCGCTCGCCCGGGTCAGGCCGCGCAGGATCCTGGTGAGCACCGACCTGGTGGGGGCCGCGACCGCGTCCAGGAGTCCGACCGGCCGTGCGCCCATCGCGGCGAGATCGTTGAGATTCACCAGCACCGAACACCAGCCCGCCCATTCCGGATCGCGCTGGATCATCGCGGGGACGATGGCGTCGCAGGCCGCGACGAGGTCGCTGGCCGGTACCGGAGCGCCGTCGTCACCGCGGAAACCGTTGCCGCCCAGCGTGGCCGGGCCGTTCCCGAGATCACTCAGCAGTGGTCCCAGTAGCGCCTTGGTCGCCCGGGTGAGGCGTTCGATCCGGTCGATCGGCCAGCGCATGCGGATATGCGGCGTACCACCGATTCGGGTGTCGTCCAGCCGGACCCAGCCGAGCTGGGTGAACATCGGCGCGTGGCGCTCCTGGACGGTCGCCTCGAACCGGAGCACATTATTGTCCACGGCGTACGCACAGGCCGCCCGGACCAGCGCACGGCCCACGCCGCGGGTGCGGCGGCCACAGTCCACGACGAGCCGGCTGCCGGTCCACCAGCCGAGGTCTTCGGCGGTGGCCGGGGCGATCCGGACCCCGCCGAGCACCGCCCCGTCCGGGGCGACCGCGACGAGGACCACCGTGCGCGGATCGTCGTCCAGATCGTCGGTATCGCTGCCCTGGAACAAACCCTGATCGACGACGAAGTTCTCCCGCCGCAGGGCGCGGTAGCGGGTCAGCTGAGCGCCGGTCGCCGGGCGGACGAGGAAGCCGTCCGGCGGCGGCGCCGGGGCGGGGTGTCCGGACAGAACACAGTAATCCGTGCGCGGTGCGTAGGTGTCCTCCCGGAGCGTGCCGGGCTGTGCGGGCAGGAGCGCGGTGGTGGTCATCTCAGGCTCCCGCGGTCTGCAGGACACTGCAGGCGCCACACGCCGCGCAGCCGGCCTTCTGCCCGGCGCCCGCCATACCGGCCGCCCGCAACAGCTCCGCCACCCGGCGGGTGACCTCTTCGAGCAGTTGCGGTGCCGGTGCGCCGGCACCGTCGACGTCCACGGCGAGCGTCCCGCGCAACGGCCGGAACGGCACGATGAACGGGTACACACCCAACGCGATCAGCTCCGCCGCCCCGGCAACCAGTTCGTCCGGATCCTCGCCCAGCCCGACCAGCAGGTAGGTGGATACCTGGTTGCGCCCGAACAAGCGCACCGCCTCCGCCCACGCGGCCCGGTACTCACTCAGCGCAACCGTCGATTTGCCGGGCATCCAGCGGGCGCGCACCTCGTCGTCGAGCGATTCGACATGGATACCGATGGAATCCGCGCCGGCGGCCTTCAGATCCGCGAGTGCGGCCAGGTCACCTGGGGGTTCGCATTGCACCTGGATCGGCAGGTGCGGTACGGCGTTCTTCACCGCGCGCACACAGCGGGCAAGATGCCGGGTGCCGCGATCCTTGCCCGCCGAGGTGCCGGTGGTCAGCACCATCTGCCGGACCCCGTCGAGCCGGACCGCGGCCGCCGCGACCTCGGCCAACTGCTCGGGCCGCTTGACCGCGATGGTGGAACCCGACGCGAGCGAGGCCTCGATGGCACAGAACCGGCACCGCTGGTCCTCGGCGTACCGGACGCAGGTCTGCACCACCGTGGTGGCGAGCACATCGGCGCCGTGCAGCCTGGCGATCTGCTCGTAGGCAATACCGTCGGCGGTGCGCAGATCGTAGAAACGCGGCCGGCGGACCGGTTCGACCGTCACCCCGAGATCGGTGCCGTCCAGCAGTAACCGGTTGTCGCGCAGGGTATAGGGACTGTCGGACCGGAGGGGAACGGCAGCGCCGGCGCCCCCGAACAACACATGACCGTCGTCGCTGGGACCGGCCCCGGAGCGGCGCTGCACCGGTACATCGACGCGAATACCGAGTAGCGCGAGATCTACCCGGGTGGATATTTCGGTCATGGCGCCGGCCTACACCTGGTAGGTGGAGTTGATGATGGCACCCTTGCGGGCGTAGTGGATCAGCGCGTCCTGGACATCCAGCGGATGTGCCGGGACGACCCCCTCGATGAGGTCCTCCTCGCGAGCGCCGTGCAGCGCCAGCCCGAACCGGCACGCGAACACCGTGCCGCCCTCCGCGATGAAGGTGGCGAGGGAATCGTTGATGTTCTGCTCGCCGGGAAAACCACTGTCACCGGTGGTCGGGAAGCCGCGGTTGGCGACACAGTTGATCGCGCCGGGGCCGTAGAAGTAGATGGCCGATTCGAACCCCTTGCGCAGCGCCCGGGTCGCTTGCAGGACCGCCACGAAGCTCACCGACGATTCGTGGGCGATGCCGTGCACGAGGGTGAAGTAGGTTTCGCCGGCCTCGGCGCGATAGTCCGGGAAGATTTTCGTCGACCCGTAGATATTGGTGCCCTTCGGCAAGGCCGGGTGCGGGATCTCGGCCAGTGATTTCGCGATGTTCTCCGCGATGGCCTTGTCGATATCGGTGGTGGTGCCGGCGGGTGCGGACATGATTGATCTCCTGCGAACGGTGCGATGGGAATCGGTGCACGGGGCGGGGTTCCGGTTCGTGCGCTGTGCACCGATGAGTCAAGTTGACGCCCGCCGTATTTCCGGTTGGTCACCTGTGGAAGAAGAGGGAATTGCCGGGCGTTACCGCCTGCGCACCGGCAGGAATCGGGAAAACCACTGCGGTACTGCGTGTTTCGATCCGACGACCGTGTTGCTCGCCGAACGGGTCGCCGTGCGGATAACCGCGGTGTAATCGTTGTGCTGCGATACCGGCCCGGCCGTTCACTCCGCCGAACCGGGCCGGTGCTCATTTGTAATGTCGGTGAAACGGCCGCGCGAGAAGTACTGGGCCCGTGCTGGGCTCATCTGGACTGCAGGAGCCGTTGCCGAGGATTGTTCCCACCGAGCATTCCTCGGCGCCCGGAGGCCGCACCGGGCCTGTGATTCGGATTACCCGCGAATAATTGGTGCATTAACTATTCGTGGGCTATGTTCGAATCGGCAGGGTAGTTCGATCGCACGGAGGCTTGGTGACCGCGGATATCGAGGACCCGCTGCGGTTGGAGCGGCAGGTATGTTTCGCGCTGGCGGTGGCGAACCGCTCGGTGCTCGCCGTATACCGGCCCCTGCTGGACCCGCTCGGCCTGACGCACCCCCAGTACCTCGTCATGCTGGCACTCTGGGGTGAGGCGCCGATGTCGGTGAAAGCCATCGCCGAGGCGATTCAGCTCGATTCCCCCACGCTGTCGCCGCTGCTCAAACGCCTGGAGGGTGCCGGCCTGATCACCCGGCGGCGGGACCCCCGCGATGAACGCACCCTGGTGGTCGACCTCACCGACGCAGGTATCGCGCTCCGTCGCGAGGCCGAGCGTATTCCGGCCGCTGTCGTCGACCGGCTCGGTGTGGAACTCAGCGATCTCGAGGAATTGCGTGAAGTGCTCGGACGGGTCAACGAGGCAGCCCGCCGCGCTGCCCTCGCCCACCCGGACAATCGATCATGAACCCCGTCGGCGCGATCCTCGGCCGCCGCGGCTCGGACAGGACGAACTCGTGACAGACCGGATCCCGACACCGACCCAGCGCATGCGCTACCTCTTCGGCGAGCCCCTGCCCTCCTCGATGCAGCAGTGGGTCCTGCGTGACCAGACCGGCCCGGGCGCCACCCGCCGTTTCCTGCAACGCTTCCTGCTTCCCCCGATCCCGTTCTTGTGCCTGTTCGCGCTGGTCCCCGGGCCGTGGTGGATGGGGTTTGCGATGGCCGTGCTGGTCTTCCTCCCGCTCGCCTTCTTCGCGGTCGCTCTGGTGTACGTGCACCGGCGGCACATTCTGGTCAAGCACGGTCTCGACCCCGCGCTGGCCGATCCGGGCCGCCGGCGCCGCGCCGCCGAGGAGCGGGCAAGCTACGAACTGCGCCACCACCGCGGCTGACCCGGGAATGCCGGTGGTGCCTGCACTGTTGTGACTCGTGAGCAAATCGGAGAAAAATCGTAGGAAAGCGGGGGAGACACCCCGAAGAGGCCCAGGTCAACGGTGGGATAGGCTTTGTCGGTCATGAAGTCGGCTTTTCCGGGTGCGGTCAGCGGTGTGCCCACGACGGTTTACCTCGATCATGCGGCCACCACACCGATGCTGCCCGCGGCCGTCGAGGCGATGACCGCTGCGTTCGCGCTGGGCGGTAACCCGTCCTCGCTGCACGGATCGGGCCGGGCGGCCCGCCGCCGGCTGGAGGAGGCGCGCGAATCGATCGCCGCCGATCTGGGTGCCCGGCCCTCCGAGGTGATCCTCACCTCCGGCGGGACCGAAAGCGACAACCTCGCGGTCAAAGGCATCTACTGGGCCCGCCGCGACGCCGATCCGCGCTGTACCCGCATCCTGGCCGGGGCCACCGAACACCATGCGGTGCTCGACGCCGTGGAGTGGCTGGAACGGCACGAGGGGGCGCGGGTCACCTGGTTGCCGGTGGACGGCGACGGCATCGTCGCACCCGAGACGCTGCGCGCCGAACTCGCCGAGAATGCCGGCGAGGTGGCGCTGGTCACCGTGATGTGGGCGAACAACGAGATCGGCGCGATCCAGCCGATCGCGGAGCTGGCCGCTATTGCGCGCGCCGCCGGGGTGCCCATGCACAGCGACGCGGTGCAGGCCGCCGCGCAACTGCCCATCGATTTCGGGGCCAGCGGGCTGGCCGCGGCGAGTTTCGCGGGTCACAAGCTCGGCGGACCGCACGGGGTGGGCGTACTGCTCCTCGGGCGGCAGGTGGGTTGTGTGCCGCTGCTGCACGGAGGCGGGCACGAACGCGATCTGCGGTCGGGGACCTCCGATGTGGCCGCCACGGCCGGGCTGGCCGCCGCGCTGCACCAGACGGTGGCGGAAATGCCTTTCCGGACAGAGGAACTGAGCGGTTTGCGGGACGAACTGATCGCCGGGGTGCGCCGGATCGCTCCGGACGCGGTGCTCAACGGCCCGTACGACGAGCGCCGGTTGCCGGGCAACGCGCATTTCACGTTCCCCGGCTGCGAGGGCGATTCGCTGCTGATGCTGCTGGACGCCGCGGGGATCGAATGTTCGACCGGTTCGGCGTGCACGGCCGGGGTGGCCTCGCCGAGCCATGTGCTGATCGCCATGGGGGTCGATGCCCGGGACGCGCGCGGTTCGCTGCGTTTTTCCCTTGGACATACCTCGCGGCGATCCGATATCCATGCCCTGTTGGAAGTATTACCGCAAGTAGTGGAACGAGCCAGGGCCGCGGGCCTGGCCGGTGCGAGAGGAGGTGCGTAGCGTATGCGCGTACTCGCCGCGATGAGTGGTGGAGTGGATTCCGCGGTGGCGGCGGCACGGGCCGTCGATGCCGGGCACGAGGTGATCGGGGTCCATCTGGCGCTGTCGAGCGCGCCGGGCACCCTGCGCACCGGTTCGCGGGGCTGCTGCTCCAAGGAGGATGCGGGTGACGCCCGCCGGGCCGCGGACGTGCTCGGTATCCCGTTCTACGTCTGGGACTTCGCCGACCGCTTCAAAGAAGATGTGATCGACGATTTCGTCGCGGCCTACGCCGCCGGTGAAACGCCGAACCCCTGCCTGCGCTGCAACGAGAAGATCAAGTTCTCCGCGCTGGCCGACCGGGCCGCGGCCCTCGGTTTCGACGCCGTGGTCACCGGACATTACGCCCGCCTGGCCGACGGCGTGCTGCGCCGGGCGGTGGACGCGGACAAGGATCAGTCGTACGTGCTCGCGGTGTTGACCGCCGAGCAGCTGAAACGGGCCATGTTCCCGGTGGGCGACACCCCGAAACCGCAGATCCGGGCCGAGGCCGCCGAACGCGGGCTGGCGGTGGCCGACAAACCGGACAGCCACGACATCTGCTTCATCCCCTCCGGCGACACCCGGGCGTTCCTCGGGGCGAAAATCGGGATCCGGCCGGGCGCGATCGTCGACCGGCAGGGCGCCGAACTCGGACGGCACGACGGTGTGCACGGATTCACCATCGGGCAGCGCAAGGGCCTGGGACTGCCCGGGCCCGGACCGGACGGCAAACCGCGCTATGTCACCGAGATCGACCCGGACTCCGGCACCGTGCACGTCGGATCGGCCGATGATCTGCAGGTCTGGGCCATCGACGCCGAACGGGCCGTCTGGACCGGCGGGGTGGCGCCGGACGGGCCGGTCGAGTGTGTGGTGCAGGTCCGGGCACACGGCGGTATCGCGCCCGCCACCGCGGAAGCGGTCGGCGACGGGCTGCGGGTGCGGTTGCACGAACCGCTCAGCGGTGTCGCGCGGGGTCAGGCGGCGGTGCTGTACCGGCCGGACCCGGCCGGCGACGAGGTGCTGGGCAGCGGGACGATCGCGGCCACCTCGCGTACGGCACCGGCCGGCGCGCCGCGATGACCGCAGCGGCCATTCCGGCCGGAGTGGCGACGGGGGTCGGGTCGTGGCCCGGCACCGACCCGCGCGAGGCGGCCGCGGTGATCGTCGGCGAGCTGCCCGGTCTGCCGCATCTGGTGGAACTGCCCGGGCGCGGGGTGGGCGCGGATACCGTCGGGCGGGCGTCGGCGCTGCTGGTGGATATGCGTTTCGACATCACTCCGCGCGGCTACCGGCTGGCCGCGCGCCCCGGCGGGGTGTCGCGGCGTGCGCGCGATCTGCTGCGCACCGACCTCGACGCCCTGCAGGAGGCCTGGGAGAACGCCGGGCTGCGCGGGAGCGGGCGGCCGGTCAAGGTGCAGGCCGCGGGTCCGCTGACCTTGGCCGCCCAGGTGGAACTACCCCACGGTCATCGGGTACTCACCGACCGTGGCGCGGTACGCGATCTGGCGGATTCGCTGGCCGAAGGGATCGCTGCGCATATCGCCGAAATCGCGGCCCGGCTGGAGACCGAGGTCGTGCTGCAATTGGACGAACCGTCACTGGCCGATGTGCTCAACGGTTCGCTGCGCGGGGCGAGCGTGCTCAACACGGTGCCCGCGCTGCCCGAACCGGAGGCGTTGTCGATCCTCGACGCGGTACTGGCACCGCAACGGGTGGCGACTCTGGTGCACACCTGCGCGCACCGTCCGCCGCTGGACTTCCTGCGCCGGACCGCGGCCGGCGCACTCGGCTTCGATCTCGCGACCCTGTCCGGCACCGCCGGCCTGGACGCGGTCGGCGAAGCGCTGGACGCGGGCAAACACCTGGTGCTCGGGATGGTGCCGACAACCAAGCCCGGCACCGCGCAGAACTGGCGGGACATCGCCGAACCGGGCGCGCGCCTGATGGATCGTCTCGGATTCCCCCGCGCCGAACTGGCCCGGCGGGTGACCGTGAGCCCCGCCTGCGGACTGGGCGGCGCACCACTGAGCTGGGCGCGGGATGCGCTGCGCCTGGCCTCGGATACCGCGAAGGCGTTCGCGCAGGACCCGGAGTCGCTGGTGCCGCAGTAGGATTCGCCGGACTTCGGTCGGCGTGCCACGCGCATGCGCATGCGGTGCGACCCGTCACCGTCAGGTTCGGGCGACCACTCCCTGCGGCAGTCCCTCGCCACCGGGGGCATGTGTGCCCTGGCGCGGAGCGCAGTCCGGGCGGTCGTGTGAATTCCGCCGGTGCTCTCCGGTGTGTTCACCGCGGGACTGCAACGGTCGGGCGCGGGGCGGGCGACGTGCGGATATGTGACCGGGAGTGTCGGTGGCCTCGACTAATCTGCCAGATGTGAGTGAGACCGGAACCCCCACCGAACGGGATATCTCCAACGGCGAGGCCGCACCCGCACCGGCCGCCGGGGCGGAACGCGCGCGCTGGCAGGAACTCGCCGATACCGTGCGCGAACACCAGTTCCGGTACTACGTCCGGGACGCGCCGATCATCTCCGACGGTGAATTCGATCAGCTGTTCCAGCAGTTGCTGGCGCTGGAGGAGAAATACCCCGATCTGCGCGCCCCCGATTCGCCCACCCAGCTGGTGGGCGGCGGATTCGCCACCGATTTCACCCCGGTGGATCACCTGGAGCGGATGCTCTCCCTGGACAATGCCTTCTCCGCGGCGGATATGCGTGCCTGGGCGGCGCGGGTCGAGGAGGAGACCGGCCCGGATCTGCACTATCTGTGTGAGGTGAAGATCGACGGGGTCGCGCTCAACCTGGTCTACCGCAACGGGAAACTGGTCCGCGGCGCCACCCGGGGTGACGGCCGGACCGGTGAAGACGTCACGCTCAACGCGCGGACCATCGAGGACATACCCGGGGAACTCACCGGAACCGACGAATTCCCCATCCCCGACCTGCTGGAAGTGCGGGGGGAGGTGTACTTCCGGCTGGAAGATTTCGAAACGCTCAACGCCGCGATCGTGGCGGAAGGTAAACCGCCGTACGCGAACCCGCGCAATACCGCGGCCGGTTCGCTGCGGCAGAAGGATCCGTCGGTCACCGCGCGGCGGCGGTTGCGGATGATCTGCCACGGTCTCGGGCGCACCGAGGGGTTCACGCCCCGCTCCCAGCACGACGCCTATCGGGCGCTCGCCGCCTGGGGGCTGCCGGTGTCGGCGCATACCGTGCTGGTCCAAGGGGTCGATGCCGTGCTGGACCGTATCGCCTACTGGGCCGAGCACCGCCACGATATCGAGCACGAGATCGACGGTCTGGTCGTGAAGGTCGACGAACTGCTGCTGCAGCGCCGGCTGGGGTCCACCTCCCGGGCGCCGCGCTGGGCGATCGCCTACAAGTACCCGCCGGAGGAAGCCACCACGAAACTGCGCAATATCGCGGTGAACGTCGGGCGCACCGGGCGGGTTACGCCGTTCGCGGTGATGGAACCGGTGGTGATCGCCGGGTCGACGGTCGCGATGGCGACCTTGCACAATGCCGCCGAGGTGGTGCGCAAGGGCGTGCTGATCGGCGATACCGTCACCATCCGCAAAGCCGGTGATGTGATCCCCGAGGTGCTGGGCCCGGTGGTGGATGCCCGCACCGGCGACGAACGTGAATTCGTGATGCCCACGCATTGCCCCGAATGCGGGACCGAACTCGCCTACGAGAAGGAAGGCGATGCCGATATCCGCTGCCCCAACCAGCGCACCTGCCCCGCGCAGTTGCGGGAGCGGGTGTTCCATGTGGCGGGCCGGGGCGCCTTCGATATCGAGGCGCTGGGCTATGAGGCGGCCGTCGCACTGCTGAACTCCGGCGCGATCACCGACGAGGGCGACCTGTTCGACCTGGACGCCGAGCGATTGCAGAACGTCTCGCTGTTCGTGAACAAGAACGGCAGCCTCTCCGCCAACGGCCGCCGCCTACTGGACAACCTCGCCGCCGCCAAGGACGTCCCGCTGTGGCGGGTGCTGGTCGGGTTGTCCATCCGCCACGTCGGGCCCACGGCCGCCCGCGCCCTGGCCGCCGAATTCGGCAGCCTCGAGCGGATCGAGCAGGCGACTCTCGAGGAACTGTCCGGTGCGGAGGGCGTCGGGCCCACCATTGCGACCGCGGTCGCGGAATGGTTCACCGTCGACTGGCATCGCGCCATCGTGGACAAATGGCGGGCCGCGGGGGTCCGGATGGCCGACGAACGAGACGAATCGATCCCGCGCAACCTCGAGGGCCTGTCCATCGTGGTCACCGGATCGCTCCAGGGATTCTCCCGAGACGGCGCGAAGGAGGCGATCCTGCAGCGCGGCGGGAAGGCCGCCGGATCGGTATCGAAGAAAACGGCCTTCGTGGTGATCGGCGATTCGCCCGGCTCCAAGGCCGCCAAAGCCGAGGAACTGGGTGTGCCGATCCTCGACGAAGACGGATTCCGCACCCTCCTCGAATCCGGCCCGGATGCCGTGCGACCGGCCGGGGAATCCGGCTCGGAACCGGACGCGCCGAAGGAGTAGCGCGGGGCCTGAGCTGCTCTTCTGGACCGCCGACGCCTCGGTCCGGCATATCGGCTTCGCGCTGGAACACCGGTCGTTCCGGGACCGCCCCGGAGGGGACCGGTACGACACGGTGGCGGTCCCGATGCTGCGGCCCGGCGGCCGGGCACGGCAGGATGGCGGGATGCTGCGCAGTTTTCGGGTGTCCAACCACAAATCGCTGGCCGACCTTCAGGAATTGCGGTTGACCCGCGGTAGCACGCCGGTGGCGGTGCCGGTCACCGCCGTGCACGGCGGGCCGGCGGCCGGTAAATCGAATCTGGTGGATGCGCTGGGGCATATGCGCGACGCGGTGCTGCGTTCGGTGACCGGCTGGGACCCCTACGCCGGGCCCGAACGCGCACCGCATCTCGGCCGTACCGGGCAGCCCTCCGAATTCGAGGTGGTGTTCATCGCCGAGGGGACGCCGTACACCTACGGGTTCCGGCTGGATGCCGCCGATGTCACGGCCGAATGGCTCTACAGCCATCCGCGGTCGCGCAAGCGGATCGTTTTCGAACGCGAGGGTGAAGCGGTGCGGGTGGGGCCGATGTTCGAGGCCGCGCGGTTCGGCATCACCGCGCTGGTGCCGCTGGTGCGACCCAACGCGCTGCTGCTGAGCCTGGCCGGGCAGATGTACGCCGAGGCGCTGGTGCCCGCCTACCGCTGGTTCGAAACGATGCTCGAGGTGCTGCGTGGCCCCGTCGCTACCGAGGCGATCGAACTGCGGGTGGGTTCGCATCTGTCGCGGTCCGCCGAGAACGCGGCCCGGTTGCTGACCTTGTTGCAGACCGCCGATCTGGGGATCACCGATCTGCTCATCGCGCAGCACGATCCCGGGTACGCCGACTATCTGCGCGACCTCGACGCCGATATCGCGGCGCTGAGCGAACAGACCGAGCGGGCGATCGCCTCCGCGGGGTACGCGGCGCAGCTGGAACAGGACACCGGGCTCACCGTCGCGCAGCTGGCACGCGAACTGACCAATATGCGCAATGCGCGCGACGCGCTGTACACGCGGATGGTCGCGCGGCACGGGGTCGGGTTGCGGCTCGTGCATACGGGTATCGAACCGGTGTTCACTCTCGCCGAGGAATCCTCCGCGACCCTGGCTCTGCTACGGCTGCTACCCGTACTGCTCGATACCCTCGACGCCGGAAAGGTGCTGGTTGCCGACGATTTCGGCGCGCAGCTGACGGCCGAGGAGGCCGATCGCCTGGTGCAGCTGTTCCAGAATCCGGAAACCAATACGCGCGGTGCGCAATTGGTGTACACGACCGGCGATCGCGCGCTCGTGGACCGTGGTAACGGACGGTCGGCGCGCACCCGCACCGGTGTCTGGACGGTCCGGAGGTCGGCGGCCGGTGTCAGTACACTCGCGATGTCCTGAGCGCCGGCCGCCGGCGCCGGCTACTTGCTCGGTTGTGGCAATGTGCAACCCATCTTCGGGTTGAGGCCCATGTAGTTGAGCGGTCCGGCGACGATGTTCACCGCCAGCGTCGCGGCGTGTGAGCATTGTTCCGGTGGTTCGTTGAAATAGCCCCGCTGCCAGGCGGCGACGATGCCCGCCACGAACCAGATCAGGAGCACCAGGCCGAGGACGCGACTGCCGGTCGCGCCCGTTCGAATCGATGGGTTCGGCATTTCGATCTTCCTTCCGCATCGGTAATCGTGGGATACCCGGTGGTGGCGGCCTGATGCGCGATGCGGCAGGTCTCACGCAAACAGTTACTCGCGGGCGTTTCGGATGATCTTTTTCCGGCGCAGCGGGTTTCGGACCGGGAATCCACCGGACTGCCGGCGGCTCGGCGTGCGCGGCCGGTGCGGGCGGCGGCTCGGCCTAGCATGGTGGTGTGTTCTTCGAACTGGCGATGCTGGCGATCATGGTGGCCGCACTGGTGGGAATGCTGGTCCTGGTGTTCCGCGGGCGGCGGGGTACCGCGCTGCCGCAGGACGCCGAGATCGGGTCGCTGTACCTCACCGGGGTGAGCCCGCGGCCCGAGGCGATGGGCGAGCAGTTCGTGACCATCACCGGAAACCTGTCCGGTCCGTCCGAATCCGGCACCGTGGTGTACGGGCGATTGGTCTGGGATGCCGCCTACTGGCCCGCTGTCGGCGATACGCTCACCGTCGCCTATCCGCCCGGCAAGCCGGACCGGTGGCGGATTGTGGAACCCGGGTCGTAACGCGACCCGCTTGCGGTGGCACGGGTGCCCCGGTGACCTGACAAGGCTGTTCAGCCCAGAACGGTCGCGACGATTCCGGCGAGGTACCCGAGACGCGCGATCTCCGAGGGCCGGAAATCGGGCCCGCCGGGGCGGCCCAGCAGGAGCGCCTGGCTGGACGGCCCCAATGGCGCGGCGGCCAGTTTGGTATCCATATCGCGCCAGATCTCCGGCACCCAGTCCGCGTCGGCGTCGAGCGCCGTCGGCTTCTGCAGTGGCATCCACGGCACCGATGCCGCCTGGGTCTGCGGTGCGCTCTGGCTGCCGACCAGGCGGTACGCGCCTTGCGGGCCGATGTCGAGCACGGTGCTCCAGCCGACTCGCAGCACCCGGGGGATCCCGTCGACGAGCACCTGGAGCCGGTCGTCGCGGGCATTGGCGACATTGTCGATGAGTTCGAGTTCGCGGTGGGTGTCGAGGACACCCGAATACGGCCGGATGGAATCGACGCGCACATCGGCCAGCGATTCCGCGGCGGTGATCAGCGTATCGGGGAGTGCGTTCGGGGCGATCTCGACGACCAGATCGTCGACGGCGAACCCGGCGCCGCGCTCGACCACGTCCAGCGAGAGGATATCGGCGCCGACGGTGCCCAATGCCACCGCCAGCGATCCCAGGCTTCCCGGACGATCCGGAAGTTGCACGCGGAGCAGATAAGACACGTGCGTTTCCCTTTCCTTCAGCGGCCGAGGCTCTCAACGGATACCCGGTCTGCTCATCTCTACACCCATTTCGAAGGGTTCTCGACTCGAATTGTGCGCCCTGACCGCCCCGCAGCGGTAGCCGACGGTGTGAATCGGGTGGGCCGCGGTGCTCGTGTGGCCTCGCGGCGGGCCCGGGCGAGCGGCACCATTAGGCTGTTCGGTGCTTGTGATCCGTAATCCGAACTATCGCCGAAAGGGGTTCGCGGTGACCGCCATCTCCCGCGACGAGGTCGCACACCTCGCCCGGCTGTCCAGGCTCGCCCTGTCCGAGGCCGAACTCGATCAGTTCGCCGGACAGCTGGATTCGATCCTCAGCCATGTGGCGACCATCTCCGAGGTGGCCGCCGCCGATGTTCCCGCCACGCCGTCCCCGGATCCGGTGACGAATGTGACCCGCCCCGACGAGGTGCGTCCCGGGCTCAGCCCCGAGCAGGCCCTGGCCGGCGCGCCGGCCAGTGAAGACCAGCGGTTCCTGGTGCCGCAGATTCTGGGAGAGGGCGAATGACGGAGGAACTGACCGGACTCGGTGCGGCCGAGCTGGCCGCGAAGATCCACGGCGGGGAAGTGTCGTCGGTGGAGGTGACCCGGGCGCATCTGGACCGGATCGCCGAGGTCGACGGCGAATACCACGCCTTCCTGCATGTCGCCGGTGAGCAGGCGCTGGCCGCCGCCGCCGAGGTGGATACCGCGATCGCCGGGGGGAAAGCACCGGCCTCGCCGCTGGCCGGTGTCCCGCTGGCGCTCAAGGACGTGTTCACCACGACCGATATGCCCACCACCTGCGCGTCGAAGATCCTCGAGGGCTGGGTGGCGCCCTACGACGCCACGCTCACCACGCGACTGCGGGCCGCCGGTATCCCGATCCTGGGCAAAACCAATATGGACGAATTCGCGATGGGTTCCTCCACCGAGAACTCCGCCTACGGACCCACCAGGAATCCGTGGGACACCGGCCGGATCCCGGGCGGGTCCGGCGGCGGTTCGGCGGCGGCGCTGGCCTCCTACCAGGCGCCGCTGGCGATCGGCACGGATACCGGCGGGTCGATCCGGCAGCCGGCAGCGGTCACCGCGACCGTCGGCACCAAGCCGACCTACGGCACGGTGTCGCGGTACGGACTGGTCGCCTGTGCGTCGTCCCTGGACCAAGGCGGCCCCTGCGCGCGGACGGTACTGGACACCGCACTGCTGCACGAGGTGATCGCCGGGCACGATCCGCGGGATTCGACCTCTCGTAACGTGCCGGTGCCGCCGGTGGTCGAGGCGGCGCGCCAGGGCGCGGGCGGAGATCTGCGCGGTGTGAAGATCGGCGTGGTCAAGGAACTGCACTCCGACAGCTACCAGCAGGGTGTGCTCGCCTCCTTCGACGCGGCCGTGGGCGTGCTGAAGGATCTCGGCGCGGAAGTGGTCGAGGTGTCCTGCCCGCATTTCGAGTACGCGCTGGCCTCCTACTACCTGATCCTGCCCAGTGAGGTGTCCTCCAACCTGGCCCGGTTCGACGCCATGCGTTACGGGCTGCGGGTCGCCGACGACGGGCAGCACAGTGCCGAACAGGTCATGGCCGCCACGCGGGCCGCCGGTTTCGGGCCCGAGGTGAAACGCCGCATCATGATCGGTACCTACGCGCTCTCGGCCGGGTACTACGACGCCTACTACGGTCAGGCGCTCAAGGTGCGGACGCTGATCGCCCGCGATTTCGACAAGGCCTACGAGCAGGTCGATGTGCTCGTCTCCCCGACGAGCCCGTTCACGCCGTGGAAGCTCGGCGAGAAGGTCGACGATCCGCTGGCGATGTACCTGTCGGATCTGTGCACGCTGCCCACCAACCTGGCCGGGCATCCGGCGATGTCGGTGCCCTCGGGCCTGAGCCGGGACGACGGGATGCCGGTGGGCCTGCAGATCATGGCCCCGGCGCTGGCCGACGACCGGCTGTACCGGGTCGGCGCGGCCTACGAGGCGGCGCGCGGGCCGATCGCCACCACGTCGGCGCCGAGTCCTACCAGGCCCTGATGAGATCCAGCGGGTGGGTCCGCCCGGAATCTCTCGGTCGGACGGACTCGCTACCGGCAGCGGCTGACGGGTGAGCACACACAGGCCCTGATGAGGGGTTCACATGGCCCCGAAACCCACACGTGACCGTCGGCGGCGCCGAGTTCAGCGAGGCCCTTGGAGGGTTTGGCCCGTCCCAGCTTTCCCGCCGCGCGACGATTCGGCGCCGCCGCGAGTTTAGCGGCCGGGAGGCCGGGACCGCGGCGGGGCGACGGCCCAGCGGGGTGGCCCGCCGCTTGCCGAGATTCACGGTGGGGCGC